>JAUNDR010000044.1 GCA_030525985.1 Slackia sp. | reverse complement strand
TCGGTATTTCGGAAAGCATCTATAGGAGGTGTATGTATGGACAACAAGGCCACTGTCCCAGAGTTTCAGGGCATGCTCGAATCGCGCGGAGTTTCGCGTCGTAGCTTCATGAAACTGTGCGGCACGCTCGCGGTCATGGTCGGTTTGGGCGAAGCCGCCGCTCCTCGCGTGGCTCACGCGCTCGAAGAGTCCGTCATCGGGGCGAGCCAAGGCGATCTGTATCCGGTCATCTGGATCGAGGGCGCTTCTTGCACCGGCTGCACGGAGGCGTTCGCCGGCATCGACGCCCCCGATGCGGCTTCCGTCGTGCTCGAGATGATTTCGCTGAATTACAGCGAAACGCTCTCCGCCGCTGCGGGCTGGTCCATGGAAGAGGCCAAAGAGCAGACCATCAAAGCGGGCAACTACATCCTCGTCTACGAGGGCGCCGTGCTCAACGGCTGGGGCGGTAACGCGCTGCGCGTCGCCGGCAGGACGGGCAACGAGCATCTGATCGAGGCGGCGGAGCACGCCAATGCGGTCGTCGCGCTCGGTTCGTGCGCCGTCAACGGCGGATGGATGGCGGCGCATCCCAATCCCGCCGATGCCGAAGGCGTGCAGAAGTTCCTCGAGGGCCAGGGCATCCAGACTCCGGTCATCAACATTCCCGGATGTCCGCCGAATCCCGAATGGCTCTGCGCCATTCTGATCGACGTGCTTTTGCTGGATAAGCTTCCCGAGCTCAACTCCGAGAACAAGCCCGTGCAGATTTTCGGGCAGACCGTGCATGACAACTGCCAGCGCCGCGGCCATTTCGAAAACGGCGAGTTCGTCTATCAGTTCGGCTCTCCCGAGGAAGCAAAGGGCTACTGCCTGTATCCGCTCGGATGCCGCGGTCCTCAGACCAAGGCCAACTGCGGCGTGGTACGCTACAACCATCGTCGCAGCTGGTGCGTCGAGGCGGGCGCTCCCTGCATCGGCTGCTGCGAGGCCAACCCCGATAATCCCGGTCAGAACTGGGTCGAGGTCAACACGCCGTTCTTCAAACGCCACCGCGATCTGCGCGTGGGCGATATCACCTTCCAGCCCGGCACGGTCGCACTCGGCGTGACCGGCATCGTCGCCGCCGCTTTGGTCATCCACGGCTTCGGCATGAAGGCCGCGGGCCGCGTTCCCAACGGCGCCGCATTCGAGAAAGTGCGCGCATGGGACGCCAAACATCCCGACAAATCCATCGGCGTGTATGCGAAAGACGACCTCGAGGCTGCGAGCAAGAAGAAGGGGGGCGACCGATAAATGGCACGTTCCATCATCGATCCGATCACGCGCATCGAAGGCCATCTGCGCGCTGAGATGGAGGTCACCGACGGCGTCGTCACCGACGCATGGGTTTCCGGCGGTTGCTTCCGCGGCATGGAGCTCGTCGTGCGCGACCGCACGCCCGAGGATGCAGCCTACATCGTGCAGCGCATTTGCGGCGTCTGCCCGGTTTCTCATGCGCATGCGTCTTCCATCGCCGCCGAAAAGGCCTACGGCATCCGCATTCCGAACAACGCCCGCATCATCCGTAATCTGATCGAGGGCTCCCAGTTCCTGCACAGCCATATCCTGTGGTTCTACAACCTGGCGGGCCTCGATTACGTGAATCCGCTCAATGCGCTTTCCGCCGATGCGGCTTCCGCTTACGATTTGGCGGGCGAGCTGGGTACTCCGTCCACCGATTTCGTGGGCCTGCAGGACCGCTTGAAGAAGTTCGCCGAAAACGGCCAGCTCTCCATTTTCAGCGGCAATTGGTTCGACACGGGGGAGTACAACCTCACTCCCGAGGCCGATCTCATCCTGACGGCGCATTATCTCGAGGCGCTGCAGATGCAGGGCAAGGCATCCGAAATCGCCGGCCTGCTCGGCGGCAAGATGCCTCATATCATGACCATCGTTCCGGGCGGCACGGCGTTCGTTCCCACCGAAGAGAAGCTCGACGACCTCAAGGGTCTTGTCGACGAGCTTTACAACTGGGTCGCCAACACCATGATTCCCGATACGCTCGCCGTGGCGAAGTTCTATCCCGAGGCTGCCACGTTCGGCAAAGGCGTGGGCCGCTACGGCGCCTGGGGCGTGTTCGAGCGCGATACGTTCGAGATGAACGACCGCTATCTGCCCGCCGGCGTGCTCGACGAGAACTTCGATCTTTCCGACGTGGACGAGTCGAAGATCACCGAATACGTGGGCCGCTCCTGGTATGAGGGCGATGCCGACCTGCCTCCGTTCGAGCAGGGCGTCAAGCCTGCGTTCACCGAATACAACGTGGACGACCGCTACACGTGGAACAAATGCCCGCGCTATGACGGCAAGCCTCTCGAGACGGGCGGATTCGCGCGTCTGCTCGTGGCGTACAAGCGCAACGTCCCCTTCGTGGTCGAGCATATCGACGGCCTGCTCGAGGCGCTTGGCGCCAAGAAGGGCGAGCTGTCCGCGCTTCAGAACACGCTCGGCCGTACCGGTTCCCGTCAGATCGAGACGCTCTACGTGGCCACGCTGATGAAGGAATGGGTCGAAGAGCTGTGCGAGGCGGTCAAGGGCGGCGACAGCTCGTATTTCGCCGCACCTTCGCAGATCACGGGCGAAGGCACCGGATTCTGGGAGGCGCCGCGCGGTGCGCTTTACCATTCCGAGAAGGTCAAAGACGGCAAGATCGAAGATTACCAGATCATCATTCCGTCTACCTGGAATCTCGCGCCGCACGATCCCGAGGGCAACTACGGTCCTTTGGAGCAGGCCCTGATCGGCGTTCCCGTTGCCGACATCGAAAAGCCCATCAACGCGCTGCGTACCGTCCATAGCTTCGACCCGTGCACCGCTTGCGCCGTGCATGTGGTGGAGCCGAAGACGGGCAGGAAGTTCGAAACCGTGACCAGCCCTTGGGGGGTGAAGTAAGATGGCCCATCTCGCACATTACCGCGAAGCGCATCCCGCGCCGTTCCGCGTGACGCACTGGATCAACCTGATTTCCATGATCGTGCTGATCGTGACGGGCTTTTGCATTCACTTCCCGTTCTGGCCCGAGTTCATGGGCATCGCTCGCGGGCTCCATATCTTCTTCGGCTTCGTGATCTTCATCAATTGCATCGCCCGTATCGTTTTGGCGTTCACGGTGAAATCCGCCCCGACGGGCGGCACGCGCGAAACCGTGCCCGATTACAAGACCTGGCTTCCTCAGGAAGACAACAAGCACCAGCTCGGCGCATGGATCAAGTACTATCTGTTCTTGAAGAAAGACCATCCGCTGTCTGCGAAGCTCGGCGTGCCCCAGAAGCTTTCCTATCTGGCCATCCCGCTGCTTCTGGCATTCATGTTCTTCACCGGATTGTGCCTGTGGTCTCCTGTGGCGAACCTCCCGCTGTTCGAGGGCGCTATCGCCGCCATGGGCGGGGCGATGAGCGTGCGCATCATCCACTACTTCATGATGTTCGTGTTCATCTGCTTCACCATGCTGCACGGCTATCTCGCCAACATCGAAGGCCTTGCGCCCACCAAGCTCATGTTCTTCGGAACCGAGCATGGCGGCTTGACCTACGATCCCGAAAAGCACGTGATCGACGGCGAGGACAAAATGGGCCATTAGCCTTTCGCGCTCGCTCGCATTTCCATGCTGCGCACGCGGTATGGACGGAAAAGACGGCGGCTTCGGCTGCCGTCTTTTCTTTTCTGTATTTCGCCGGGGCGCCTTTCGCGCGCGGACGCTGCGGCGCGATTTTGCTAGAAGGGCAAGGCTGCGCGAGCGCTTCGCTTTCCTTCGCCGCGAATAGGCGTGTGGGCGCATTCGCTAAATGATTCTTCTTATGTATCATTTGTAAAGAAGCTCGGCGGGGGCGATATGCATAATCTCGCCGGGCGGCTTTTGTCTAAATATGCAAATTTGGTATAAATTTCGCAAAAATTTCTTCATCGGTCATAATGACAAACGCTGTCAATTTCCGTTCACGGCGTTTTTTGGCACATTCGCCCTGTGGTACAGGCGTTTTCGCTCGAAGAAAGCATCCGTTCCACAGGCACGGTGCGGGCGTTTCGGACGGATTCCGGTTTCGAACAAGATAGGGGTGCGTTTTGAGCGACATCAGAGAAGCGATTCTCAATGAAGGAGTCGTCTTCATCAACGACCAGTGCAAGGGGTGCGACGACTGCGTCAAGGTGTGCCCGAGCGGCGCGATCACGGTCGCCGGCCTGGGCACGAAGCACGTTATCGATTCCAGCAAATGCCTGAGCTGCGGCCAGTGCCTCATCACGTGCCCGTTCGCACGTATCGAGGAAAAGACCATGCTCGACGACGTGCGTGCTGCAATCGCGGGCGACAAGGTCGTCATGGTGCAGGTCGCGCCCGCCGTGCGCGCTACGCTCGGCGAGGAATTCGGCCTGGCCGAAGGCACCGACGTGGAGGGCAAGATGTTCTCCGCCATGCGCGAGCTCGGCTTCGACAAGGTCTATGACACCGTCTTCGGCGCCGACTTGACCATCATGGAAGAGGGCTACGAGCTGGTGGGCCGCGTTCTCAAGAGCCTCGGCGTGAAGGGCTATGAAGACGCCGAGTCCGAGCTTCCGCAGTTCACCTCGTGCTGCCCGGGCTGGGTGCGCTATGCCGAGCTGAACCATGAGGACCTGCTGGCGCATCTGTCCACCGCCAAGTCTCCCATGATGATGCACGGTGCGATCATCAAGACCTACGGCGCCGAGCAGCTCGGCATCGATCCCGCCGACATTTACAGCGTCGCGATCATGCCCTGCACGGGCAAGAAGCTCGAGTGCTCGCGTCCCGAGTTCGTTTCGAGCGGATATCCCGACGTCGACGCGGTCATCACGACGCGCGAGCTCGCTCAGATGATCCGCGAGGCCGGTCTTGATTTCGACGCGCTGGCAGACAACGGCACGCCCGACAGCGTGATGGGCGAAGGCACCGGCGCAGGCGTGATCTTCGGCAACACGGGCGGCGTCATGGAGGCCGCTCTGCGTACCGCCTATAAGGTGCTTTCCGGCAAGGAGCTCGACCAGCTCGAAATCCATGCGGTGCGCGGCGAAGACGGCCTGCGCGAGGCAAGCGTGTCCATTCCGCTGAAAAAAGACCTCGCCGAGGCCGCCGGCACCGATACGCTCGACTTGAACGTGGCGATCGTGAACGGCACCAAGAACGTGGAGTCGGTCATCGATATGATCGACGCGGGCGAATGCCCGTATCACTTCGTTGAAGTGATGAATTGCCCCGGCGGCTGCGTGAACGGCGGCGGCCAGCCCATCAATCACACGATTCTGTAAAGGAGGCATCCGATGAGCCATATCGAGCGCACTATCGCCGATCCGAAAGGCATCACGCGCCGCCAGACCATCAAAGGCGCCGCTACGGTGGTCGTTTCCCTGATTCTGGCAAGCGGCGTGGGTGCTTTCGCCGTCGGTACGTATAACAAGGCGAAAGAGTATGTCACCAAGCGTATCTCGGTGCTTTACGCCAACGATTCCAAGCGTGCCCTGCGCACTTCGCATTCCAATCCCGAGGTCGTCGCCCTCTATGAGCAGTTCCTTTCGCCCGGTCAGGTTCTTCCTGCGAAAACCGAGCTGTCCCACCGACTGCTGCACACCACGTACGGCGCCGATGCCGAAAAGCATGCTGCCGAGCTGGCCGAGTCTTCGGTGCTGGACGCCCAAGACGAGACCTATCTGCAGATCGAAGAGCTGAATGCCGCCAAAAAGGAGGCGAAATAACGCATGAGCGAAAAGGTTATCCAAAACCCCGTTGCCAAAGAAACGCCGGGCGTCGACATCAAGATTTTCAAGCACCATGTCTCCACGCGTATCATGCACTTGCTGGTAGCGGTGGGCTTCATCGTGTGCGGCATCACGGGCATCCTGCTGTTTGCGGGCCTGCCCATTCCGCGCGACATCACCGCGCTCGCGCATTGCATCATGGGCGTCGTCTTCATCGGCGCGCCGGTGGTCTATATCGTGGTGAGCTGGAAATCGTTCGCCCGATTCATGGACACTTGCACCCACTACGATAAAGACGACCTGGGCTGGATCACCGCTCCCATGGGCGGCTATCTCGATCCGTATCTGTTCCGCGGCAAGCCCGAGCACTACGTGCCGCCGCAAGACAAGTACAACACCGGTCAGAAACTCGCCGGTCTGTGCTTGATTCTGGGCGGCGTCGGCCTTGCCATCACCGGCTTCTTGATGTGGGCGAATACCGGCGACGGCATCTTCGGCCTCATCCGCGTCGACATGGGCCCCGGCATGACGTGGTTCATCTGGACGCTGCATTTCATCGCCTGCGTGCTCATGCTGCTGGTGTTCGCGGTCCACTTCTTCCTGGGCGCCATCTATCCTGTGACCAACGTCGAGTTCGGCACCATGTTCGGCAACGGCATCGCGGATTACGCCTACACCAAGAAAAAGCATGGCAAATGGCTCGAGGAGATGGAGCTGGTCGAAGAGCACGAAGTCGCCGACGACGCTTCCGCCAAATAGCATCTTCGTTTCGAAAGGAGCCTTCGAGTGAGCTTCCTTCTTTCGGTCCTCGGCGCGTTTGCGCTTGCGGGTCCTCTTGCTCGAAGCCTCAAGCATCATCCCGGTGCATGGTATGCCGCCGCGGCCCTTGTGGTCGCGGCGGTTGCCGTTTCGATGCTTGTCGGCTTTTCATCGTCCGTCTTCAAACTTGTCTTTTCGCCGGTTGTGACGGGCGATTTCGCATTCGCTTTGTTTTCTCTGGTCATGTTCACGGGTGCATTCCGTCCAGGGTGTTCGACGCGCGTGCGCCTGATGCAGATCCGCCAGCCGTTGGCGATTTTCGCATGCATCATGGCGGCGGGGCACATCGTCGGCGCGTTTTTCGGCGGGCCTGTGTTTTTCCGGATGGACGCTTTCGCCATCCTGCAGGCGGCGCTGTGCGTTTTCCTTGCCGTATCCTGCGTCGTCTTGGGGGTAACGTCTCCGACGTGCATCGTCGAACGCATGCGCCAGACGACGTGGCGCCGCATCCATGCGCTTTCCTACCTGTTCTATCCTGCGGTCTGCGTCCATGCGGCATTGTGCGCGGCGGCCTCTTCCTTCGTTCTCGCGTGCCTGTATGCGGCATGCGCCATCGTCTATGCGGCCGCACGTTTGCGGCGCTGCAAGAAAGATGGAGGATTCTGTCGTCGCTAGGCGCGCGGGCGGCGTATTGTTTTCCTGTCATGCTTTCGAGAAGAATGGCGCCTTTGCCTCAAGGCTGCGGCGCTTCCATATAAGATCGCGAGGAACGTTTCCATGAATATCAATCATGCCATTTTGCACGTATTCGATTTCGCATCGTGCGTCGATGTCGTATCCGAGGCCGAGCTCGACCTTTCGAACAAGCAGACGCGCAATTACGTGACCACGCATGCGCGTCGCGCGTTGACGAATATCGACAACAGTCCTGCATCGTTTTCGCAGGACAGCCTTTTCGCCGACGAGCTGCGCGCCTATTACGCGGGGCAGCGGGATTTCGTCGGGCTTTCCGCGCAAATCGCCGAGTTCATCGGCAGCGAGTTGGGGCATCAGGACAAGCCCGCTTCGACCGACGTGCTCGTCATCGATTTCGAAGAGGCGCCCGAGATGCGTGCGGGCGATGCCGACGACGAGCAGGCTGCGGCTGTTTTCGCGGGCCGTGCGAAACGCTATCTCGCCGTGCTGCTGCTTGAAAGCAAGCAGGCGTACATGCACGAGGTGGGGCGCGCCGATGACGGATCGGTGCGAAATTCCATTGCGCGCCACTACGCCATTCTGCCCAATCCGTCGCAGAAGGTGGCATCGTACGCGGTCGTCGAGCTGGGGTCGATGGCGGTTCTGCTCTGCGACAAACCGCGCTCCATTTCGGGCGAAGAGCGCCTGGTCATCGCCGATGGGCTCTTGCAGTGCCGCGTCGAGGCCTCCGGCAAGGAAGTGATCGAGGCGGTGACGCGCATCGTCGAAGAGGTCGCCGAAGAATACGGCGCGAACACGGCGGTGGCGTTGTCGAAGGCGAAGGCGCACGTGGCGGAATCCGCCGAAGAGGACGAGTATCTGGCGCCCTGGGATATGGCGGCGGACGTTTTCGAGGACGAGCCGCTGCAGAAGCGCTTCGAGGAGGCCGTCGCGCACGAGCAATTGCCCGAGCGGGTGGCGGTGGAGAAGAAGGTCGCGCAGCGCGTGGCGAAAAACCACAAGATCCGTACCGACACGGGCATCGAAATCACGTTCCCGTCGGAATACAGCAACAGCTCGGAATTCATCGAATTCGTCAACGCGCCGAACGGTTTGATTCAAATCGAACTGAAAAACATCGGCAGCATCGAGAATCGATAGACGGGCGGGCCTTCGCCGTTTCGGCTTTGAATTGCGTGCCTTCGCCCGCCGGGCGGCATGTCCGTCGGCGTTTTACGGCGCAGCGACACGTTGCGGCGTATCGCCGCGCTTTGCCGCTTTCCGCCTCGATTTTGATGACGGGAATCCGTCGAGCCTGATAAAATGAAAAGAACGCGGTTTCGTGCCGCGTTCTTTTTTCATATGAAGCGTCTTGTCCGCCGCATCCGCGCTGCGGATTCGAGACGTGTCTTCTGGAGCGAATCGAAGAAGGGAAGGATGCATGGCGGAGTTCATTTACACCATGTATAAGGCGCGCAAGGCGCACGGCGACAAGGTCATTTTGGACGACGTGTCGCTGTCGTTTTATCCGGGCGCCAAGATTGGCGTGGTCGGCCCGAACGGCATGGGCAAATCCACGCTGCTTAAGCTGATGGCGGGCATCGAGGAGGTTTCCAACGGCGAGGCGCGCCTGAGCCCCGGCTACAGCGTGGGCATCCTGCAGCAGGAGCCGCCGCTTGACGAGGACAAAACCGTTCTTGAAAACATCCAGATGGCATTCGGCGAGGTGCTGGCGAAAATCGACCGCTTCAACCAGGTGAGCGCCGAGATGGGCGACCCCGATGCCGATTTCGACGCGCTCATGGAAGAGATGGGCAAGCTGCAAGACGAAATCGACGCCGCCAACGGATGGGATCTGGACAGCCAGCTTTCCCAGGCCATGGATGCGCTGCAGTGCCCCGATCCCGACATGCCGGTGAACGTGCTCTCCGGCGGCGAACGCCGCCGCGTGGCGCTGTGCCGCCTGCTGCTCGAAGCTCCCGATCTGCTGCTGCTCGACGAGCCCACCAACCATCTCGACGCCGAAAGCGTGCTGTGGCTCGAGCAATTCCTCAAGCGCTATCAGGGCGCGGTGCTCGCCGTCACGCACGACCGCTACTTCCTTGACAATGTGGCGGAATGGATCTGCGAAGTCGACCGCGGTCATCTGTATCCCTACAAGGGCAATTACTCCACGTATCTGGAAACGAAGGCCGCCCGCATGGCCGCCCAGGGCCAGCGCGACGCGAAACTCGCCAAGCGCATGCAGGCGGAGCTCGAATGGGTGCGCAGCTCCCCGAAGGCCCGCCAGGCGAAAAGCAAGGCGCGTTTGGAGAATTACGACCGCATGGTGGCTGAGGCCGCGCAGTCCAAGAAGGTCGATTTCACCGATATCCACATTCCCGCCGGTCCGCGTCTCGGCGCCGAAGTGCTCAATGTGGAACATCTGCACAAGGCGTTCGGCGACCGCGTGTTGATCGACGACCTTTCCTTCAGCCTGCCGCGCAACGGCATCGTGGGCGTGATCGGCCCGAACGGCGTGGGCAAATCCACCTTGTTCAAGATGATCGTGGGCAAAGAGGAGCCCACGTCGGGCGAGCTCAAGCTGGGCGAAACGGTGAAGGTGTCCTACGTCGACCAGAACCGCGAAGGCATCGACGCCGATAAAACGCTGTGGGAGGTCGTTTCCGACGGGCTCGATTACATGCAGGTGGGAGAGACCGAGGTTCCCAGCCGCGCATACGTGTCCGCTTTCGGCTTCAAGGGTTCCGACCAGCAGAAGCCTGCGGGCGTGCTTTCCGGCGGCGAGCGCAACCGCTTGAATCTGGCGCTTACGCTGAAGCAGGGCGGCAACCTGCTGCTGCTCGACGAGCCCACCAACGACCTCGACGTCGAAACGCTCGAAAGCCTGGAAGAGGCGCTCATGGAATTCCCCGGCTGCGCCGTGGTGACGAGCCACGACCGCATGTTCCTCGACCGCATCGCCACGCATATCCTGGCGTGGGAGGGCACCGATGAGAATCCGGGCAATTGGTATTGGTTCGAAGGCAACTTCGACAGCTATCAGAAAAACCGCATCGAGCGCCTGGGCGAAGAAGCGGCCAAGCCGCATCGCATCCATCGCAAGCTGACGCGCGACTAGCATTGCTCTTGCGCGTAGGGGAAGGGACGGTTTTTCCGTCCCTTCCGTGCAACGTGCCGCGATGCCGCCGCGCGTTTCCGTGTCGGCGGCCGGGACCGTTTTCGCATACGACGGCGGTTTTCGCGGAGCGTCTCGGGCGATGTTCCCGTATAGTGTCATCCGTGCAAAAACGCCGCGTGTTCGCAACGGTTCGGCGATCGCGCGGCGCAAAATCGATGAAAGGCAGGAATATGGAAAATTCCGTTAAAGAGAAAGGCAACGTGAAGGCGCTGCTGCCCATCGGGGTATTTCTGGTGCTTTACCTGGGGCTCGGAGTTCTGTTCGAGTACGTCATGGGCATCTCCATGGGCTTCTACAGCATTCCGATCGTCGTGGTGTTTTTGGCGGCATTGCTGGTCGCGTGCTTCCAGAACCGTAAGCTTTCCTTCGACGATAAGCTTACGGTTATGGGCAAAGGCATCGGCGACAAGACCATCGTCACCATGATCTTGATCTTCATGGCGGCGGGCATCTTCGTCGGAACGGTCGGCCGCGACAGCGCCGAAAGCGTGGCGTATCTGCTGCTGTCGATCATTCCTCCGCAGTACGCGGTGGCGGTGCTGTTCGTGGTGAGCTGCTTCGTGTCGGTTTCCATGGGCACCTCCGTGGGAACGATCACCCTCATCACGCCGATCGCCGTGGCGGTTTCGTCGGCATCGGGCTTCGATCTGCCTTTGTGCATCGCAAGCGTCATGGGCGGCGCCATGTTCGGCGACAACCTCTCGTTCATCTCCGATACGACGATCGCGGCATGCCAAGGCCAGGGCTGCAAGATGAAAGACAAGTTCCGCGAGAACTTCAAGATCGCTCTGCCCGCCGCTCTCGTGACGCTCATCCTCATCCTCGTGCTGTCGATGGGCGCCGATCTGAACGGCAGCATCTCGAACGACTACGATCTTGTCCAGCTTATTCCCTACGTCATCGTTTTGGTGGGCGGCATCATCGGCATCAATGTGTTCATCGTGCTGCTGCTCGGCATCGTCACGGGCGCCGCGATCATGGTGGCGACGGGTGCCACGCCTGCCACCGACCTTCTGGCGAATATGGGATCGGGCGCTGCAGGCATGTTCGAGACCACCATGGTCGCCGTGCTGGTAAGCGCCATCTGCGCCCTTATCCGCGAGTACGGCGGCTTCACGGCGTTGCTCAACGGCATCAAGAGCCTGTTCAAGTCGCGCAAGGGCGGCATGCTCGGCATGGGTCTGCTGGTCGGCGCGATGGACATCGCCACGGCGAACAACACGGTGGCGATCGTCATGGCCAACCCGATCGCATCGGAGATGGCGAAGACCTACGATATCTCCAAGCGCAAGACCGCTTCGCTTCTGGATACGTTCTCGTGCGTCTTCCAGGGCGTTATCCCGTACGGCGCGCAGATGCTCGTGGCGATTTCGGCCGCTGCCGAGCTGGGATACGCGGTTTCCGCATTCCAGATCATGCCGCTGTTGTTCTATCCCTTCCTGCTGCTTCTCAGCTCGCTGGTGTTCATCTTCGTCGTTCCCGACAAGAGGCGCTACGACGGAGAGGAATAGCGCATCGTCTGTTTCGGCACGTATGCGGTCCTGAGTGGAATATGGACAGTGCGGGCGCCTGGCTGCGAGATGCGGCCGGGCGCTTTTCGTTCGGCAGGCCTGTGCGCACGGCGGCGATGGAAACGAGAAGGCAGGCAGTGCAGCACCTTTAGGTTCGGGAGTTGTGAAGAATGGCGAACCTATTCCGGCTGCGTTTGCTTCTTGGGGCGAGCCGGTAGAATAGCGCGCATGGATAACGATACCTGCATAACGCTCACCATTCCCGACCGCGTGGACCCGGCCTCGATTGTCGGCGTGTCCGATGCGGTGCTTCACGCCATCGAGAAGGCTTTCGCCGCCCGCATCACCGTGCGCGGAAACACGATAGCGCTTTCGGGCGATTCCTCGGAAGTTCAAAGCCTGACCGTCATTTTCGGCGATTTGATCAAGATGGCGGCAACGGGTGCGGCGCCTACGGTCGAGGATGCCTGCCGCGCCATCGAGTTGGTGCGTCAGGGCGAATTCGCGCCGTCGATTCTGCGCGAGGATATCCTGCTGACCTATCGCGGCCGCGCCATCCGTCCGAAAACGGCAGGGCAGAAGCACTATGTCGACGCCATTCGGTCCAATACGGTGACATTCGGCATCGGACCTGCGGGCACGGGCAAGACGTATCTGGCCATGGCCATGGCGATTGCGGCGCTCAAGCGCAAGGACGTCGCCCGCGTCATTTTGACGAGGCCGGTGGTGGAAGCGGGGGAGAACCTGGGCTTTCTGCCCGGAACCCTTACCGAGAAGATCGACCCCTACATCCGTCCGCTTTACGATGCCCTGTTCGACATGGCCGACAGGGAGCGCGCATGCGAGCTGATCGAGAAGGGCGTGATCGAGATCGCGCCGCTGGCGTTCATGCGCGGCCGCACGTTCAACGACAGCTTCATTATCTTGGATGAAGCGCAAAACACCACGCCCGAGCAAATGAAGATGTTTTTGACCCGGCTGGGCTTCAATTCGAAGATGGTGATCACGGGAGATGTCACCCAGCTCGACCTTCCGCACGGGCTGTCGGGCTTGAAAAGCGTGCAAGGCGTTCTCGCCGATGTGAACGACATCGCATTCTGCACGTTGACCGGGCGCGATGTGGTGCGCCATACCCTGGTGGCGCGCATCGTCGAAGCCTACGAGCGGGCGGCGGCCGTGCAGCACGGCGCTTCGCGCGAAGATTGATGCGCGACGGGCCGGTATATGCAAGCAAGACGCGGGCCGTGCGCCCGTCGAGGATAGAAGGAGGCCAGTTTCATGGCGGAGAAGTTCAAAAGCGGTTTCGTGACGTTGGTCGGCAGGCCGAATGCCGGCAAGTCCACGTTGATCAACGCGGTGGTCGGCCATAAAGTCGCCATCACGTCGAATACGGCGCAGACGACGCGCCATCGTTTCCGCGCCATCGTCACGCGCGAGAACATGCAGATGATCATGGTGGATACCCCGGGTTTGCATAAGCCCCACGATGCGCTGGGCGAGGAGCTGAATACGAGCGCCATCAAGGCTATGGAAGACGTGGACGTGGTGGCGTTTCTGATTGATGCGAGCAAGCCGATCGGCCGCGGCGACGAATGGGTGGCCGCCCAGGTGCGTGCCGTGCGCCATGCCCGCAAGATCCTCGTTATCACGAAGGCCGACCTGGTGGATAAAGACACGATCATCGCGCAGCTCGATGCGGCGCGTGCGCTCGGCCGTTGGGACGACGAGGTGGTGCTGTCTTCGAAGTCGGGCTTCAACGTGGAGGGCTTCGAGTCGGCGGTCGGCCGCTGGCTTCCTGAAGGCCCCAAGTGGTTCCCCGACGACATGGACACCGATCAGCCCTTCGAGGTGCTCGTGGCGGAGTTCATCCGCGAGAAGGTGCTGCGCGGTTTCCGCGACGAGGTTCCTCATTCGATCGGCGTGGTGGCCGACCAGATCGAATACGATCGCCGCAAGGATATGTATCGCATCTATGCGGTGGTCTATGTCGAGCGCGATAGCCAGAAGGGGATCATCATCGGTCGCGGCGGCGAGGCCATCAAGAAGATCGGCATCGAGGCGCGCGGCGACCTCGAGCAGCTGCTCGGGTGCAAGGTATTTTTGGATTTGCAGGTCAAGGTGAAGAAGAACTGGCGCCGCGACCTGAACCAGATCCGCCGTTTCGGGTATGGAGAGGGCATCTAGCGTATGGCCAGGTTCTGTACATGGTGCGGTGCTCCGTTGGAGCCGGGTGCCCGTTTTTGCGGCGAGTGCGGCGGGCGCATTCTCGAAACCGTGATGGTCGACGGCTCGAAGCGGGTCGCCGACGAATTGAGCGGGTTCGACATCGTGGACGGACGCAAGCTTCCCGCCGATGCCACCTTACGCCTCGACCGCGATTCGGTCGTGGTGCTTACCGACACCGAGCCGAAGCGCTTTTCGCTCGATAGTGTCAAAAAGCGCCGCCGTCCCCTCGTGATCGCGCTCTGCGTGGCGGCGGTGCTGCTGTCGGGCGCGGTCGCTTTTTTCGCGTTGACGCATTCCGACGGTCAAGACGCGTCGGACGCCTCGCCCGATTCGGCGCCGCCGCTCGAGGCGACGCCGTCGACGGATGCGCCCGATGACGAATCGGCTGCAGCTTCGGATAAGCCCGCTGCGGCTTCGATCAAGGACAAAGAGGACGTCACATTGACCGAAGGCGAGATATTCGACGCCGTCGATGCGGCGTATGGCGACCTTTCCGCTTTTGAGGAGCGCATCGGCGGGGAGGGCGGACTGGTCGAAGAGTTCAACGCCTCGTTTCTTGCCGATTCCATGAGCGTGCGTACGCGCGCCAAGGAGACGGCGGATACGGTGCTTGCCGATCTGAAAACGGGTCTCGATGCCCTGAATGCGATTGACATTCCCGCCGAATCGGCCTATGCGAAGCAGCGCGACGCGGTTGCCTTGCTTTACGAATACCAGAT
>JAUNDR010000043.1 GCA_030525985.1 Slackia sp. | reverse complement strand
TCCGAACAGCATGATGGCTAAAAGCGTTGCAAGAATCGTGCTCGACTTGTCTACGGGCACTACCTTGTTCACGTCGCCGAGCGAAAGCGCTTTGAAATAGCAAATCCACGATCCACCTGTCGCCAATCCTGAAAGCGCCAAGAACAACCACGACCGACTGCTTATTTCCTTGATAGCGCTCAACGGCCCCGTCATTGCGGCTATCGTCCATGCGAATACGAGCACCACGCAGGTGCGCAGCGCTGTCGCCACATCTGAATCAGTGGTTTTGACGCCGCATTTTGCAAGGATGGATGTGATGCCTGCGAAAAAGGCCGCGGCGAATGCGGCTGCAATCCAAGACAAAGCGCACCTCCGTAAGATTGAATGCGGGCGGGCTGGTCGTATCGCTTGTTGCGTGCATCTTGGAGTATAGAGCTCGCGCGTCTTGATCCCATATCCGGAATCGGGCCCGTACGCGCGATGCGCCATATGGATCAACTCCTGCACCTTGGTCCCAGCCGGCCGGTCGATGTCGAAGACGCACGGCTGGCGACCGCCGATTCGCGTGTCGGGCGGCCGCGCGACCAAGGTGGTCCGTCGGCGTAAACGGGGGTCTGCGCCGACATGGGGCGGAATTCAGGGGTGTTGCGTTTAATCCTTTCACTCGCACGGCAAAAAATTTAAAAAAATTTGAGAAAACCTCTTGCCAAGATACCGCATCGAGCGTAATATACCGTCTTGCGTTTAAGGGGAACCGAAAAGCGAAACCGAAAAACGCAACGGGTTGTGGCGCAGTTTGGTAGCGCACTTGACTGGGGGTCAAGGGGCCGCAGGTTCAAATCCTGTCAACCCGACCAGCTAAAACAAGCCGCCGGAACTTTTGTTCTGGCGGCTTTTTTCGTACCGGCCTGAACCAGGGAGCGAACATGGAAGATTACAAACGCGAGTTCATCGAATTCATGGTGGAGAGCGACGTGCTGAAGTTCGGCGACTTCACGCTGAAAAGCGGTCGCAAGTCCCCGTTCTTCATGAACGCGGGCGCCTACGTGACGGGTTTGCAGCTCAAGCGTCTGGGCGAGTATTACGCCCGTGCCATCCATGACAATTTCGGTCTCGATTTCGATGTCGTGTTCGGCCCCGCTTACAAGGGCATTCCGCTGTCGGTGGTCACCGCCATCGCCATGCAGGAGCTCTATGGCAAAGAGGTTCGCTACTGCTCCGACCGCAAAGAGGTCAAAGACCACGGTGCCGACAAGGGCGGCATGCTCGGCTACGAGCTCAAGGACGGCGATCGCGTGGTCATGGTGGAAGACGTCACTACGTCGGGCAAATCGATCGACGAAACGTATCCCAAGCTCAAAGCCGCGGCCGATGTCGAGGTGAAGGGCTTGATCGTCTCCCTCAATCGCATGGAAGTGGGCAAGGGCGGCGTTGTGACCGCTCAGCAGGAGGTCCAGGAGAAATACGGATTCCCGGTTGCTTCCATCGTGAGCATGGCGGAAGTGGTCGAGCATCTTCATGGCCAGGAGTGCCAGGGCCGCGTTGTGATCGATGATGAGCTGAAAGCCGCCATCGACGCTTACTACGAACAGTACGGCGTGAAGCAGGCCTAGCGTTTGCTTTTCTCGGATTGCCGCCTGCAAGCCTCCTTTCCGGATGGTTTGCAGGCGGTTTTTGTTTTTCAGTGCGAAATGCGTTCGTTGCGATGCTGCATCTTGCGTGGTTCTAAGGATGCCGCCAGGCACTCCGGTCGATTTTTTTGTTGTCGGAATCGATTTCGGACGAGCGATATCGCAGCACATCGTTTCCGTCGGGCATTGTTCGGGAGGGCCTTGCTTATGCCGAAAAGACATGCAACGCATACGGTTCGGAAAGAAAGAATCGCCAAACCCGCCGATTTGACTTACACGGTGCAGGAGAAGGCTTCGCGCCGATCGAATGGCAAGCTCATTGCGACGGATAGTGTTCGAAGCGACGTTCACGAATTCGTCGAGGAAGCCCGCCATGAGTTCGCGTCGGTCGCCAAGCCGCGTGAGGGACTTTTCGCGTTGAACTACTGGCGTCTGTTGTGGTTGTTCGTCGTAGGGGCCATCGTGGGCCTCGTGCTTGAAGTGGTATTTCATGCCATGGTATATGGCGGCTACGAAAGCCGTGCAGGATTGGTGTGGGGTCCGTTTTCGCCGATTTACGGTTTCGGCGCCGTGTTTCTCACCATTGTGTTGAATAGGTTTTGGCACAACCATAACGTTGTGATTTTCACCATCGCCATGATCGTCGGATCGGCTCTCGAATATGTGACCAGCTGGGGCATGGAGACGCTTTTCGGCGCGGTGGCATGGAATTACGAAGGCACGTTCGGCAGCATCAACGGTCGTACTAATTTCGTGTTCGGCGTGATGTGGGGCCTGCTCGGACTGATCTGGGTGCGTTCGATGCTGCCGTTTTTCAAAAAGGCGTTCGAGGCCATCAACGTGGAGACGCTCGCCATGAAGGTCATCGGCGTCGCACTGACGGCTTTTCTCGTGGTGGATGCGCTGTTCACGCTGGGTGCGGTGGGGCGCCAAAGCGAGCGCATCGTGGGCATCGAGGCGACCACGCCGGTCCAGGAGTTTTTCGACGAACATTTTCCCGACGAATGGATGAAGGAGCGCTTCCATATGACGGTCTTCGGCCGTCCGCAATAGACTCGCGGCGTGGAGAAGGGTCGCGCGCGAGATTCATCGTGAGGTTCGGGGCAGTTTCGCAAAGGTCGCCTTGAGTCTTTTCTGAGGCACGAAGGAATGCGTCGGACGCCCTTGCGCGTCTTTCTTCTCGCCGTTCGCGCTCGGCTGTCGGACGCGTATCTCTCGATTCGAGAAAAACACCGTCTCTTCTCCTGCGACGGAAGGTCGGCTCGCAATACGAAAAAAGGGCGCCGAAGCGCCCTTTCGCATGAATCATTCCGTTACTTTTCGGATTTCGCGGAGTCGTTTTCCTCGATCGTCTCGTATTCGATTTCGATCGGTTCGTTCAGCGCACGCTGTGCGTCCGACCCAGCAAGAACCTGCTCACGGAACGTTTTCGCGTCTTCGCCATCGACGGGCGCCATGATGTAGACGTTGCCGCCGATGAAGATCGGGGTCGCCTGGGTGGCCATGGCGGTCTCTCCGTCGGCGTTGCCGGCCTGGGAGGCCTGCGCGCGCTCGGCTTCGATGCGCTCGAGCATTTCGGCGCGCACCGTTTCGATCTGAGCGGCGGTTTCTTCCTGCCAACGGCTCTTTTTCCAGGCGGCGAAGTTTTTGTTGTAGCGCATCTGGATCAGCTCGAGAATGATGCAGAACACCATGGCGAAGTATACGATGAGCTTCTCAAGCGGCATATGCAGCATTTCGATGCCCGTGTGGAAGCCCACGCTGTCGATGACGAGCAGCGAGCCGATGGCGACGATGAATGTCAAGGCGAGCATCTTCATCTCGGGATGGCCGTTGATGAAGTTCGAGATGGGGTCGATGAACACCATCATCATGATGACGGCGACCATGACCGCGATGATCATGATGATCAGGTGGTCGGCCATACCCACGGCGGTGATGACCGAGTCGATGGAAAAGACCAGGTCCATCACCATGATCGTGCCGATCGCCTGGGGAAGCGTGATCATATGCAGGGCTTTATGCTCGTGCGAGTGCTCCGCTTTCACTTCGGTCAAACGCAGCATATCGACCAGCTCGGAAATGCCTTTGTAAATCAGATAGGCGCCGCCGATCAGCAAGACGAGGTCGCGCATGGAGAATCCGTGGCTGTAAGCGCCCAGGTCGATCGTGAACAGGGGCGCGGTCATATGCACCAGATACGAGGCGAAGCACAGGAAGATGATGCGCATGATGAGCGCTCCTGCGAGGCCGAGCTTGCGGCCGATGTGCTGCTTGTCTTCGGGAAGACGGTTGGTGGTGATGGAAATGAATACCAGGTTGTCGATACCGAGAACGATTTCGAGGAAAATCAGCGTGACAAGGCTGATCCATGCTTCCGGCGTCGTGAAAATGGACAGGTCCATTCCGCTCCTTTCAAACAGTCCGGAGCACAGACCTGCAAGAGGACGAAACTCCGGCACAACCGATACTATGCGGGCCTTTGCCCGCAAGCTGTACCCTGAGTCTCGTTATTTCAGACACGCCAGGCGCGAAACCGGGTCTGTTGACGTGCCGCATCTTCCCGATGCCAACTACTCCCTCATAGGCTTGCGCACCTTCGAGCCGTAAGGCGCGAAGAGCACGCGTGATATAATGGCAGGGTTTGCCGGTTTTGAGGACGGAATCTCATGAAGTTTATGAAACCTTCGCATAAGCAAGACTCCATCGCGCCCGAAACGGTGCGTTATATCGACGGTTCGAGCCTTGCGCGGCCGTTCGATCCGCCGAAATCCGTGATCGCCGCCTGCATCATCGCCGCCGCGCTCGCTGCCGTCATCGGCGGCATGATGGCCTCGAAAACGATAGATCAGGTGCTTCATGGGGAAGAGCGCGCCGCCGCCACGGTGGAAAGCAATATAGCGCGCGATGTGTCTTACGACATTCCGCTTGTGCAGGATTGCATGGCCCTCGACGATGCGTCCATCATGGCGCGTTTCGAAGAGGCGGGATTCATCATCTACGATTTGACGGGTGAAGGCGATTCGAGCATCGATCTGATGAAGCTGCCTTCCGATACCAACCTCGTCGATGCGGGAATTGCGCTCGGCGGCGGAATCGGCGGCATGGATGCCGTGGCTGCGTCGAAGTATCTCGTGGGGTCGTGGCGATTCACCGCCGATCGCACGAAAGGGACCTCGATGCGCGTGCGTTATGCCGACTTGAAATCGGCGAACGCCACGGAAGCGATTGATGCGGCCATGGCGAGCCAAGGTTGGATCGATAATGCAGCCGTCGCGGTGGAAAGCGAAGGCCAGGACGAAGTAGGCAATACCTATCGCGAGGGAACGTTGGCAAGCGATACGGGCGCATATACATGGCGCGTATCGGTATGCCCTTTGAGCGATGTGTACGATATCGCGGGCTTGCCCGACACCGCGCAGTATGTGGGTATCAAAATACAGGCATAACCCGTATCGACGAAAAGGCCCCTTCACGGGGTCTTTTCGTTGCCGCCTGGCAGATGTCAAGTGAATCGGATGTTTGCCGGGCGTGTCGAGGGGGCTTGCGTCCATGATGCGACCGCGAACACCCCACGCATCTTCGACGAATGCATCGAACTTCGAAGCGACGTGCGGATCGAAGTTCGGCCCACGTCGATCGAGACGCTATTCGAACAGGTCGTATGCTTCCTCCGAAACAATCAGTTTTGCCGCTTTCGGCAGAACGCGTGCGACGAACGGAGTCGTCTTTCCCGTGGGTTCGCCGTCGTATTGGATTTCGAAGGCGGGATCGGCGGAAACCTCGATATGCGCGCCCTCGTATATCTCGAGCGCATCGCCGCGATCGGGAAAATGCCCGTCGCGGTCGAGCATGGCAGCGAAAACCGACGGTAGAAGTTCTACGGCGTTTTTGGCTTTGAGAACCACCACGCCGAGCTTTCCATCGCGCGGCTGATTGCTGTGCGTGACGGAAATACCGAACTGGATTTCCGAGAAGTTGACGAGCAGGACGCCCAGCCCTTGCGTTTCGATATGCCGCCCGTCGATGTCGAGGCGTATATCCGAACGCTGGGGCGCGATGTTCGACCCCGCTGCAAGGAAGTAGGCGACGGGACCGAGCAGTTTTTTGTTCGGCGCGGCGCTTTCCATAATGGTGGCGTCGTAGCCCGCGCCCGCCATGATCATGAAGCCGAAGGTCTGTCCGTCACGCTCGATTTCTCCCATATCGAAATCGAGCGTCTTTCCCGTGCGCGCGAGTTTTGCAAGCGCATGGGGCTCGTTCGGTTCGAGCAGATTGAGCGAAAGCAGATTCGCGGTGCCCGCGGGGTAGGGAAGAAC
The DNA here is from genome assembly GCA_030525985.1 of Slackia sp. Classification (GTDB taxonomy): domain Bacteria; phylum Actinomycetota; class Coriobacteriia; order Coriobacteriales; family Eggerthellaceae; genus Slackia. The sequence goes on along the minus strand of JAUNDR010000043.1, from coordinate 8,923 downwards.
GGCCACGCCGGTATTGCGCAGACGATAGGCGACGGTGGCGATCGTGCCGTCGCCTCCCGACGCCACCACGGCATCGAAGCGCTCGGCATCGTCGAGAAGGTGCTCGATCGACGTGGTTCCGTCGGAGGAGCGCAGGCAGACCTCGTCGCCGTCTTCGACGAATGAGCGCATGAAATCGTATACGCCGCCTTCGCGATAGCCGGAAGCGAGATTGTTGATGATGAGCACTTTCACGACGGTCGACCCCCTTCTTGCATACCTAGGTTATTATAACTTTTCGCGAATTTTTACTCGACTGAAGCGATTCAAAAGGAAAAAGCGTTGTACATCACCGATCACAAGCAATTGAAAGAGTTCGTCGCGCGTGCGAAAAACTCTCCTCTTCTTGCCGTTGACACGGAGTTTCTGAGAGAAAAAACCTATTGGCCGCGTCTGTGCCTCATCCAGCTTGCCACCGAAGAAGAAAGCGTGGTCGTCGACCCGTTCAGGGTGACGGATCTTTCCGCTCTTGCCGAGCTGTTCGTCGACGAGAAGATCGTCAAGCTTTTCCACGCGGCGGGGCAGGATATGGAGCTCATCGTGCACGAGATGGGGGTTATTCCCAAACCTGTGTTCGACACCCAGATCGCCGCATCGCTGCTTGGAGATACGCTGCAGATCGGTTATGGAGCCCTCGTTTTGAACGAATGCGGCGTGAAGCTGAAGAAGGCCGATTCGTTTACCGATTGGAGCCGTCGCCCGCTGACGGATTCCCAGGTCGAATACGCTCTTGACGACGTGATCTATCTTCCGCGCATCTATCGTTCCATGAAAGCGCGCCTCGAAGGGCTCGGAAGGCTTTCCTGGCTCGATCGCGATTTCGAAGAGCTGTCCGACCCCGATCGCTATCGTGTCGATCCTTTCGAACGCTACAAGCGCCTCAAGCGCGTCAACCAGTTGACGCCCCAGCAGCTTTCGGCCGCGCGCGAGGTGGCCGCATGGCGCGACACGGTTGCCATGAAGCGCAATATTCCCCGCAAATGGGTCATGACCGACGAGCAGATCGTGGAAATCTGCAAACGCGAACCGCGTTCGCTCGACGAGCTTTTCATGGTACGCGGCGTATCGAACGCCCTGAAAACCGGTGATGCCCGCAGCGTGCTTGCGGCATGCTCGCGCGGTCTCGATGTGCCCGAGGAGCAGTGGCCCGAGCTGAACAAATCCTACAAAAGCGAACCCAATGTGGACCCCCAAGTCGACTTGCTGTATTCGCTCGTGAAGATTCGTGCGAAAGAGGCCGGCGTCGCTTTCGGCGTGCTTGCGTCCCACGCTGATTTGGCGAAGCTCGTTCGCGGCCATTATGACGAGGTCGACATTCTGAAGGGCTGGCGCCGCCATCTTGTGGGCGAAGAGCTGCTCTCGTTGATGCGCGGCGAAATCATGCTCGGAATAGAGGACGGGCTTTTGAAGGTTACGGATTGTACACGCTAGGTTTCCGCTCGCCGTCGTTCGGCTAGAATACCGCTTCGAACAAAGGTTTGCTTGATCACGCTGCAAAGGAGTATTCGATGCCCATCGTATCGGGAGGCATGAGCCTCTATTACGCCGTCATGATTCTGACGCTGGTTATCGGCGCCGGCGCGCAATTCTATGTTTCCAGGCAATTGAAGAAATACAGCCACGTTCCCAGCTCGTATGGAATCACGGGCGCGGAAATGGCGCGTCGCATGTCTATCGATAGCGGCATTTCGCATGTGGCGGTCCATCGCGGCGGCCCGAACCAGGATTTCTTCGATCCCCGGTCCAATTCCGTCACGCTGGGAACCGATGCATACGGCCAGTACAGCATCACCGCCATCGCCACCGCAGTGCATGAGATGGGGCATGCCCAGCAATATGCCGAAGGCTATGCATTCATGAAGTTCCGCAGCGCCTTGGTTCCCGTTGTGAATTTCTGCTCGAATGCATGGATGATCATCTTCATGCTCGGTTTGCTCATGGGTGCTGCGGGAGGCACGTTCATGGTGAAGATCGGCATCGTCATGTTCGCCGCCGTCTTGCTGTTCCAGCTGGTCACGTTGCCGGTCGAGTTCGACGCGTCGCGTCGAGGCTTGGCCTATCTGCAGGCGACGGGCATGAACCAGTCTGAGATATCAGGCGCGTATTCGGTGTTGCGCGCTTGCGCTCTGACGTATGTCGCTTCCGCTCTTACGGCGCTTTTGCAGCTGCTCTATCTGGTCCTTTCCACCCGTTCGGAAGACTAGCCATGCTGCTTTCTCAGGCAACGTATCGCAAATCCGATCGCAAAGAGACCGCTTCCGCGCGGCCTCTTTCTGTTTCCGAGGCCATGCGGCAGGCGAAAAGCTCGCTCGAGGCCGTCACGGTGGTTTTGATCGGCGAGGTTTCCGAGGTCAGCGCGAAAGCGGGTTATAAGGCGGTGTATTTCACCGTGAAGGACGCCGGCGCTTCGCTTCCGTGCATGATGTGGCTCGATCGCTATCGCCGATCGGGCGTCGAGCTTGTCGTAGGCCAGAAGGTCGAATTGACGGGGCGCTTCACGTTGTATGCACCGAAGGGCCGCATGAATTTCGAAGTGTCCTCGATTTCTGTGGAAGGAGAGGGAGAGCTTCGCAGGCGCGTCGCCCAGCTGGCCCGCAAGCTCGAGCAGGAAGGGCTGATGAGCCCCGCGCGCAAGCGCCCTGTTGCGCGCATATATGAACACGTCGGATTGGTCACATCGCCGCGCGGGGATGCCGTGCATGACGTCATGCGCACGATGCGCCGGCGTTTCCCTGCGACGCGCATATCCCTTGCGGGCGTCGCCGTAGAAGGCGCTGCGGCGGCGACGGGTATGGCGCAGGCTCTTTCTGCCTGCGTTTCGGCGGGATGCGAGGTCGTTTTGCTCGTACGAGGCGGCGGCACGTTCGAAGATTTGATGCCGTTTAACGACGAATCGCTTGCCCGCGCCATTGCCGCATGCCCCGTTCCCGTCGTCACCGGTATCGGGCATGAACCCGATACCACCATCGCCGATATGGTGGCGGATGTGAGGGCCTCCACTCCGACGGGCGCTGCGGAACGCGTGACGCCCGACGGCGATTCGGTAGCGCGCGATTTGGAGATGCGCGGCACGTTACTGACGCGGTCGATCGAAACGACGGTGGCCCGATGGGCGGACGGAGTGGCGACCTGCGCGTCCCGCCCCGTGTTCAAAGACCCTGCCGCATCCTTGTTCGCGACCGATTTCATGACGGTCGACATGCTTCATGAGCGTCTTTCGCGCGCATTGCCCGGATGCATGGAACGAAATGCCGCGGCGGTCGAATCCCTTTCGAAGCGCCTTTGCATCAAGGGGGCGCACGCGTTCGATTCGTTCGAGCATGACCTGGCGCTTCGCGCGGGCAGATTGCATGACCTTTCGCCCTTGTCGGTGCTTTCGCGCGGGTACGCGATGGCGCGCGACGAGGAAGGCCGCGTGGTGACGAGCTCGGCGGACGTTTCCTCCGGGCAGCGAATAGACGTATCCCTTTGCGATGGCGTGCTGCATTGCACGATCGACGAGATAGCCGCGCTTTCCGCGGCGGAATAGGAATGATATGACCGAGACGGCATCTGGAACCATCGAGCAGATGAGCTTTCGCGAGGCAATGGCGGAGCTCGATCGCACCGTGTCCATCCTCGAAAGCAATACGCTCGAGCTCGAAGACAGCTTGAAATCCTATGAATACGGCGTCGCCCTGCTTGCGGATTTGAAGAAACGTCTTTCGACGGCTCAGCAAAAGGTCGACGTTCTCATGGGGCAGCTCGACGTTCCCGCCGATGATGCAACCACTGACACGACTCTTTCGTAGGCGAGGGTTTTTTTCAACTACACTTGTCATTCGTTATGCGACAGGACAATCCAAGAAAGGCGGTATGTGCGCGATGACCGATTGCATTTTCTGCAAAATCGCTGCCGGCGACATTCCTGCAACCGTGGTATACGAAGACGACCAGGTCATTGCCTTTGACGACCTGTCTCCCCAAATGCCCGTCCATACCCTGATCATCCCTAAAGAGCATCACGACCATATCGGCGACGGCATCCCCGATGATTTGATGGGGCATCTGTTCAACACGGTGAAAAAAGTCGCCGAAATCAAGGGTATCGCTTCTTCGGGATATCGCGTCATCGTGAATACCGGCGACGATGCCCAGCAAAGCGTCCATCATATCCACGTCCACGTTCTCGGCGGCGCGCCGATGAACTCGGGATCTCCTGCCCTGTAAGTTCGAACACGGGAGCATCACGTGAAAATTCTTGTTATCAACGCAGGTTCCTCGTCTCTGAAATACCAGCTCGTCGATACCGAGCAGGATAAAATGCTTGCAAAAGGCCTGTGCGAACGCGTAGGAAGCAAGGATTCCTACATCAAGCACGGTGCCGATAAAGACGAGCGCATTTTCGCGCAGTATATGGCCGATCACGAAGAGGCGCTGAAGATCGTTTTCGAGGCGCTGATTCACAGCGAGCGGTCCACCATCACGTCAATCGATCAGATCGACGCCATCGGCCATCGCATCGTGCATGGCGGCAATTATTTCGATTCTTCCGCATTGATCACCCCTGACGTGATCGAAAAAATCGAGAGCCTCTGCACGCTTGCTCCCTTGCATAACCCTCCTGCGCTGAAATGCATTCAGGTATGTCAGCATCTTGCGCCTGATCTTCCTCAGGTCGCGGTGTTCGACACGGCGTTTTTCCAGACGCTTCCGCCGGCGGCATACATGTATCCGCTGCCTTACGAGCTGTGCGAAAAGCACCAGATTCGCAAGTACGGTGCGCACGGCACGTCCCATCGCTATATCGCGCAGCGTTGCGCCGCGTTGATGGAGCGTCCGTTGGAAGACCTGAAGATCATCACCTGCCATCTCGGCAATGGCTGTTCTATTTCCGCCGTCGACCACGGTATCGCCGTCGATACTTCCATGGGCTTCACGCCGCTCGACGGCTTGATGATGGGTACGCGTTGCGGCGCGATCGACCCCGCGATCGTTCCGTTTCTCGAGGAGGCGGAAGACCTCACGCCGCCGCAGGTCAATGAAATCATGAATAAGAAATCGGGCCTGCTTGGCGTATCGGGCATCAGCAACGACATGCGCGACGTGCGCAAAGGCGCCGAAGAAGGCGACGAGCGCGCCGTTCTGGCGTATGAGATGTATGCCCATTCCATTCGCAAATATCTTGGTCAATACATGATAGAGATGGCGGGCGTCGATGCCATCGTTCTGACGGCGGGCGTCGGCGAGAATTGCGACCGCATGCGTCGTTTGGCATTTGCCGGCCTGCAGCCGCTCGGTATCATCCTCGACCAGGAGAAGAACCGCCGCGATTACCATGGCAAAGAGCGCTTCATCTCCCATGACGACTCGCCGGTGAAAATCATCGTCATTCCCACGAATGAGGAACTGATGATCGCCCAGGATACGTACGAGATCGTTTCGAAGCTTTAGCGTCAGCGTTGCGGAGCAGAGACGGCGATTCCATACCGTTCATTCTTCATCGAGCCTTGGAAGGAATCCGAGGCTCGATTCTTTTTTTGTCTTCTTATGATGCGTTTCGAGCTATAGGGCGGAGGCGTGCTTGATTCAAAAGCGTTGAGGTGGGCCGACGATTTTTCGTGCTGGTCGATATTGCCCGTGAATTCAAACAGTCGGACAGCGTTTCGGACGGCGATACTGGCTTTCGCGAACGATACCCTATGATTTTGCTGGCACATCGACAATCGAAAAAAGCCTGGTCGTATCCTTCCAGGCCTTGTGATTGCATTGCGTTTGAAGCGCCGGTGCGCTAAGCTTCCTGCGCCTGCACGGCGGTAATGGCGACAACGCCGACGATGTCATCGGCAGAGCAGCCGCGCGAAAGGTCGTTCATCGGCGCTCCGAGGCCCTGGAGAATGGGACCGTAAGCGTCGGCTTTGGCCAGGCGCTGGACAAGCTTGTAGCCGATGTTGGCGGCATCGAGGTCGGGGAACACGAGCACGTTGGCTTTGCCGGCAACGGGGGAGTCGGGAGCTTTCGAGGCGGCGACGCTGGGAACGAGGGCCGCGTCGGCCTGCAATTCTCCGTCGATCGCGCGTTCGGGCGCTTTTTGCTTGGCGATAGCGAGCGCTTCGGTCACCTTGTCGGTGTCGGCGTCTTTGACAGAACCGTAGCTCGAGTGGGAAAGCATGGCAACGCGGGCCTCGCGTCCGAAGATCTTCTCGTAAGAACCTGCCGTGGCGATGGCGATTTCAGAAAGCTCTTCCGCGTTCGGCTGAATGCATACGGCGCAATCGGCGAACATAAAGGTGCCCTCGTCTCCGAAGGCGCAGTCGGGCACCTCCATGACGAAGAACGAACTGACCAGCTTGGAGCCGGGTGCGGTTTTGATGATGCGCAGCGCCGGGCTCAGCACGTCTTTGGTCGCATGGCATGCGCCGCCTACAAGGCCGTCGGCGCGGCCGGTCTTGAGCAGCATGGTGCCGAAATACATGACGTCGTCCATAAGCGAATCGGCTTCCTCGAGCGTCATGCCTTTTGCTTTGCGCAGCTCGAAAAGACCCTCGGCGAGTTCTTTGCGCAGCGGATCGTTCGCGTTGTCTATGACGCGAACCCCTTCGAGGCTGTGGCCGCCGGCGGCGATGGCGGCGGGATCTCCTATGACGATGACCTCGGCAATGCCTTCGTCGACGATTTTCCGGGCGGCTTCGAGCACGCGCTCGTCGTTGCCTTCGGGAAGCACGATGGTCTTCTTATTCGCTTTCGCACGCTCGACCATGGTGTTCATGAACGTTGTCATGCTTGTCCTTTCCTCGGGTGCCTTCTTCGCGTGCCATCATAATGCAATGCGTTCGGTCCTGGTCCGGGCAATAGGGAAGCGCTGCGTATTTTTCGGGCGTTCGGGTGCCGCCTCATGGGCGAATGGCTCTCGCTGTCGTGCGGCGGCGGGAATGCCTTTCGGGGATGGGATGCGCGTCTTATCTGCGATACTGGATTTCGTATGGTTGTCGGCGTGTTGGACGAAGGCTGCAGCGCGCAATTCCTATAATAAACAGGTTGTGTCATATCCGACGGCGTTGCCGTCCTCAAGCGTTTCTAAGGGGCTTTCGGGCATGAAAACCGTTTCATTCGCCATTCCGTGCTACAACTCTGCCGAATATATGGACAAATGCATCGAATCGATTCTCGCCTGCGATGAAGATGGTCGCAACGACATCGAAATCATCATCGTCGACGACGGTTCCGTCAAGGACAATACGGCTGAAAAGGCGGATGAGTGGCAAAGGCGCTATCCCGAAACGATATGCGCCGTCCACCAGGAAAACGGCGGTCACGGCGCTGCGGTCAACACGGGCCTCGCTCATGCAACCGGGCGCTATTTCAAGGTGGTCGATTCCGACGATTGGCTCGATGCCGATGCCATGCGCGATGTGATGGCGTATCTGCGCAGGCAGTGCGAGCTGAAAGACCCTACCGATCTGGTGGTCGCGAACTACGTGTATGAAAAAGTCCACGAGGGCGCGCGAACGGTGATGCGCTATCGCAACGTGTTTCCCGATCGTCAGGAAATCGGCTGGGATGAAATAGGTCATTTCAATCAATCGCAATATTTGTTGATGCATTCGGTGATTTATCGCACCGAATTGCTGCGCGATTGCGGTCTGAAACTTCCCGAGCATACGTTCTATGTAGACAATATTTTCGTCTATCTTCCGCTTCCTTATGTCAAAAGCATCTATTATCTCGACGTCGATATGTATCGCTACTTTATCGGTAGGGAAGACCAGAGCGTGAACGAAAAGGTCATGTATTCTCGTCGTGACCAGCAGCTCCGTGTTACGCGCATCATGATCGATTCGGTTCGCCTTCCTGAAGATGTGCCGTCGAAGAAGCTCGAGCGCTACATGGAGAATTACCTTTCCATGATGATGTGTATCTGTTCTATCTTTCTTCGTCTTGAAAAGACCGAAGAAAACGAACGCGACCGTGCGGCCATTTGGCAATATCTGGAAGAGAAAAATCCTGTTTTGTATAAGCGCATTCGCCATACGGTTTTGAACTGGGGCAGCAATATTCCGACGGAGATGGGCCGTCGTTTCGCCCTGTCGGCATATCATATCGCTCAGCGCGTGTTCAAATTCAACTAGTCGAGCTTATCGACGTTTCGCAAGGCAACGCAGGAATGTCTCCGACGTCGACAGGACGTCGGAGACATGTCCGTTTTCGAAGCAAGAATGCAGCTTATTTCCGCTTCCAAGAGAGCTTGGTTTACATATCGGCAGGATTTTTCGCTGCCGAACCGGTTGTGTTTTCATTGACATGCAGTTCTCGTCCGAAAAATACCGCCGATTCCCCAAAGCGGTTCTTTACGATGTCGGTTGCGTTTGAAAGCCTCTTTCCGCTATCGACATCGATGGGCGGTTTTCTCTTCGGCAATTTCTTTTCGTTGCCGGTATCCCCATCGAAAAGATCCGAATAATCGAAAAGCGATTCTTGACGCGGTTCTTCTTCCTTGAATCCCGTTACGGCGACGCCGACGAGGCGCACCGACATGCCGGGCTTCCAGAGCGCATCGATCATTTCGTGCAAGATGGGAAGAAAAGCGTACTCGTTGTTTTCGGGGCATGCGAGCTTTTGCTGAATGCTGCGGGAGCTTTTGTCGGAATAGCGCATCCGAAGCATAACCGTGCGACCTCGGAGGCCCTTCTTTCGTAATCGGCGGCCCACTTTTGCAGCCATGGTGTCTACGGTGGCGCTGATCGACGCGAAGTCTTTCAGATCATGCGATACGGTTATTTCGCTTGAAATCGATTTCGTTTCATCGTCGGCACTGACGGGTGTGGCGTCTAAGCCAAGACATCGATCGCGCATCATTTGCGCGTTTTTTCCCCAGATGGAAACAAGGAGGCTTTCGGGTGCGGTT
>JAUNDR010000042.1:8200-15062 GCA_030525985.1 Slackia sp. | reverse complement strand
AAGACGTGGCAGATTCCCATTAATGCTGAAAAACCGGTCCATGCACGCGCCGTACATAAAGGAAAAGCCTCTGGGCGAAACGCTTTGCTGGAGCGTCTTCGCCAAGAAAAAGAAATGCGGATGAAGGGCGGCATCTACCACAGGCTTCAAGTGGACCTTGCGTACAACTCGAACCATATGGAAGGCAGCAAGCTGACGCTTGACCAGACGAGGCTCATTTTCGAAACGGCCACCGTCGGTGTCGAGGACGCCGCGGTTCGCGTGGATGACATCATCGAGGCGGCGAATCATTTTCGCGCTTTCGACTTTGTCATCGAGAATGCGGCGGCGCCTCTTTCCCCATCCCTGATAAAGCATCTGCATGGCATTTTGAAATCGTCTACGATGGATAGCGGCAAGGATTGGTTTGCAGTAGGCGATTACAAGCGTCTTCCGAACGAGGTGGCGGGCAGGCCCACGACCCCTCCTGAACGTGTTGCGGCAGACATGACGGAGCTTTTCCGCTGGTATGGTACGACCGATCGCTCGTTCGAGGATATCGTCGAATTTCATGTGAGGTTCGAGCGCATCCATCCTTTTCAAGATGGCAACGGGCGCGTCGGGCGCCTCGTCATGTTCAAGGAATGCCTGGCAAACGGCATCGTTCCGTTCGTGGTTGCAGACGATATGAAATTCTTCTACTACCGCGGTCTTGCGGAATGGGATGGCGAGCGCGGCTTTCTTTTGGAGACGTGTCGTGCCGCGCAGGATGCCTGCAAAGCACTGCTCGATTATTTCCGCATCGATTGGCGGTAGTGCGCTAGGAAGTTTTGCGCTCGATCGGAGGGTTTGCGTTCCGTCCTTACTCTTTCTCGAACAGGTTCGCGTGTTCGACCATGGACAGCTGGCGGTACGCTTCGGAGCTGTCGCTGCTTTCGCCGTGCCAACGCCATACGCCTTGCGCATCCTGGTAGCCGTTCAGATTGATGGCGGGAATATCGTCGCGCATGGCAAGCGTGAAGGCGAAATATTCGTCGAGCGGAAGGCCCGCCTTGCGCAGAAGCGTCGCTCCCAGATAGTTCAGGCTCGTATCGCGCATTTCGGGCTTTCCCGAGGCAAGGCGCAATTCCTCGTCGTTCGTCCAGATCATATAGGGCGTGACGTAGCGTTCTTGAATGAGCTCGATTTCCGAAAGGTCCGATTCGGCATTTCCGTACGTCTCTCGGGAGAGCCACTCCACGAAGCCCGGCTGATGGTCGCCGAAAAAGCAGACGATAACGGGCCGCTCGAGCGTGCGCAGCTGCTCGAGAAACGCGCTCAGCTCCTCATCGGCGCGTTTGACGCAAGCGAGATACTCGTTCACTTCGGCATATTCCATGCCGCCTATTTCGACATGCACCGCGTCGGATTCTTCGATCATGTTCGTGTCGTATCCTCCGTGTCCCGCGATGGTCACGTCGAAGATGAATTGGGGTGCGTCGTCTTGCGCAAGCAAATCGAGGATAAGGTCGTACGTGGCGCCGTCCGATACCATGCCGCGAAACGTTTCGGTGTCCTCGAAGTGCTCTTCGCTGTAAAACGCGTCGAATCCGAGCTGGGCATAGACGCGGTCGCGCCGCCAGTTTTCCTTCTGAGCGGGATGGATGGCGCTCGTTTTGTATCCGATCGACGACAGATAGCCCGCCAGATTGTCGGTCCCTCTCAGGTCGTAGAGCATATAAGGATAGATGCCCGCTCCTAAAAGCCCCATGCTCGAACCGGTGAGAAACTCGAATTCGCTGTTGCAGGTGCCGCCGCCCATGGCGGATACGTAGCAGTCGCCTTCGACCAGCGCATCGTCGAGGCCGCGCAGGGCATCGGGGCCGTCGTAGATGTCGCCGATGCCGGGGTAGCGCGAAAGGTCGGAGAACGTTTCGTTCATGATGGCGACGATGGCGGGGCGCACGTCGGGCGCGGTGGCGGGCGATTCGTCGAGCGCCTTGTCGGCCAACGCGATGCCCGCCTTCTCGTTGCGGATGAGCGCCGCCTGCTCGGGCGAGTATCCATCGGGCGGTTTCGGCGTCAGAAGCTGGCTGCGCTGCAGAAAGCACAGAAGCGACCCATTGCTCTGGTACGAATCGAGGCTGCTCCACACATCCACGGTGCAGTGGTAATCCTCTTCGATATCGCCGGCGCAAAACCACAGGCAGAACGCCGTCAAAACGGCGATGCCCGCGCTTGTGTCGACGGCGATGTCGCGCACGTTCGGACGGCTTGGGGAAACGACGGCGATCGCCGCCGCCATCGTTGCGAGCAGCGCGAAAGCGAAAAGCACGCTCGAGCCTATAGCATAGGTATACCCGCCGCTTACCGATGCGGCGGTTTGCAGCGCCATGACGTCCGAGGGAAGAACGGGCTGGCCTTTGAACGATGCGACGAAATAGTTCGCCGTGCCCGCAATGAAGCAGGCGCAAAGAAAGGCGGTCATCGCCGCTTTCGAACGCTGCCCCAAAAAGAAGACGATGGCGAACAGGGCACCCGTGACGCATAGTCCCGTGAAGACGAAATGCGGCTCCATCTGAAAGAGCGCGGGATTGTAGGGGATTTCCATAAGGAGAAATCCTGCCGGCACGCACGAACATGCGACTATGGGTTTCGCATGGGAAAGGATGCGTTCGAAACGCGCCTGCAGCCTTTGCCGCCGTATGATGGCGAGGCAAAGCAAACAGAGGGCGGCGAATGCGCAGAAGAGGGCGAAAGGCCCTGCCTGGATGGATATCATGGCGACCGTCCTTGAACGTAGCGTATCGCGCGAATCGATTCATCGCGCGGAAAACGAGGGAAAATAAAGGGAGCATTATGCCAAACACGACGAAGAAGATAGCCGTTATCGACGGCAATTCATTAATGCATCGCGCCTTTCATGCGGTGCCTCCCACGATGAATGCTCCCGACGGCACGCCGACCAATGCGGTATTCGGCTTCATGTCCATGTTCTTGAAACTTTACGAAACCATGCTTCCCGACGCCGTGGTCTGCGCTTTCGACGCCGGTCGTCCGGCGTTTCGCATGGAGGCGCTCGAGCAGTACAAGGCCACGCGCCCGCCGATGGACGACGCGCTGCGCGCCCAGTTCCCCGTGATCGAGAGCCTGCTCGAATCGATGAACGTGCCCGTGGTGCGCATCAAAGGCTGGGAGGGCGACGACGTGCTGGGCACCATCGCCGCGATGGATGAAAAGCTCGGCTACGAAACGCTGCTCGTAACGGGCGATAAAGACGCCTACCAGCTGGTAAGCGAGCTCACGCGCGTGGTCACCACGAAAAAAGGCATCAGCGACGTGGTGGTCTACGGCCCGGCCGAGGTGGAGGAGCGCTACGGCGTGACCCCGGCGCAATTCCCCGATTTCTTGGGTCTGAAGGGCGATTCTTCCGACAATATCCCCGGCGTTCCCGGCATCGGCGACAAGGGTGCGGCGAAGCTGCTGCAGAATTTCGGCAGCATGGACGGCATCTATGAAAACCTCGACAAGCTCAAGGGAAAGCAGCTTCAGAATCTGACCGAAAACGAGGAGGCGGCGTTCACGAGCCGCCGCGTGGCCACGATCGTGCGTGATCTGGAAATCGATATCGACCTGGAGGCGGCGGCATTTCCTGCCTTCGACGAGGCGCGTGTAATCGAGGCGTTCCAGACGCTGCGTTTCAATGCCCATCTGTCGAAGGTGCTCGCGCTTGCGGGCGCTGACGCATCGCTTGCGGCTCCTGCGAAGCTCGAGCTGCCCGACGCGACGCCGCTTGCGGGCGAAGCCGCTTCCGCCGCGCTCGACGCCGCTCTCGATGAGGGCGTCTTTTTGGGGGTCGAATTCCATATGCCCGCGCAGGAGAGCCTTTTCGAGCCGGCGTCTACGCTGTTCGTGGGAACGGACGAGGGCGTTCTTTCGTTTTCGGGCGATGATGCGCACCGCGCCTTCGCACGGATCGTGCGCGAAGGCGCGTTTTGCACCCTCGATGCGAAGCGCGCGTTTCAGGAGATCTATCCCGCCGATGGCGGAATGCCCGCATCGGTCGACCTTGCCGACATCGTTTCCGCCCGCTACTTCGACATCGGGCTTGCGGCCTATCTGCTCAATTCCGGCACGAGCCGCTACGAGTACGGCATGCTCTGCGACACCTATCTCGGCGCCGCCCTTCCCGAGGTGCAAGGCGACGAGGCGGCTGCGGCGGTTCATGCGCTTGTGGCGTGCCGATTGGGCGAAGCGCTGCATGCGGCGCTCGAAAAGGACGGAAGCCTTGCCTGCTATACCGATATCGATGCGCCCCTCGTGGCGACGCTCGTGGGCATGGAGCGCGTCGGCGCCGCGCTCGACAGCGCGGCATTGGCGGACATGGGAAGCGTGACGAAGGCGGAGCTGGAAGATTTGAAGAAAGAAATCTTCGCGCTTGCGGGAGAGGAGTTCAACGTGGATTCCCCCAAGCAGCTCGGCCATATCCTGTTCGAAGTGCTCGGGCTTCCCGCGGGCAAGAAGAACCAGCGCGGTTTATCCGATCGCGAGCAAGGTCTTGCGCTATCGCGAATTGGCGAAGATGCAATCCACCTATATCGACGCCTTGCCGCGCATGCGCGGCGGCGACGGGCGCGTGCATACGAGCTTCAACCAGACGGTCACCACGACGGGCCGCCTCTCGTCGAGCGATCCGAACCTGCAGAACATTCCCGTGCGCACCGAGTTCGGCCGCCGTATCCGCGAGTGCTTCGTGCCGCTGCGCGAGGGCGACGTGTTCGTATCCGCCGACTATTCGCAGATCGAGCTGCGTCTGCTTGCGCATCTTTCGGGCGATGAAAGCCTCATCGAATCGTTTTGCGGCGGCGCCGACTTCCATGCCGCCACGGCGGCGCGCGTGTTCGGCATTCCCGTGGAGGAGGTGACGCCCGAAATGCGCAGCCGGGCGAAGGCGGTCAACTTCGGCATCGTGTACGGCCAGCAGGCGTTCGGCTTGGCAAGCTCGCTCGGCATCGGCTACAAAGAAGCCCAAGAGATGATCGACCGCTACTTCGAAGTGCATCCGCGCGTGCGCGCCTATCTCGATGAAACGGTGGCCCAGGCGAAAGAGACGGGCTATGCCGTCACCATGTTCGGCCGCAAGCGCCATATTCCCGAGCTGCGCGCCGCCAACGCGGTGCAGCGCGGGTTCGGCGAGCGCACGGCCATGAACCACCCCATGCAGGGAAGCGCCGCCGATATCATCAAGCTTGCCATGAACGAGGTCGCGCGCCGCTTGGCCGCCGACGGATTTGCGGCACAGCTGATGCTTCAGGTGCACGACGAGCTGGACTTCAGCGTTGCGCGCGAAGAGCTCGCCGCGCTTTCCGCGATGGTCGAAGAGGTGATGAGCGGCGTGGTGGAGCTGAAGGTGCCGTTGGTCGTGGACGTGAGCGCCGGCGAGAACTGGGCACAGGCGCACTAGGCTGTCCGCTTCGGCGCCGGGTTCTCGTTGGAGTTCCCCCGAGCGCTCGACGGTTCCTTCTTTCGGCGGATCGATGCTTTCGGCTGGAAGGGAAGCGGCGCGGGGCGGATAGCTGCAGGTGGGCTTCAAAAGCCGCCGAAGGAAACTGTTGTGAAGATACTGAAAACACGCCTAGGCGGATGCAGCTGCATGTGCTAAAATCTCCGCTTGCCTCTGATGGCGTGTTTTCCTCTAAATATTGGGACTTAGCCCCCCAAATGTATTGACGAGTGTGCATGGCGCATATACAATATCGCCCTGCGTTTTAACACATTCAAGGAGAATTACATGTACGCAATCGTGAAAACCGGTGGTAAGCAGTATAAGGTGACTCCGGGCGAATACCTTTCCGTCGAGAAGCTCGACGCCGAGGTCGGCGAGAAGGTCGAGCTCGAGGCCATCTGCGTGGTCGACGGCAGCAAGGTCGACCTGGACACCAAGGCCAAGGTCGTCGCTACCGTTCTTGACCAGTACAAGGACAAGAAGAAGCTCGTCTTCAAGTTCAAGAAGCGCAAGAACTACAAGAAGCTTCGCGGTCATCGTCAGAACCTCACTCGTATCCAGATTGAGAGCATCGGCGAATAACGGGCCGAAGAGAACAGAAGGCAGGTATAGAAAATGGCTCATAAAAAAGGTCTTGGTTCTACCCGTAACGGTCGCGACTCCCGCGCACAGCGTCTTGGCGTGAAGCGCTACGGTGGCGAGCATGTCATCGCCGGCAACATCATCGTTCGTCAGCGTGGCACCCACTTCCATCCCGGCCAGAACGTCGGTCGCGGCAAGGACGACACCCTGTTCGCTCTGTGCGAGGGTACCGTCGAGTTCACCAAGGGTGCTCGTCGCAAGGTTCACGTTCGTCCTCTCGAGGCCGAATAACCTGAAACCTTTCCATGGTTGCATGAAAAGACCCGCCTCGGCGGGTCTTTTTCGTTTCAGCTGCCTTTCGTTTCTTGGATGACGAGAAGCGGAAGGCTTTTTCGTGCGCATCGGCTTGCCGGTCGGACGCGGCGCATATGCGGGAAGGGGGCGCGCTGTTCGGCTCCGGTTGCAAGGCCGATTCTGCAACCGGAGCTTTCCGTGCCGGTCCGCGTCGTTCGGGCGCGCAGACTAAAGCGACAGCGTTTCCAAGAACGTGCGATAATCCGCGTCGTTTTGGTCGGCGTATGCGCGCGCGAAACGTGCGACGGCGCGATCGAAGGCGTCGCTTTTGCCCAGATATCCTGCGATGGCGAAGCGGTCGCCCGTGCGCGCATGGGCATGGGCAAGCGTCCATCCGCAGGCGCTGCCGAGGGCCTGAAGCGAATCGGCGTCGATTTCCTCCAGGTCGATCGAGGCTTTTCCGTCCCAGAGCTGCCGGACGTAGTAGCTCCGCTTGCGTCCGTCCTTGCTTTTCATGTCGGT
>JAUNDR010000042.1:0-8190 GCA_030525985.1 Slackia sp. | reverse complement strand
AACCCAGCAAAACGTCGCTTGCGGTCTGCATGGATTTCTGGCCGCGCACGACGCGCAGGCCCGCGCTTTCGGCAGGGTCCGTTCCCGTGAAGGGTTCGAGCACCGATTCGCGGGCTTCTTTGATCTGCAGCACCAGATGGTCGTCGGGCGTGGCGCCCTCCATGACCACGATCCACGCCTGAAGCCCCACGCTTCCCACGCCGACCACCTTGCGGGCGATGTCGACGCCGCGGTACTGCTCGAGCAGAAGGCGCCTGTCGTCGGGAAGGTTTTTGCGGTAGCGGGAAAGAAGCAGCGCCGTGATGCGCTCTCTTTCATGCGCGTCGAAATCGGGAAGGTCGACGCCCGTATGCTGCTGTACCAGTTCGCGCAAAGGAACGATCAGGGGAGGATCGCTGATGATGCGAAGCTGCCCGTCTACCACCTCGGTCAGCTTCGAGACGGCCCGCGCGCTGTTTTTCGCGCGCGCCTTGTCGAAGAGCTGTTCGGTCTCTTTCCGCTCGCGTTTCGTGGCGGCCTGCATCATGCGGTCGTAGAGCTCGTCGGCGTCCATATGCGCATACCAGACGTCCATCGATCCGCTGCGGGCGAAATCGCGCATGGCTTCGCGATAGCTCTTCACGGCCTCTTCGACGATCGCACGCCGTTCTTTTCCCGAGAATCCCCGTTCGCGCCCGCAGATTTCAAGGCTTGCCGCCAGGCGTTTCACATCCCACTCCCAGGGCGCGCGGGCGGTTTCGTCGAAATCGTTGATGTCGAAGACGAGTCTGCGCTCGGGCGAATGGTACAGGCCGAAATTCGCCACATGGGCATCGCCGCAGGCCTGCACGCGTATGCCCGTAGACGGGGTGCGCGCCAGATCGCGCGCCATGATGGCCGCGGTTCCGCGGAAGAAGGCGAAAGGCGAGGCCGCCATGCGTTCGCGCCGGATGGGAACCAGCTCCTGCACGCGCGTTTCGTCCTGTGCGGCAAGGATGGCTATCGCGTCGGTGCGGTTTTCGCGAACGGGCCAAGCATCGTGGCATTCGCGCGGCGTTGCGCTGCGCAGGTCCTTCCCGTGCCTCTTGCTGCTTTTCGCCGATATCTGCGTTTTGCAGGAAAGCGCCTTGCGAATCTCTTTGCGGACGCGTTGCATGTCGTCGGCCATGGTCGGCTCTCCTTTCGAGCGTTATGAAGATCGTCTCAGTATGTCAAAGCTTCGCCTCGATTGCGACGTTCTCCATCGATTCGGCTCTCTTCGCGCCGTGTTGCGCGCCCCGGTTGCGCATGGCTGTGGGTTTTCGGCGATGCTTCGCCTCGATTGCGCCGTTGCGGGCGAAACATCGGCACGCGCGCCCCGGTATTTCGTATAATTCCGTGCATACTTATCGAAGAGAACGGACGGCCATGTTTACTGACAAAGTGCATATTTTCGTGAAGGGCGGCGACGGCGGTGCGGGCTGCATGAGTTTTCGCCGCGAAGCCCACGTGCCTAAGGGCGGTCCCGACGGCGGCGACGGCGGCCATGGCGGCAACGTGGTGCTCGTGGCGGATGCCGCGGTTTCCTCGCTGATCGACTATCGCTACAAGCATCATTTCAAGGCGCCGCGCGGCACGCACGGCAAGGGCAGCCGCATGCACGGCGCCACGGGCGAAGACCTCGTGCTCAAGGTTCCCGTCGGCACGGTGGTGCGCGAGTATTCCGAGGAAACCAAAGAGGCGGGCGAGCTGATCGCCGACTTGACGCATGACGGCGAACGCGTCGTGGTGGCAAGCGGCGGCATGGGAGGTCGCGGCAACATCCATTTCGTCACCTCCACGCGCCGTGCTCCCGCCTTCGCCGAGCTGGGCGAGCCCGCGCAGGAATGCTGGATCGAGCTCGAGATGAAGCTGATGGCGGACGCCGCGTTGGTGGGTGTGCCTTCTGCGGGCAAAAGCTCGCTTATCTCGCGCATGAGCGCCGCCCGTCCGAAGATCGCCGACTATCCCTTCACCACGCTCGTTCCGAATCTCGGCGTGGTCAAAGGCGACGAATACAACTTCGTCGTGGCCGATGTTCCCGGCCTCATCGAAGGCGCGCATGAAGGACGCGGGTTGGGCCATGAGTTCCTCCGCCATATCGAACGCACGGCGCTTATCGTGCATGTGGTCGATATGACCGGCGGATACGAGGGCCGCGATCCGGTGGAAGATTACCGCATCATCAATCGCGAGCTGGCGCTGTATGCCGACGAATTGGCGAATCGCCCCCGCATCGTGGTGGCGAACAAATGCGATGTGCCGGGCGTCGAGGACAACATCCGCCGCTTGAAAGAAGAAGTGCGCAAAGATGCCATCGAAGCGGCGGGCGGCAACGAGTTCGCCGACGGCATCGACGAGGCGTCGCGCGTGTTCGAAATCAGCGCCTTGACGGGCAAGGGAGTGGATTCTTTGATCCATGCCACGGCCGCCAAGGTGCACGAGCTGCGCGAGGCAGCGCGTGAGACGCAGGCGGTCGAAGTGCAGTACGACCAGGTATGGGAGCACAAGCGCATCCAGCGCGACCGCCGCTTCACGGTGCGCAAGCTTTCGGACGGCGTTTTCCGCGTGGAGGGTCCGCAGATCGAGCGTATGGTCGTGCAGACCGACTGGGAAAACGAGGAGGCCCTTGCATTCCTGCAGCATCGCTTCGATCGCATGGGTCTTGAAAAAGAGCTTATCAACGCCGGCGCCGTCAACGGCGACGAGATCCGCATTGTGGGCCGCGCCTTCGAGTTCGAAAGCGCCGACGACCGCGTAGATATCTATAAGGAGCTTGATTTCTGATGACGCATCCGATGCATTCCGCCCGGCCGCGCACCGCGGTCATCAAAATAGGTTCGTCCACGTTGACCGATGCCGAAGGCAAGGTCGACCGCGCGTATCTCGCCGACTTGGCGCACCAGGTCAATCGCGTGCGCAAGGCGGGATGGAACGTTATCATCGTCAGTTCCGGCTCTATTCCGTGCGGTTTGGAATCGCTGGGCCTTCCCCTGAAGCGTCCGAAGGACATGCCGACGGTCCAGGCCGCCTCAAGCGTGGGCCAGCGCGCTTTGATTGCCGCCTACGACCAGGTGTTCTCTCCGTACGGAATGCTCACGTCGCTCGTGCTGTTGACGCGCCGCGACACCGCCGATCGCAATGCCTATCTGCATGCGCGCGATACGTTCGCCCGTTTGCTCGAATTGGGTGCGGTGCCTATCGTCAACGAGAACGACACGGTGTCGGTCGAGCAGATCAAATTCGGCGACAACGATACGCTTGCGGCGCTTGTGGCCTGCCTTGCCGACGCCGATCGCGTGGTCATCCTGAGCGATATCGACGGGCTGTATACCGCCAATCCGCAAACCGACCCGAACGCGCGGCTCATTCGCCGCGTCGACCGCCTGACGCCCGAAATCATGGCGGGCGCCACGGGAGCGGGCAGCGCGGTGGGAAGCGGCGGCATGATCACCAAGCTCACATCCGCCCGGGTGCTGGGCGCTGCGGGCATCCCGCTGGTCATCTGCCATGGGCGCGCGGAAGACGCCGTGGTGCGATCGCTTGCCGACGACCCGATCGGAACGCTGTTCACGGCGAAGGAGCGCAGGCACGAGATCACGCCGCGCAAGTTGTGGATCGCCCTGGGTGACTCGGTGCGCGGCCGTCTCGTGGTGGATGCCGGCGCGGCGTGCGCCCTGGTCGAGCACGGCTCGTCGCTTTTGTCGGTGGGCATCAGGCGCATCGAAGAGCCGTTCGTCGCGGGCGACGTGGTCGATGTGCTCGACGAATCGGGCAGCGTGCTCGCGCGCGGCATCGCCCGCTGCGATGCACAGGCCGTCCGCGATGGGGCGGGCACGGTCATCCATCGCGACGAGATGATCGTATTCGAATAGCGTGAAACAGGGGTTTCCGGCTGCGGCCGCGTTTGAGCGCCCGCGGTCGGGAAGCGCATCCATTGCTTTGTCCGTATGCGCTCGAAGGGAGCTGTCATGAACGTCGAAATCGAAACCTATGTGCGCGATATCGCCTGCGCCGCCCGTGCGGCATCGCGCACGCTGGCTCGTGCCTCCGAGGAGAAGCGCAACGCCGCGCTGTGCGCGATGGCGCAGGATTTGCGCGCGCACGCCGACGACATCGTGGCCGCCAACGGCAAAGACATGGAGAAGGGCAGGGCGGACGGCATGAGCGAAGGGCTGCTCGACCGTCTGATGCTCGATGGAGCGCGCGTCGAGGCGATGGCGTGCGCTCTTGAGGCGCTCGCGAAGCTCGACGACCCGCTGAACCGCGTCGTCGAACGGCGCGAAATAGAGGGCGGCATGGATCTGCGCCGGGTCACCACGCCGCTCGGCGTCGTGGCCATGGTTTACGAGGCGCGTCCGAATGTGACCGCCGATGCGGCGGGCATCTGCCTGAAATCGGGCAACGCCTGCGTTTTGCGCGGTGGGTCTCAGGCATTCCATTCCAACATGGCCCTTGTCGGGGTGCTGCGCGGCGCAATCGAACGCGTCGGCCTTCCCGCCGATTGCGTCTGCGCCATCGAAACCGTCGACCGTGCCGCGACCGATGCCCTCATGGAGCTTCACGGCGTCGTCGACGTGCTCATTCCGCGCGGCGGTGCGGGACTGATCCGCCGCTGCGTCGAGCGCTCGAAGGTGCCCGTCATTGAAACGGGCACGGGCAACTGCCATGTCTATGTGCATGAGACGGCCGATTTCGCGATGGCGCGTGCCATCGTCATGAACGCTAAAACGCAGCGCACGGGCGTATGCAATGCGTGCGAAAGCCTGCTGGTCGACCGGTCGGTCGCTTCGGCGTTCTTGCCGGCGATGCTTTCCGAGCTCGCAGGCGCCGGCGTGCTGGTCCACGGAGATGCGGCGACGCGCGTCGCGTTCGGCGATGCCGGCGTTGCGGCGGATCGCTTCACGGAGGCGGATGAAGAGGATTGGGGCCGCGAGTACCTTGCGCTTGAGATAAGCGTGAAAACGGTCGACGGCGTCGAAGAGGCGATAGAGCATATCAATCGCTTCGGCACGGGGCATTCGGAGTGCATCGTGGCGAATGCCGACGATGCGAAGGGCGCCGCCGCGATCGAGGCGTTTCTCGCGGGCGTGGACGCCGCCGCGGTGTACGCCAACGCCTCGACGCGATTCACCGACGGGGGATGCTTCGGCCTCGGGGCCGAAATCGGCATCTCCACGCAGAAGCTCCATGTGCGCGGGCCGTTCGCTCTCGATGCTTTGACCTCGTACAAGTACGTCATTCGCGGCGCGGGGCAGGTGCGCGGCTAGTGGCTTTTCCCGATCGCGCGCCCGCGTCGCATATCGCCGCGGGCTCGATTCGCGCTTCGAAGCCTGTCGTGTGCGCCCGGTTCGACGATGCGGGCGCATGCGGAAAGCGCATACGGCTCGGCATCATGGGCGGAACGTTCGACCCCATCCATGTAGGGCATCTCGCCTGCGCCGAGCAGGTGCGCGAGGCATTCGGCCTGGAGGGCGTGATTTTCATGCCCGCAGGCGATCCCTGGATGAAGCGCGGCAGGGGGGTCACCGACGCCGAAGCGCGTTTCGATATGGTGAAGGCCGCCGTGGCGGACAACCCCCGCTTCGATGCGAGCCGTCTTGAAATCGACCGGTGCGGAAAGACCTACACCGTGGATACGCTGCGCGCATTGCGTGCGCATTATCCTGAAAACGTCGAGCTGTATTTCATTTCGGGCGCCGATGCGCTGCAGCATATCCTCGAATGGCGCGATGCCGACGAAGTGGGCCGTCTGGCGCGGCTCGTCGCCGTCACGCGTCCCGGATACGAAATAGACGATGCCCGCAAGCGCTACATGAGAACGCACGGGGGCATTCGGCACGTATCGATGTTCGAGGCGACGGCATTGGCGGTTTCTTCCACTGATTTGAGGGAGAAAGTGCGCTCAGGCCGCTCGATCCGCTATCTGGTGCCTCAGGTTGTGGCAGACTACATCGAGCAGCAAGGGCTTTATCGAGAAGCCTGCCGGCCTGCGTGATTTTCCGCTTATCAACAAGGCTCGGGCGCGGTCCGATATCTTGTCGGGCTTCATGCCGCCCGGCGCCTCGGCTGCGCCCGCGCCATTCCATGCTGTTTTACGAGGAAGGAAGCGATCGATGGTCGATCCCGATACATTCGAAGAAATGCGCCGGCGTCTCGAGCAGCGCGTGAAGCCTTCGCGCTACCGTCATTCGATGGGCGTTTCGCAGACCGCCGAACAGCTTGCGCGCATTTACGGCGTCGATTGCGACGCCGCCGCCGTGGCGGGCCTTCTGCACGATTGGGACAAGGCCCTTTCGTTCAAGGAGCTGAGACGTCTGGCGAAAAAGCACAAGCTCGCTCCGAAAAGCGTGCGCAAGCAGATGCCGGGCGTGCTTCATGCCGTGACTGCGCCGCGTTCGTTGAAACGCGCGTTTCCCGGGCTTTCGCCCGAGGTCTTGCAGGCGATCGCACGGCATACGTGCGGCGCCGTCGATATGACCGATCTGGACAAGGTGGTGTTCATCGCCGACATCATCGAGCCGGGCCGTACGTTTTCCGATGTCGCCCCGCTGCGCGAGGCGGTGGGCGCGGTGTCGCTCGACGAGCTGTTCTTCATGACGTACGGTTCCACGCTGGTCTACCTGATAGAGGCGGGCCTGCCCGTGCATCCCGATTCCCTCGAGGTATGGAACGCCTTGGTCGCGCAGCGCGATGAACGTCGTGCGCAAGAGGATCTTTCCGCAAAACAGGGCGGCGCTTCCGACGCCTGCGCGGCGCCTGCGGATTCGGCGCGGTCCGCTTCTGCGGCCGCACCCCGTGCGCCGCGCGTCATCGTAATAGAATAGGCAAGAAATCCGGCGGATGAGACATTCCGCTTCACCGATGAAAGGATGTATTTTCATGGCACAAGACAAGGGCCTGCCTTCGATCGAGAAGGCTCTGATCGCGGCGCGCGCCGCCGATTCCAAGAAGGCTGTCGATATCATGATTCAGGACGTGCGCGAGCTTGCCGGCATCACCGACTTTTTCGTGATCGCCACCGCGCAGAACAACCGCCAAATCGACGCGGTGCTCGACGCGATCGAAGAGGCCGAGATCAAAGAGGCGGGCGTGAAGCCCTTCAGCGTGGAAGGCGCCCAGGAGGGATTTTGGGCATTGCAGGATTACGGCGATTTCGTCGTGCATGTCTTCCAGCCCGAAGGACGCGATTACTATCGTCTCGAGGACATCTGGAACGACGCTCCTCTTGTCGATTTCGTGTCCGACGCGCAATCCGGCGAGGAGGCGTAACGCATGGCCATCGGCATCGTATGCGCCACAAAAACCGAGGTGACGCCGTTTCTTGAAAAGCTCGAAGGCGCAACGGGCGTCAAGCGCGCCGCCATCGACGTGTACGAAGGGGAATTCGCGGGAGAACCTGTTGTTCTGACCTGCTGCGGCGTGGGCAAGACCAACGCCGCCATGGCATGCCAGATGCTGATCGACCGCTACGAGGTGGAAGGCATCGTCAACGCCGGCACGGCGGGCGGCATGGCTCCCGAGGCGGGTCTGTTCGATATCGTGGTCGGCACGACGTTCGCCCACCACGACGTCGATGCGCAGATGGTGCTCATCGAATCGTATCCGTATTATCCGTCGGGCGTATTTTCCGCCGACGGCGAGCTGATGGAGGCGGCCCGCGCGGCGGCGCAGCGCAGCGAGGGCATCGTGCGTTTCGGTTCCATGGTGTCGGGCGAGCAGTTCATCGACGACGCGCAGCGCGGCGACGTGATCGCTCGCCACGATCCTCTTGCCGTCGATATGGAAAGCGCCGCCATGGCCCAGGCGTGCTTCGCGAACGGCGTGGCGTTCGTGTCAGTGCGCGGCATCACCGACACGGCGGAGCACGACGGCTTCGGCAATTACGAGATCAACAGCGCCAAGGCCTCGGTGCTCGCTTGCGATTTCACCGAATCGCTCGTGAAAGCGTTTGTGAATCAAGGTTAGCGAACCGACGTTCTCATCGATCGGAATACCGGATAAGCATGCGAAGGCGCGGCGTTCAGGCCGCGCCTTCGTCGTATCGGCGGGTTTCGAAGAAACGTCGCACATCGTTTCGTGCGGAAAGGATCGCGGGCGCGCTCGCCGTATAATGCAACGGATGCATTGTGAGAAGGAAAGGGAAGGGGTCGTTTCGTGCGTCGTCTCGGAAACGCTTTGGCAATCGTGAAC
>JAUNDR010000041.1:896-15816 GCA_030525985.1 Slackia sp. | reverse complement strand
CCCAGTTATCGTCGATCCCGCCTGGTCAAAGGCCATTCCCTGCGGAGCAAACCTCATCCCCAGCTTCGAACTGGATAATTTGGTCCAAGTGATAGATTCAAGAAAATAGAAATCGGGATTTCGAACAACTGAACCAGGATTATTTCGCATGGCCTCGCCATCATTCTCCCAATTAACCACCCAGTCCATGTTTCCATACCATTTCCTAAAATCTCCACCTTTTTTGCAAGGAAAAAACTTCTTCTCGCTAGACAAGGCATCTTCTCTACTTTTTGAGACAAATGAGATTCTCCTGACAGAGGACTCCCACCATCTAAACATGAACTTATCCGCAGCACCGCTTTGGAATCCTGCAGACGGAATCACAATATCCCCCAGTTTTTCAGCACAAGAAAAAGCATGACGGACAGCCTTACTCGCCCAATAGGCGATGGGAGAACCGGGGATGTCGTGGAAGGTGGCGGCGTCGGCTCGGTAGAACCAGCCGCAGTCGGGATTTTGGATGGCCTCGAGAGCTTTGGGCGCCTGCACGTTCGCCCCAACAAAGTCAGAAAGACGCACGTAGCCGCCCTTATATCCGTCGATGCAGGAATTGTGGTACGTAAAGGTGCAGATGGGAACCGTCGCGCCCGCGAAGCCCGAATATTCGAGCTGAATGAGCGAGGTGAGGGTTTTCTCGTCAATTAATTTGTTGCGAAGTTTCTCGTAGCTTCCGATAAACATCCACACGAAGGGCGACATGATGCCGACCTCACCATTGTGCTTGCAAAATACCCCGATACGCGAGATGAAAGCGGAGAACAGGTCGCTCTTGAAATCGGCATAATTCGCTTTAATCCACTTGCTCATGAACGAATTGAAGCTACTGTTACCCATATACGGAGGATTGGCCACCACTACATCGAAGGCGCGAGCCAGCGCCTCGCACTGCTCTTTCGCCAGTTCAAGATGCGCACGAACATCCTGCGCGAAAAGGTCGCCCTCGGGAGTTTCCGCCAACGCATCATCGAGCGCCGCCATATCGGAAACGCTCGGCACGAAAAGGCTGCCGATTTCATCCAGGTGCGCCAACGCCTCGACGAGTTCCTTATTCTTCCCAAGCGCACGCGGAACGGGCCTTTCCTCCTGCGCGTCTTTATCTTTCTTTCCGAACACCACGGGTTTCAGCACGCGTACATCCACCATTACATCGCGCGTAAAGAAGCGCCTGTCATGCTCGCGAGCGCACATGGCCAATGCCAGAACGGCGATCTGCGCAGCGCGCTCGTCGATTTCCAAACCGGAAAGATTCTTCGTCAAAATAAGCTCAGGAATCTCGCGCTCGCGATAACCCCGCTCAAGATACATCTCGAACAGCAGGCTGAATGCGTACACGAGGATATGCCCCGACCCGCATGCCGGGTCGCAGAAGGTGATTTCTTCGGGGCTCTTGATGCGAATGAAATCCTCATGATCGCCATCAGGCTCGATATAGTAGTCCATGCGATTGCGCAGGTTGCTGTCGGGATTGTTCAGCATCCACAGGCGGCCGAGCGAGTTTTCCACCATATAGCGCACGATCCAGTTGGGCGTGAACAGCTGCGTGGCAGGTGCGAGGTCTTTTTGCGCGGCTTTGCGCTTCGATTTGAAAAATTCGTCTTTCAGCTCCGCATTGTAGAACTGATACATCCAGCCCAGGATTTCGACATCGTTCCACATATCCTCGGGAATATCGGAGACCATGCGTTCGGCAACAGAGCCCTCTCGCAACAGCTCGCCAGGAAGAAGCAGCTCCATGGCGCCGCCGATACGCTCGAAAATGGCAGGCATGCACGATGCAAGCTCGTTGCACTGGCACAGCAAAATATAGCGGAACTGCGGTTCCCGCTCGCCCGCTTGAACAAGCTTCGCCATAACGGCGCGGTCGAGCCCCTCGATATCCACATGCAGCGCCTCGCGCAGCGCCTGCGAGTCGAACGAGCCGTCGACCGCCGAAAGCACGCGCATGCCGCACGGCAGATAATCGTGCAGTTCCATGAAACGGATAGCTGCCAGGCGATTGAACCATATATAGGCGGCACGCTGAGCCAGCGCATCGGCTCCTTCATTGCGGCACATTTCCAACAGCTCGGCACGCTGCGTGCGCTGCTGCGCCGACAACGGTTCGCCATGGAGCGTATCGGCAGAAGCGGGCACGCTGCATTCTTCGTCAATCGCCCAGCGTGTCATTTGCAACTTCACGCCTTCGATGAGCTCGCGGCGTGCCCATATGGCATAGTTTTTGATGATGGCATCATTCATTACAGCTCCCCTTTACACCAAGCGGACAGAACCGGATTCTTCGATGGCATTAAGCAGCGCACGACGAATTTCTTCCACATACGCATCGACATCCTCCGCTGTGCTCAATTTGTTGCTCGGACACACAACGTCGCGACGAAGGCGTTTCGTTTTCGGCATGGGTTTTTCTTCTTTTCCAAGCGCATGAATGCTGGCAACAGGCGTGCCGTGCTGGCTTTGCCTCACCACAGAGGCGCGCTTGATGCTTTCGACGGCAAGAGCCCGTTCTTCCGCCTCATCGATGCTTTCCATTTGTTTATCGCGGAACTCGCTAAGACGCTGCATCAACGCATCGAGCCTGGTCAATGTGCCAGCTTCGTTTACCTGATCCCTGCGCTGAATAAGAGCCTCGTCAAGACCGGCGATAACAGCATTCGCGGCGGGCCTGTCTTCCGCGTAAGCACGAATGGCAGCGCCTGCCTCTTCGATACGGTCTTGCAGTTCGTGCTTTTTGGAAACAAGCGCTTTCTCGTGAGACGATTCGATTATTCGGACGTACCCGTTCACCTCTTTGATTCGACGATAGGGACGCTCCATGGCAAGAATTTCACGCAAAGAAGCAAGGGCCTCGGAGACCTCGGCATCATCTCGCAAGTATTCTCCTTCTTCCTGCATGAGCGCATCCGCCTTGAGCGCTTCATCGAACAAGCGCTGCTGATTCGGAAAGAAGCCTCGGATGCTTTCGAAATCTTCCGTGAAATCCGCTACGTCGTCTTCGCGCGTGCGCAGCGCCTCGAAAAGCGTTTTGGCCGTCGCATCGTGCTGAAGCAGCTCTTTCGCCAAGCGCTGTCCCGAAGCAACCAAGTCTTTCCCGGGATATGCAGCCCTTGCGTACTCGTTGCGCAGCAAATTGCCGCAGGTTTCCTCGATATGCCCCAACTGCTGTTTCGCGCAGGAAAATACGCCGTCCTCGTCTTCGGGAACAACATCTACCCCGGGAAGCTCCTTGAGCAGCTTGCGCACCTTGGAAAGCAAGAATTCGTCGACCTTTTCACGTTTGCCCACTTTGACCTTGTCGGCCTCGGTTCGACGCGTCAGATAGCCTGGCATATTGCGGTCACCCGCATCGACGGCAACGCCAAGACGGCTGACTTCCGCTTTTTGGTCGGCAATGAGGCGCGCCACGCATGCGGCAATGTCGATTTCACGCCAACCGTAGGGCTTCTGGCGGTACTTGCTCATAAGGTCGGCCATGGCTGTCTGCTGATGCAGACTGGCCTGGGCTTCAAGATATTGACACATATCGTTGTCGGCGCGTTCGTTCGCACCGCCCGTACCCGCAAGACCGCGCTGGTCGGCACGGGCGAGAATGGCCACGATGTCGCCTTCGCCCGCAACAGGAGCGTCTATATAGGCGGCCTTGTCATAAACTGCCCCCGAAAGGCTCTTCAGAACCTCTTCGAGCTTTGTTTTTGCGTCAGCAGCACGCACTTCCACCATACGGCCATCCACAGCGCAGCGGGCGCCGACAAGAGCATGCTCG
Source organism: Slackia sp. (assembly GCA_030525985.1). Lineage (GTDB taxonomy): Bacteria > Actinomycetota > Coriobacteriia > Coriobacteriales > Eggerthellaceae > Slackia. The sequence goes on along the minus strand of JAUNDR010000041.1, from coordinate 12,014 downwards.
ATCATATCGCGCGCTTCGCGTTTCGCACGGCGCGCCTCTTTTTGCTTGGCGGCGATGATGGCCTGGGTGGTTTCGGGCAACTGTTGCACATTAATCGTGCGTACATAGCGTTCGATTTTCGCCGCACTGCTCAGCACTTCGTAGTAATCGCCACCGTCGCCCAGAACAACGATGGCCTTCCCGCTGCTGCGCAATGCCAGCTCAGCATCGTCTGCAAGGAAAAGCGTGTTGCCCTGCGTCACCACGTTCAGCACCATGCCGTTCGTGGCGGCACCATGCAGCACGTCGTCCACATAGGCATCGAACGGGAAGTCGTTCGCGCCGACGCGCAGTTTTCTCACGCTGAAAATCTCGTCGAAAATCAGTTTTGCGATATCGTGGGTGATGGCGGCGCTATCGATGTCGGTATTTCTGATTTCGCGCGCCACATCCTGCTCTTCGTTGGTAAGGAAGAAGTAGGAATCGCCATTACGGCTCACGTAATTCTCACGCACCAAACGCGCCAAGGATTCCGCGATGCGCTCACGCAGCATCACCTTATCGGCGCCCATGCTATCGAGCATAAGAATGGCGATATTGTCAATCGTGGGCTTGATGTCGTTGACATAACGAATCAAATACAGTGTTTTGAGCACTTCGACATCGCACGGCTCCAATCCTGCGCCGTCTTCCGCCGCCCTCTGGCAACGGTCGATGACGCGACGAATGTCATGTTCCAAGAATTCGGCAAGCGTATCGTAGAAACGCCAGAACGGAACGAGCGCGTCAGTGCCGCAACCGGCAACGGCCTGGGCCGATTCCTGGAAGCCAGACAACATGCTTCGTTCGCCGCCGGATAGATGCTTGCCCGAGTTGCCATGACGGCGAATCTCTTTCAGCACATTGGGCATGACTTTGAACTGATAGCCCACGAACGGGTACGTTTCCTGGAAGTCTTCCGCGCTTTCGTAGCCCTTCAGATCGCTCTGCGATTCTTTAAACGTGAATAGATTCTTCAGCACGGCGCTCTGCTTGGCATATTCCGCTTCGAGCACTGCACGACCGCTGTCGTTTTTCGCAAGCACGCGACGTTTAATGACTTCGTCAACGCTGCTGGAGCTCAAAGACAGGCGCGTATTGAAACGGCCCTGGATTTTCGAAAAGTCGGTGCCCGCAACCTTGGTCACTTCATCGATGGCTTCCTGGCTGGTGACCATAACCCACACGAGACCAGGATATCGCGAGCCGAGGTTCTCGACGATAGTTTGCAGGTTCAGCATCAAGTTCACATCGCCACCGATGAACTGACCCACTTCGTCAACCATGAAAAGCAGGCGGAATTGCCCGCCCTCTTCTTCAGCGCGGCGTTGGGCGTATTCTCCGATTTCGCGCACCAAGTCTTCAGGGGCCATGGCTTTGCCTTCCATGTCACCCACAAATTGATTGCGCGCTTGCTGTTCGCTCCATCCCAAAACTTCCTGCAAAGCATCAACCACATCATCTTCGTGGAACGTATAATCTTCGCGGCACTCCAGCCAGGTGCAGCCATTGATGCGTTCGAATACCGCACGAAATTCGTCCGTTTTTCCCTGTTTGTCGATAAAAGATTCAAGACGGGCGAGCTTCAGGTCTTCGCCGTAGAACCCCTGATGCTCGTAGAACACGCGCGCGAAGCCGCGCAGCAAAGCGGTCTTGGCGGTATCGCCTTCTTTCCAATGGCTTGCTTTGTCATCGATGTTGAAAAGGATGGCTTCGGTAGGAATGGAGCATGCGCGCTTCATCTGGCTGTACACCATGGCATCTTCGACCTTGCCGTCGAAGTAATCGATCGCTCGCTTGCCGGCGGCCATTTTATTGGGAAGCAAATACGACAGCATTTTCAAAAAATGCGATTTGCCGCTTCCAAAAAAGCCGCTGATCCAGACGCCGATTCTATCGGTCGGAACATCGATGGCATGAGTATAGGTCTCGAAAAAAGCAGCGAAATGCTTCGAGAGCTCGCGGGTGATGACATATTCGGAAAGCTCCTGACCGATTGAAATCTCGTCATCCTGACCGACCTTGATAACGCCGTTGATGAAGCGGTCGATGTCTTTATCGAACAATTCCTTGATCTGCATGAGAATCATCTTCCTAAATCAAATCGAAAGCACGGTAGTAATTGCTGCCATCGAGTCGAGAGAACAGAAACATGGCTTGACCGTTGTAATAGCCTGGGTAAAACGCAACGACGGGCATGCGTTCGAAAACAGCTCGCTGCTGGAGGGCTTCAAAAAGAACATGCAAGCGAAGCAGCGGGTAGATTTCGCCGACGCCCGTGATGAACACGACGTTCGAGCCTTGCTCATCCTCGTCCAATTCCATGGCGTCCGCGAACGCCTCGACGCCGGTAGAGCGCCTCAGCATCTTGGTCAGAGCATCCAGCCCGCGTTTTTCCTCTTGTTGAGGAATCTTTTCCAAGATGCGCTTTCGATCGCAAATTCTCAGGAACACGTCGTAGAGGTTTTTCTCCGCGATGCAGCACGACAATGCGCCGCTGCGTGATTCCTTCATAAGCCGGTCCACAAAACCGCGAACCTGCATTTCGAGAGCAGGGTCGTAGCAAAACAAGTAGAATCCGACCTCGTTGCCGAGGCCCTTATTGGCAAGAAAGCCGGGATCGGCCAAGCGCTCGCGAAGAATTTCGCAGCGATGTGCGAAATCTTCGTAGGAGCGCTCTTGAGCGGGAGTTCGTAAGGTCACCTCATCACCGTCGCTTTCAGCGCTATCGGTCCGACCGCGAATCGCACGCATCGACATGCATGCAATTGAACGCGGGCAAGATATCGAAATCGCCATTTGCGGCCATGGCCTCTTCAAGAACGGGATCGATCGCGAATGGAATCAATTCGGAAGAAGAAACGGAGCGCATCAGCCCCGCCTTCACCAGGCTTCCGCGCAAAACGCCGCGCAGCTTGGTAAAGGTGGCTTCCGACCACGACGCCACCTCTTCGTCGCGCGCACGGATGCGCGTGAAAAACGAATTGACGTCTGCGGCCGTCAATTCGAAATCAAGCGTGCGATAGCGCATGGCGACTTCTTCTTCAAGGAATTCGCGCATCAGCCGGTATGCGCGCGCAATGGCATAGAGATTGACCTGCGCCGCCTGGTCGAACGAACCGCTCCCCGCAACCAAAAGGCGCACCAATTCAGGACGATCGAGCGCATCGAGACGATGCAGGCAGGCGCGCGCCATGCCCGCAGCTTCACGCGTAGTGGGATATTGGAAAATATTGTCGTCGGCTGCCCTGCGGATAATATCCTCATCGGATATGCCCGACTCACGCAGCGTAGCCACCATGCGAATTTCATCGAGAAGGAATTTCTCGCGCGTCAGAGTGCCGCCGCGCTTTACTTCGAATGCATTTCGTGCGGTCATTTATTCACCCGCCCGCATCGACGGCATACGAAAAACCATACCGCGCAATGCAGAAGAGAACGAATCCGAGCATTGCGGACAGGAATCTAGATGAGCATATTCACTTTTATCGGAAATAAAGGAACCGAGCGCATGGCGCGAAACGGCAAGGCAGAACGTTCGCCTCCCGGCACCTGAAAAAGTGCCGGATGCGACGCGAGAAACGCCGATTGAACGGAGATCGAATAAACCAGAACGCAATCCGCGCGAAAACATAAACAGCGCGGAGAGATTTAGGCAGTTACGCCCCCCCCCGGAACTATACTAGGGTTCGCAACGTTTCGCATAAAACGCGCACCTCCGTAATTGTGTAAAGAAAATCTTTTTCATGATACCGCAATAGTCAATATGCAGGAAGCTTCGCCGAAAAACAGAAAACGCGACGCCAGAGCTGAAAAGAGGACCGATATGGAAACCCATGCAGTATCTTTCCTCGGAAAGACTTATCGCATTCCCTCGGCAGCTAAACAATATGCCGATTACGAAGCCGACATGGTCCATTATCTTGCGGAACTGATCCATATGGTATCCGTCAATATCGACCGAGATATGAACGCAGGACCGAAAAGCTGGATCGACCACGCCTCAGAAGACCTTGAGGCATACGCGGCGAAAATGACCGAAATAACAGCGGCACATGTAAAACTTCTCGTGGAAAACGGCATCTACGATGTCGGACCCGACACCTTGCTTGAGGGCGTCTCCTCATTCGACGACCTGGGAAACTTCTCCATCCGCACCGTCAAAAGCACGCTCGATCGCGTCCGCAGAATCGCCGATGCGCAAGAAACAGGCCTTCGATACGCCCACAATGCAGCGGCTTCGAATATTTCGGGATCGGGAATCACCGTCTTCACCTCGAACATGGCCGTCCTCGCCTCCTGCGCGATTGCCGAAGGCAGCGTATTGATGAGGCAAAAAAGCAGAGCAGAAAGGGAATTCAGGACAGCGGCAGAAAAACTTTCCCGCCAAGCAGCGAGCGCCATCGATAAGGTTTGTTATCACGCGATGATAGAAGAATACTATCCTGGCCTTCCTTTGATCTTCGGTGATTTTTGGCGACAAGTCTCCAAGAAGTTCCTCTGCGAGATGGTCCTTCATGAGAAATTCGATTTCGACAGCATTGCGCAATACAACGGCCGGCGCGCGGAGGACATGCTCGATAACCTCGACTTCACATCGGACAAGAAAACGCTGCTCGAGCAAAGTTTTCTTATGTGCCCTTTCAATCCACGCGTTTATCAAGAGTGCCTCAACGAAGGCCTTATGGATATCAACACTTATGAAACGGCACGGTACTTCAGGGCCGATGACGAACTCAACGACAAAATCGATAAAGCCTGTATGGACATGGTGGAATCGGAAAACGCTTTCGAACGAGTAATAAACCTCTATGCAACGATCGAAAACATCGAAAAAGATGCTGCCGCAGAGAAGTTGTTCGATCGAAAAATCAAGCAAGCGTTGAAATACGCAGGAAAGCGCGAAAATACCGCAGGTAGCGACGATGCGCTAGGAATCTGGATAGCAAGCAATCTGTGCTCGTGCGCATCTGAATTATGCGACCGGAGTAACGAGGCCATCGCATCAGAAGTATCCGCCATCATGCATGCAACCACCGATAGCCGACTCGTTGAAGAAATTGAAAACAGATGCCGGGCATTTCGGGCCGCGTTCCTCAAAGACACCTCACCCGATGCGTCAGCCCGCGAAATTGCAGCAAGCGCAATGGCAATGGCCGTCGTATCGTATGCGCGACAACTCCGAAGCAAGGTAGAAGCCATCGATACCGAAATCGAACGCATCCGCTCTCTTTGGGAGGAGAGAAGCAGACTCATCGAAAATGCGAGAGCCGAATGCGGAAAGGCTATAAACGCCCTTTCCGATGAACGCAGCAGTCTTGGTCTGTTCTCTTTCGGAAAAAAGAAAGGGATCGATAACGAAATCGAAAGATTGCGATGCGAGCTGAAATCTTTCGAAGACTCATGCCATCTTGGTGAAATCACCGTCTTGCTCGATGCGCTCAAGCAGAAACGGGATGAAATCCCCCTCGATTCCGCAACAGACATCGACGAATCGGCAATATGCTTCGAAGAGCAAATCGAAAAACCCGAATTCAAGGACGAGCGGCACTGAGGCGAAGCACTATCGCATTCAGTCGATCAGGGGGCTTCAGCATCTGATAGTCGAATTTACGCCGGCGCGCGCAAGGCCGATAGAAATCCGCACTAAAACGGCCTTTTCTGTTCTTGAAATCCAAAAAATGCCTTTTTAGTATAGGCAAGCGCGGATTGGAACGAAACGACGCCTCGCCGACAAAACAAACGCCCAGGTCAGAATAAATCGAAAATGCCCGAAATGAAAATAGGAAGCAAAGAGAGGTACTAAAAGGGAACTTTCGGTCATCGGTGGACAGAAAACCCCCTTTTAGTACATGATCGACGATTTCCTCACCAGGCTTTGCGAATAGAATCCAACGATGAAGGCCCCTTGCGCTCGCCGACGCACGTTTCAAAACGTAATTGCCAAAGCAGACGCTTGCAGTTTAGCTATCCCGCAGAGCCGACAAGGCTTTCCGCCCCACTGGCCCCGAGGCGAATGAGCGAACATCGGAACATCCACACGCATCACGGCTTCAACACGCACCTCTCGTTTTCGCGTGCGCAAGGTTCATTCATATCTCCAGCAGCCGTAAGCACGAACCGGGATATTTTAGAATATAAAATACATTTTCCCAGGTCAAACGATTGCCTAATAGAAATCAGACTCCCCGACCATGATCGTCTAATATAAAGTATTGCTATTTTATTATCTTTAAATAGCAATACTTTATAATATAGATATCGGCGCGGGGTAAGGAGGGGTAATGCCGAAAGAGCAGGAAGTGAGGGAAATCCTGAGAAGGCTGAGAAAGGAAGGGTGGGCGGAACGAAGCGGCAAGGGTAGCCATGCAGTGTTCTTCAAAGACGGAATCATGATAACGGTGCCCACCTCGAAGAAAGAGGTGCCGATAGGAACCTACAGGAACATAGCGAAGGCGGCGGGCTGGCTCTAGTCCGCCGGCAAACGAGAGGATGGAGAAATGGGAAAGTATATCTACGATGCAATCCTGACCCCCGAAGAAGAGGGAGGCTACAGCGTCGAGGTGCCGGCACTTCCGGGATGCTTCACGTGCGGCGACGATTACCGCGACGCAGTGTTCATGGCGGCCGACGCGATGAAGACATGGCTTGCGGCCGCTCTTTCGGACGGCCGCCCCGTGCCACCCTACGAACGCGCGGAAGCCGCCGAAGGATGCGAGCGCGTGTCCGTATTCGTCGAGGTCGAGGAATCCTACATCGTCGACGGACCCGTGGTGTCGGCCGCTCAGGCCGCCCGCGAACTCGGCGTGTCAGCGGGGCGCGTCACCCATATGCTCGCCGCGGGCATCCTGGACGGCTACCGCAGCGGAAGGCGCACCTACGTGACCGAGGCGAGCATAGCGGCCCGCAAGGCCGCGCCGCGCGAGGCAGGCCGTCCGAAGCACGCCGAAGCTTTGGAGGGATAGGAGAATGAGAAGGCTACGCGCTGCCCGGCGCGACCGGCAAGCGCCGCCTCAGGCCGTCGGATGAAGACCTTCCGAAGTCGTTCACGGGAGCATACGGCCCGTATCTCCGGTCGCGCGAATGACGAAAGAAGCTCAAACTGGAATATTAAGGGATACAAAACGCGTTTTCCCAGTTCAAACGACTGCCTAATAGAACTCAGGCTTCAGCGACCTGTCGAAGAGTGCCGATGCCGCCGCCCTAGGGTCGGCGCCCTCCCAGAGCACGGCGCGCACCATTTCGGTGATGGGAAGCTCCACGCCGCGAACCTCGGCAAGCGCGCCGAGCGTCTGGCACGCGATCGCTCCCTCCACCACCATGTGCGTCTCTTCTTTATACTGTTCGAGCGTCGTTCCCTGCGCCATGCGGTAGCCGAACGTGCGATTGCGCGAATGTTCGCTCGTGCAGGTGGCGATCAGATCGCCCACGCCCGCCAGACCCATGCAGGTCATCGGCGTGCCGCCGCACGCTTCCACGAGCCTGCTCATTTCCGCCAGACCGCGCGTCATGATCAGCGCCGCCGTGTTGTCGCCCAAGTCGAATCCGTAAGCGGCGCCCACGGCGATGGCGATGACGTTTTTGAACGCGGCACAAACCTCCGCCCCCACGATATCGTCGCTGACATACGTGCGAAACGCCTCCGTGGCGAAGAGCTCCTGGAAAAAACGCGCCGTATCGGGATTTTCCGCCGCAATAACCGTGCCCGAGGCAATGCCGCGAATCACTTCCTCGGCATGGTTCGGACCCGTCAACGCGGCGATGCGCGCCCGGTTGCCCAGCTCGTCTTCGAAAATTTCCACGGGAAGCTTGCCCGTTCGCGCCTCGACGCCCTTCGAGCAGATCGCAATGGGGGTATCGGCCGCGATATACGGCGCGATATCGCATGCAACCTGGCGCAAAACAGACGAAGGCGTCACGACCACGACGGCAGCCGCATCGACAAGCACCTCGTCGTAGCACGCCGCCGCGCGCACGCGCCCATGCACCGTCTCGTTCACCAGATAACGCGGATTGCGATGGGCTTCGTTGATGCCGTCGCACACTTCCTGCTTGCGCGCCCACAGCATCGCGTCATGTCCTGCCGTGCCGAGCACGTGCGCAAGCGCCGTGCCCCACGAACCTGCTCCGATTACTGCAACCTTCATGGAATCCTCCTTCGTTCTCTGGCGATGCATTGCCCAAAACCCGCCAATGCGCGCTTCGATGCCGCCCTTGAAGCGCATGTCTTCCGAATGCAGACGAGAAGACGCAGAAACAACGACGCATCCGAAACAATCGCCGCACCACGGACTGCCCGCATGCCCCGCACATCGACCGAAAGCCCGGTGCGGCCATCGGACTCGACATGCCTTTCGCGCGACGCGCATCGCTTGCAATCGGACGAAACCCGCCGCGCTATGACGAAAGCGCCCTCGAAGGACGCTTTCATCTCCTATGCTTTGTTTTTCTTCGACCCGATACGCGATTCGGTACCGGCGATAAGGCGCTTGATGTTCTCGCGATGAGCCCATACCACCGTGCCGCCCGTCAGGGCATACAAAACAATCGCAGGCCACTCGCCCCAGAACAAGAAGCACGCGATCACAGGGCACAGCGCCGCCGAAGCGATCGATCCCACCGAGACATACCGCGTAATCAGCACCAGCGGCGCGAAAATGCAAAAGACCTCGACGAAGGCGCCGATCGGCCCGAATGCGAAACACAAAGCGCCGATCGCCACAGCGATGCCCTTGCCGCCGTGAAAGCCGAGCCACGGGCTGAAGATATGCCCCAGCGTGCAGCCCATGGCGGCAACCGCACCCATGGTCACGTTGTTCACCAGAGCATCCGGCGCCAGACCGGCACCGGGGACGAAGAACCACAGCGCGCCGATGGCGATGCCGCCCGAAAGCAGCCCCTTGCCGAAATCGAGCAGGAACACAGCGATGCCGCCCGCCTTGCCCATCGTGCGCATGGCATTCGTCGTGCCGATATTGCCCGAACCGTGCTCGCGGATATCGGTGTGATACACGGTCTTCGAAATGATCACGCCCCAGGGAATGGAGCCGAGCAGAAACGACGCCGCGAATACGCCGAGCGCAACCGCTATTTCAAGCATCGCGCTTAGTCCTTCCTCTTGAACTTGAAGCGGACGGGCGTTCCGGACAGATCGAATGCCTGACGCAGGCGGTTTTCCAGGAAGCGCTCGTAGTTGTCGTTGACCAGCTCGGGGTGATTCACGAAGAACGTGAACTCGGGCGGGCAGACGCGCGTCTGAGTGACGTATTTCATCTTGAGCACTTTCTTGCCCTGAGAAACCGTATGTCCGAACTCGCGGATATGCTGCAACCAGGCGTTGAGCTTGGACGTAGAAACCTGAGACGAGTAATTCTCGTACGCGGCATCGACCGCATCCCAGATGCGCGTGACGCCCTTGCCCGTCAGGGCGGAGATGCTGATGACGGGCGCGTAACCGACGAACATCAAACGGTCGCCGATGGTTTCGCGCAGCTCGTCGAGCACGTCGCCGCTTTCCACGATGTCGCGCTTATTCATCAGCACCACCATGGCGCATCCGCGCTCGGCCGCAAAGCCCGCGACGCGCTGGTCCTGGTCGGTCAGGCCGATCGTCGCATCGATCACCAGAATGGCCACGTCGGCGCGGTCGATCGCACGCATGGCGCGCACGAAGCTGTAGTACTCGACATCCTCGTCGATCTTGCTCTTCTTGCGAAGGCCCGCCGTGTCCACGATCGTGTAGAACTTCCCGTCGTGTTCCACCATGGTGTCCACCGCATCGCGCGTCGTGCCCGCAACGTCGCTGACGATCGCGCGTTCGCGACCGATCAGCTTGTTGGTCAGCGAGCTTTTACCCGCATTGGGACGGCCGATGATCGCGATGTTGATCGAGTCGACCTCTTCCTCCTCTTCGACGGGAATGTCTTTGATGTAGCCGACCACCTCGTCGAGCAGATCGCCCGTGCCATGGCCGTGAATCGAGGAGATGGGCATGGGGTCTCCCAGGCCGAGGCTGTAGAACTCCCACAGCTCGTCTTCTTTGCCGGGAGCGTCCATCTTGTTCACCGCCAGCACGACGGGCTTGCCGCTGCGCTTGAGGATGCGCGCCACCTCGAGGTCGTCGGGAGCGGCGCCTGTACGGCCGTCGACCAGAAACACCACGGCGTCGGCCTCTTCGGTAGCCATGATGGCCTGGCTGCGGATGGATTCCTGGAATGCATCGTCGTTGCCCATCTCGATGCCGCCGGTGTCGATCAGCGTGAAATGGACGCCGTTCCAATCGGCTTCATGATACGAGCGGTCGCGCGTGACGCCGCGCATTTCATGCACGATGGCGTCTTGCCCGCCCACGATGCGGTTGACGAATGTGGATTTGCCCACATTGGGCCGTCCGACGACGGCGACGATAGGAAGTGCCATGTTGAAATCCTTCTTGAATATATCCGTATGAATCCATGGGCGCATACGGCGCGCATGGAGGAAAAACAGCGTATCAGCCCTCGACCAGCTCTTCGATCTGGGCCAGGTATTCGGGCACGCTACAGGATACCACGGTCACGGGAATGCCCGCACTATCCCTGATGTCGTCCACGGTCATATCATCGAGCGTGAACCCGTCGGCATTGAACATGATGCGCGGCAGCACCACGAAATCATGCGCCGACACGCCGCGAATCGCGCGCGCCACATCGCATCCGCACAAAAGTCCGGTCACGTCCACATTGCCGCCGAAATATTCGTTTTTCACGAGCAGGGGCACCAGGCGTCCGGCAAGAGGGCTCGCATCGATCAGCGACGCCATGGCGTCGCGTTGGGCTTCGCCGAACACGTAATAAACGCGGGCATCGTTTTCTTCGAGCACCCGCGCAAGACGGGCGATCGCGTCGCTTGCCGTCTCCCACTCCATCATCTGGCTGCGCAAAATGCCGATACCGTCTTCGAACATGGAGAAATCCCCGTAATTGCTCGCAGGCGGAATATGGCGCAAGACGTCGCCCGGATAGGCGTTGCAGTAGAACTCGTCGGCAAGATGGACCCACGGATGCCCGCGCTCTTCGAGCGCATACGCCTGGAACGGCTCGACCGCCTCCACCACGGCCC
>JAUNDR010000041.1:0-886 GCA_030525985.1 Slackia sp. | reverse complement strand
GCCCTGGCATCTTCGGCCTCATCGAAGCTCTTCTCGAAACGCGTCTGATGCTTGGTGAATCCCAAGGGCACGATGCCGACGTTTTCGATTCCTTCGTGCGTATACGCCCAGGCAAGCGTCTTTTTCAGCTCGTCGCCGTCATTGACGCCCGGCATAAGCACGATCTGGGCGTGCACCTCGATTCCGCCCGCAAGCAGCTTCTCGAGCATGGCGATGCCGTGCGCGGCATGCTTGCCGATCATCTTCTTGCGCAGTTCGGGCGTGGCCGCATGCAGCGAAACGCGCAGGGGCGAAATCTGCCGTTCGATAATGGTTTCCGCATCGTCTTCGCTCAAATTGGTCAACGTGACGAAGTTGCCTTGCAGAAAGCTCAGCCGCCAGTCGTCGTCGCGCAGCACCAGCGTGTCGCGCGATTCCTCGGGAAGCTGGCGCATGAAGCAGAATACGCAGGCGTTGCGGCAGGTACGGATGCCGTCGAACACCGCTCCGTCGAACGTAATGCCCCAGCTCTCCCCTTCCTCGCGCTCCAAAACGACCGTTCCCTCATCGCCGTCGAGGTCGATATAGGAAAGCTCGATTTCGTCATCTGCCGTATACCACTGCCAGTCGAGCACGTCGCGCAAAGGCTGGCCGTCCACGGCGCAGATCTTGCAACCAGGCGTAAAACCTGCATCGTCGGCGGGAGAGCCCTCCTCCACCTCGAGGATGACGGCAGCCGTACGCGCGGGGTCGCCCGGATATTCGCGCACCGAAGCGCACGCTTTGCAATCCATAATGCTCCTTCATCGAAAAGGGCGGCCCTCATCGGACCGCCCGATAGAACCCGAATGCCTACCAGCCGAAATACGCCGTGGGATTGACCGCCGTGCCCGTGACTCCGTTCGGG
>JAUNDR010000040.1 GCA_030525985.1 Slackia sp. | reverse complement strand
GTCTCATCGGTGATGGAGGCGATGCCCTCCCATGCCTCCAAAGGCACGCCCTGCTTCGGTAGGAAATGACGGTACGGGCCAGGCTCTTCGGCCGTCGCCGCCCATCCGTAGTCGAGAATCAGCACGTATTCGGCGCCGATCTCCGCGACCGCCTCTTTGACATCGGCATCGGAGGCGATGCGGTCGAGGCCCGTCCGGATCAAGAAGCTCGCTTCTTTTTCGCCCGACTCCTCGATCGGGCCATCCGATGTCTTGTAGTACCCCGAAATGTAGCGGTAATACGTCCTTGCATCGTCGAAGGGATACGCGAACACGCTTCCATCCCCCGGGTCGTTGATGATCAGCTCGTCCTCGCCCAGCAAATCGACCGCCTGCTCCACGAAAGCGCGCTCGGCGGGATCGAAGACGTCTTGGGCGGTTGCGGAGTTCTGATGGGCCATAAGCCCGCGCAGCGTCTGCACGGCATTCTCGGGACGGGCCGAATCGACGATGACGTGCGGCAGCAGCAGCGTCGACGCCGCAAGGACGACGGGAACGACGCCGAGGACGAGACGGGAAGCCGCATGCCCGTCGACCAAAGACGCCGCGCGCGCGAACAAGGCGCATGCGCCTTTCGCCAGAGCATAGAAGCCGAATGCCGCCAACGGCATGGCGGAAAGCGCAAGCATGGCGGCGGTGCGCCACTGGTCCGTGTACCAGAATCCCGCAAGGAGATGCTTCAACGGGCCGTCTATCGACATGTCCACCGTATAGATGACGAAAGCGAACAGATACGAGAACGCAAGCCATCGGAGCTTCGGCGAAGTCAGCGCGACCGCGCATCCGACAAGAACCGCCAGCGCGAGAACGGGCTGCGCCGGAAAGTCGACGCACGCAAGCGAAGCGGCATCGACAAGAGCGTTACCGAAATCGGTCTTCGCAGGCCAGTCGAATGCGACGACGCCGGCGACGAACGGCGATTCGTACACGACCGCCCAAATGACGGCGATGACAAGCACGGCGGCCGCGGCGAATACGACCCGACAGACGCGACGACGGCTCGAGCAACGCTCGAGGCGATCGGCGATGCCCGCCGCCTGGGCGACGAGGAAGGAAGCGAGCAGCACGCCGAGCGTGAACAGGCCGTTGGGCTGGGCGAAAGCAAGGACGGCCATGCCTACGACGGCCAATGCGAAAAAGACGGTCCTCGCGAATCGCGTCTGCCCGGGCGCGAACAGGCGCGTGAACAGGAACATGCAGATAAAGACCAGGGAATACGAGAGCAGATTGGGATACAGCGGGCCCCATACGAGAAAGCCCCAAGGAAACGCCGCGAACAAAAGCGGGACAAACGCCGCGCAGTAGAGCACCCAGCGCCGCGTGCCGGCGAGGCTGCGGATGAATACGAAGAATCCCGCAGGGAGCACGATCCCCGCGATGACGGCATTAAGCGCGTTGACCGCCGCGGCTGCGGGAATTCCCGCAGCGCCCGCGATCATCGCGGCCACGCAATGCCACGCCGACGGATAAAACGCCGCATCGTCGACGAAGGGAGCGACAAGCTTGTCGTCGAAGGCGGCATACGCCGAAGTGGTGAACGATGAATACACGCCCGAATCGAGAAACGCCTGCACCGACCCGAGATGATGGACATTGTCCCACGCTTGGGAGAACGACCCCGGACCGTCGAGAGAGACGACGAGCGTCCAGCCCGCGATCCCAAGGCTCGCAACCACGCAGATGAAAAGGGCCGCCCAGTCGACACGGATACGGTGCGTGCCGATGGACAAGAAGGAGGCATCGCCGGCCCCGATGACGGGCGCCTTGGCGAACCTGCACGAAAGCGCCCACGACACAACCCCGAGCACGAGACAGGGCGCGAACAGCGTCCCCCATGAAGCGGAGACGCCGATCGCAGGGTAAACAGAGGAAAGCGCCACGTAGACGAACAAGGCAGCAAGCGGGGCGCAGCACAGCGCGACGATCGATTCCAGCCGAAGCGCCTTCAAAAAGAAAAAGCCGGGCGCATACAGGAAAAGCGCCGCAGCCGCCATGGCAACGAAAAACCCTATCCACATATTCGGTAAAACCTATCTCGAACCAACGGACGCCGATGTTCGTGTCGTGGCACGCAAAAAGCCTCGACGACGATGCGGTGATGAAATGTCGCGAACCGCAACCGTCCAAGTGTACACCAAGCATATCGGGCTTGTCCCCCCATGCCCGCTTCGCTATATTCACAACACGTGATACCATGAATATTTCTGTACGCGACCGAGAAGATGGAGATATGAAACTTCTTGTCATCATACCTGCCTATAACGAGCAGGATTGCATTGTGGAAACCGTGTCGGAGCTTCAACGAGCGACGCCGCAATTCGATTACGTCGTCGTCAACGACGGTTCGAAAGACGATACGAAAAAGCTCTGTCTCGAACATGGGTTCAACCTGATCGACCTGCCTGTCAACATAGGACTGACGGGCGGCTTCCAAACAGGCATGAAATACGCCTTGCGCCACGGTTACGACGCCGCCGTGCAGTTCGACGCCGACGGACAGCACGTCCCTTCCTATCTCGAGAAGCTTGCAGAGGAGATGGAGCGCACGAATGCCGATATCGTCATCGGGTCGCGCTTCGTCACCGAAAAGAAATCGGCCTCGCTGCGCATGATCGGCTCACGCCTGATTTCCGCCATCACGAAAATCACCACGGGCGCTTCCATCTCCGACCCCACATCGGGCCTGCGCATGTACAACCGCGCGATGATCGAAGTCTTCAGCACGAAATCCGACTTCGGCCCCGAGCCCGATTCGATCGCCTATCTCGCGCGCAAAGGGGCGAAAATCCGCGAAGTGCAAGTAAGCATGCGCGAGCGCCAGGCGGGCGAAAGCTATCTCACCTTCACGCGCTCGATCGAATACATGATGCGCACCTGCATCTCCATCCTGTTCGTCCAGTGGTTTAGGAGCTAGCCCATGAACATCACGCTGCGCGTCTTTTTGGTTGCAAGCGCCGTCGCCGTTCTTTATTTCGTGGTGCGCAAGATCAAGAAATCGAAATTCGAAGCATCCGATTCCATTTTCTGGCTCTTTTTCATCGCCATTCTCGTGGTGCTCGGCGCATTTCCGCAAATCTCATACGGATTGTCGAACATCCTCGGATTCGAATCGCCTTCGAACTTCATCTTCCTCTGCGTCATCGCCGTCTTGCTGATCCGCATCTTCTCGTTGACAGCGAAGGTGTCGCTCATGCGCGCGAAACTCGATTCCCTCGTGCAAGAAGTCGCCCTCGACCGCAACGAGCATGCGCAACAAGACAAGAAAGCCTAATCGAAGCCGCCCGCTTTCCATCGACCGAAAAAGAATCCCGCCTGCAGGCGGGATTCTTTTTATCGACAGGCATTTTCAAAAGCGGCAATGACGGCCCGGGCGGTGCATTCCCACGAATACAGGTCGCGCACGCGATCGCGGGCGCACGCGCCTTGTCGAGCCAAACGCTCTCTGTCGCATGCCGCCGCCTCGATCGCGTCGGCGATCGTTTCGGGACGCGCATCGGCAAGCACGATGCCGAAGCGATCGTCGGGAATCATCTCCGCCACGCCGCCGACGTCGGTGATGGCCGCAGGCGTGGCGCATGCCGCCGCCTCGAGCAGCGAGGTGGAAAAGCCTTCGGAGCGCGTCGGCAGGCAGAATAGATCGGACTCGTCCATCAAAGCCGCCACATCGGGCGCATCGAGCCGTCCCGCAACGACGATGTTCGAAAGGTGCGCCTCGCGTATGCGCTCCTCGAGAGGACCCGCGCCCGCCATGACAAGGACCGCCGGCACGCCGCGCTTTTCCAGGATGTCCATGGCCGCAATGAGCGCATCGACGCCTTTTTCGGGGATGAAGCGCCCGACGAACGATACGAGAAGGGCATCCTCGGGCACGACGCAATCCTCGCGAAACGACCTGCCGGAAGACGAGGCGCGAAATGCATCGGCATCGATCGCGTTGCTCAGCACGCCCTTCCCCTGAATGCCGAACGTGGAAAGCCAGTCCAGGCCCTTGCTTGAAACCGCATAGAAATCGGGGCGGTAACGCTTCACGCGCGCGGTGATGCCATGCTCGTATGCCACCACCGCCCTATCGACGAGCGGACTGCCGAACGTCAGATACGCCGATCCGTGTTCGCACACCGCCGCCGTCAACCCCTGCTGCTTCGCCAGACGCAATCCGAGAAGCGAATGCAGATAAAAGCGCGTGTTCACGAGCACGCCGTCATAGCGCTGCGCCGCCAAGGCATTCCACAGGCGCTTGAATTCAGCATTCTTGCGGGGCACGGGCATACGTCCGCCGATCAAAGGAAAACACGGAAGGCGGACGACTTCCACGCCGCCATCGAGCGTGCACCGCCCTGCAGGAGCCGACGCGTCGGTGGTCGCCACAGTAACGCGATAGCCCTGTCGCACCAGCTCGCGGGCGAGATTGTCGGTGTATTTCTCCACGCCGCCGATATTGGGCAGAAACTGTGCGGAGAAGATGATGAAATGCTCGCGTCGCGTCACGATGCGCCACCTCCCGCATGCCATACGGAACCGTCGCCGAAATCGAGGAATTCGGGCAGGTGGGTACGACGGTCCTCCGGCGCGGGAATCGTGCGCCAATCGCCATACATATGGTCTTTTTTCTTGCACGGCTTCATCGCAGGCCACGAAACGAGCATGTACTCGTCCGACGCGGGGCCTTCGAAGCGCTGCGACTCGGCGAAATGCCGCTCGATCGAATCGCGGCGCACGCATGCATGCACGATATGGTGCGCGATTCTGCAAGCGAAGCGCTCGACGGCGCCGAGCGCGCCTTTATGGGGAACCGTAATCGTCTTCGCGTGCCACAGATACGACACCGACTGCCACCTGCGGGCGATCTTCATCTGCCGCGCGCGCTGCGATGCGTCGGCGGCAAGCACGTCATAGGGAAATATATCGACGAATATCCCCTGTTCGCATCCCGCCTCGATGGTCTCTTTCGTGAGAAACGACGTGTCCTCCTTATACACTTTGGCGAAAAGCCCCGCAAAAGCCTCGTTGTTGTCGAACGTCTGCAGCGAATAGCCTTCGGGAAGCCCGGTTCGAGCCGCTTCGATGAAACGGTCGTAATCGTCGCGCAGCATGCTGATATCGATGTCGTCGTCCCACGGGATGAAGCCGCCGTGCCGCATGGCCCCGAGCGCCGTGCCCGCATCCATGAACCACGCTATGCCGTGCTCTTTGCAAAACCCGTCGATCATCAGAAGAATATCGAGCTCCGTCTCCTGAAGCCGCTTCAGCGCTTCGGCATCGTTCATATCGTTCCTTTCGCGATAACGCAGCCACGCGTCCGGCGCATGCCGCCGGCATGCGGAATCGCCCATGCTGCATTGCTGTTGTTTTTATTCTTATACGCCATTTTCCCTCGCTTGACCTATCATAGGCGTTTCATGACAGAAATACCGCGCGCGCTTTCGTGCCGTTTCCAGGAGGCATCATGAAAAGACGGCTATCCGCCGACGAGATAAAATCGGTCGAACTCGATATCCTGTTCGAATTCGACCGTATCTGCACCGAACACGGACTGACCTACCTGCTTGCCTACGGCACCTGCCTCGGCGCCATCCGCCATAACGGGTTCATCCCGTGGGATGACGATATCGACGTATGCATGCCGCGCGACGACTACGAAAAGCTTTATGCCCTTTTCGAGCGCGGCATAGAAACGCCGTACAAGCTGGTGTCGCATCGCGACGGAAGCTCGATCTATCAGTTCCTCAAACTCGTCGACCCGGCTACCGAATCCTATGAGACCTTCACGGGAAAGGCCCATCCCATCGGTCTGTGGGTCGACATCTTCCCTCTCGAACGCGTGGACCCCTCCTCTGAGCAGTTCGGCCGGCTGATGAAAAAACACGAACGTATCGGACTGAAGCGCAGCTTCGCGGTGGCCGATTCGTCGGTGGCATCGACCCCCGCCATCAAGGCGGTCAAAAAAATCGTCTGCCCTATCGCCCGCGCGCTTTTCGACGTAGCGGATCTGAATCGCAAACTCGAAGAAAACGCCTTGGCGGTAACGCGTGAAACAGGCGTCGACACGAGCGCCCCGATCGAACAAGGCTGGGTATGCGACGTCATCGGCGGCACGCGCGCCATCGACGCATCGCTGCTTTTCCCGCCGCGCAAGGCATCCTTCGAAGGGCGCGAATTGCCCGTGCCGAAAAAAGCGGAAGCGTATCTCGAGGCCATGTATGGAGACTGGCGCGCCTTGCCGCCCGAAGACCAGCGGCATCTGCATTTCCCCGAAGCGTATGCCATCGAAAAGGAGTAGCGCGTGAGCGAAACGCAACAAGAGCGGCCCCGGGAGCTCTCCCTGAAAGCCAACGTGCTGTGGAACTCCATCGGATCGATGTTCTACCTGGGATGTCAATGGCTCATCACCGTGCTCGTCGTGCGCCTTTCTTCGGGCTTCGACGCGGCAGGCCTGCTCTCGCTGGCCATGTCGGTCGTCGGCATCTTCGGCACGTTCGCCAACTACAAAATGGGAACCTACCAGATTTCCGACATCCATCGCGAAAACACCCTGGCGGAATATCTGGCATTTCGCTGCGTCACGTTGGCGCTGTCGTTTCTCGCATGTCTCGGCTACGCGTTCGTCACCTGCCCGCCCCATGCCATCCTGACCGTCGCCCTCTACTTCATCTATAAAGGAGTCGGCCTGCTGATCGACGTCTTGCACGGCACCGACCAGCAGCATCGTCGCATGGATTACATCGGCAAATCGTTCATGCTGCAGGGCGCCGTTTCGATCCTGACGTTCGTCGTCGTATTCGCGCCCACCCAAAACCTCAACCTCGCCATCGTTTCCATGACGCTTGGCGTGCTGCTTGTTTTCGCCGCATTCGACGTGCGCAAGGCCCGCGTTTTCGAACCGGTATCTTTGCATCTGACGCGCACAAAGGCGTTGTTCTTCCTCAAGACGTCGCTTCCCGCCGTCATCGCCTCGGTTGCCGCCAGCGCCATCTTCACCATCCCCAAGCAATATCTCGCGCTTGTCGACGGCGATGCGGCGCTCGGCATCTATTCGTCGGTCGCCGCTCCCGCCCTCGTCGTGCAGATGGGCGCAACCTATCTTTACGGCCCGCTGCTCGATATCTTCCCCAAGCACTTCTTCGACGGGAAAACGAAGGATTTCGTGAAACTGCTCGTGCGAACCATCCTGTCCATTCTTGCCGTCACCGCCGTCTGCTGGATCGTCTTGCTCTTCATCGGCGAACCGGTGCTCGTCTTGCTGTTCGGGCAATCGATCGCAGAGCACGTCTATCTGCTTTATCCCGTGCTCGTCGCAACGTCGGCAACGGCATTCCTCTGGTTCTTCGGCGACCTGCTCATCACCTTGCGCAATTTCCGCGCGAATCTTATCGGCAACGTCATCGCGCTCGTCGCCGTCATCCCCTTGAGCATCGTCTGCGTGAACACGTGGGGAATGAACGGCGTGAGCTTCGCCGGAATCGGCGCATGCATCGCAGGCGTCGTCTATCTTTCGTTCGCACTCGTATCGACCATAAAAAAGCACGTCCGCACCACCGACGCAGCAAAGGATCGCCATGAATGACAACCCCGTTCGAATCCTCCATGTCATAGGAGCCATGAATCGCGGAGGCGCAGAGACCATCGTGATGAACCTCTACCGCTGCATCGACCGCACGAAAATCCAATTCGACTTCCTTGTCGGCACGGATGAGGAATGCGATTACGATCGGGAAATCCGCGAGCTCGGCGGATGCATCTACTCCCTTCCGCGCTTCACGGGAACGAATTACCGCGCCTACAAAAAAGCCTGCCGCGATTTCTTCCGAAGCCATCGATATCCCATCGTCCACGGCCATATCGGGTCGAGCGCGGCGATTTATCTTTCCGAAGCGAAAAAGGCGGGGGCGTTCGCCATCGCTCACAGCCATGCCCAGCATTTCCCCCTTTCGCCGGGCGAAATCGCATTCCGCATGCTCTCCTTTCCCACGCGATTCATCGCCGATTACTTCATCGCTTGCTCTCAACAGGCGGGTCTCGATCGCTACGGGCGGAAAATCGCCGAATCGGCGCGCTACCATATCCTGAAAAACGGCATCGATTCGGCGTCGTATCGCTTCGACGAGCAAACGCGCAAGCGCATCCGTGACGAGCTCTCCATCCCCAACGATGCCCTTGTTTACGGACACGTAGGCCGTTTCGACCCCATTAAAAACCATGTGTTCCTCATCGACGTTTTCGAGGCTACGCTGGAGAAGAAGCCCGACGCCTTCCTCGTCCTGGCGGGACGCGAAGATGCCGCCCGCTCCATCAGGAAACGCTGCGAAAACGACGGCATCCAAGACAAAGTGCGCTTCCTGGGACTGAGGGAGGACATCTGCCATGTGCTCTCGGCAATGGACGTGTTCATTTTCCCTTCGTTCAAAGAAGGCCTTCCGATGGCGACGATCGAAGCGCAGGCGTCGGGACTTCCCTGCCTGATATCCACCGGCGTGCCTTCGCTCGCGCAAGTCGGCGATCGGACGGATTTCCTTCCGCTTTCCGCCGGCGCGCGCGCATGGTCCGATGCCGCCATCGAGAAATTCGAAGACGGCCGCTCCGTCGACCGCGCGAACGCGGTCGACGACATACGCAATGCAGGATTCGACATCGACGCATCGACCGCATGGCTGCAGGATTTCTATCTCGACATCGCCGAAAAGGGACGCATCTCGTAGCGCTTGCGATATGAGGGCGTGCCTTGCGGGCGCTCTTCGGCGCCTTCGCATGCGGCTGAATCGCCCCCTGACGCACGTAGGGCGCCGGCTGAGTCGCCGGCGCCCTTTTCATACCTTGGCTGCCTTCATGCAACGCGGCGGCATCTCGTGCGTCACATTGTCGGCAAGACCCTAAAAGCCCTTGATCAAAACGGTCTGCTGGTACAATTCGCCCTTATTCGCATTGTTGAAGCAGGTCGAAATGCAATTGTACGGATAAATCTGGTGCCACATGCAGTTCTCGTACGGCGTATCACCCCAGAAAAATCCGATATGGCAATCGATCGCGCCGTTCGTTTTGAAGAAGATGATATCTCCCTTATCGGCCTTGCCGCTGGCAAGCATGCTCGCAACGCTGTCGAACGTATACATCTCGGCCCCGCGCTCGACGGCATAGCCGTACCAACGCCACGCATTGATGTAGCTTCCGCCGCCGGGACCGGTCGGCCACGGCGAGTAGCTTTGCACCCATCCGATAGCATCGAGTTCGCCGACGCCGCCTGCGGAGGCATACGCTTGAGCGACGAATCCCGTGCAGTTCATGCCGGCGAAGCCGTCCCAGCGTGGCGCGCCGTTCGGATGCATGCACGTGTCGATGCTGAACCCCGAGGAATACGGCGTTCCCAGATAGTAGCCATCGTATCGATGGGAGAGCAGCCAATTGACGAGCCGCGAGCGCGACACGCCCAAAACCTTGCCGGTGTCTTCCACCCAGCGGCCGCTTGCATCGAACTTGTAAGCCGATCCTCCCACATTGATCCAGCCCGTCGCCATAGCCCCCGAATCATAGAGCCAATACCACCCGTCGTCGAGCTGAAGCCATCCGCCCGAAGCCATGATACCCGTCTCGTCGAACCAGTACCAAGATCCGTCGATATACTGCCAGCCGGTCGCCATGGACCCATCGTCGCGGCAGTAGTACCACGATCCCGCATAGAAGATCCAGCCGGTTTCCATGGCGCCCGATTCATCGAACTTATACCATGTTCCGTTTATGTCGAGCCAGCCGGTCGCCATGGCATAGGTCGCCTCGTCGAGCCAATACCACACGCCGGAAACCTGATGCCAACCCGATGCGGCGGCACCGTTGTAGCCGAGCAGGTACCATTTCCCTTCGTGCTGCAGCCAGCCCGTGCTCATCACGCCTTGCTCGTCGAGGAAATAGCGGCGGCCTTCGTCATCAAGCCATCCCGTGGACACGATGCCGCCATCGCCGACGAAATAGCGCTTTCCGTCGACGACCTGCCATCCGAGGGCCTCGAAGCGAACCGCGCCTGTCGCGTCCGCGAATCGCAATGCCCCGTCGAACAGAAACGAGCCCGTGACCATGGCACCCGATTCTCCGAGCCAATATCGCACGCCGTCCTGTTCGATCATGCCCGTGGCCATGGCATTCGTCGCGGGATCGAACCACCACCACGAGCCGCCCCAGAAAAGCCACCCCGCGTGCAATTCGCCCGAAACATCCGCGTAATACCACGAACCATCGACCGACGCCCAATCGTCGTGCACGACGGCGCCGCCGCGGACCGCGCAATACATCGCGCCGTCGGCCTCGAACACCCCGACGGCGAGAGCTCCGCCTTGAGCAGGATCGAGCCAGTAGGGCTCTCCGTCGACTGTCGCCCAGCCTTCGACCAACGCGCCGTTGCTTTCCGACAAATACCAGTCGGATTCGGCGAAGAACCAACCTGTCTCCATGACGCCGTCAGAGCCGATGCGATAACGCGCATCGGCAAGGTCGATCCATGCATCCTGAGCCATGGCGCCGTTCGCCTCGGGCGCAAGCCAATACCACGCTCCCGCGTCGTAAAGCCAGCCCGTGCGGGCGGCGACGCCGGGAGAATCGGCCCAATACCACCTGCCTTCGTGGAAATTCCAGCCTTGCGCCAAATCGGGCATCGCGCCGCCCGCTTCGCCCCCGCCGTCTCCGGCATGCACGTCCGGATCATCTTCGACGGACGCATCATCGCGATTCGAACCGCCCTGCCCGGCAAGCTCGCCCGGCATGAAGCCGCGATCGACGGTTTCGACGACCGCCGCGCCGTCCGACGAAGCAGATGACGGAGCATCCGCATAAGCCGCCGGCACCCCGAACAGCGCCGCTGCTGCCAATAGCGCACCCATACGCTTCGCAAAGACCGCATCCATAGCCGCAACCTCCTCGCTTCGGTTCATCGCAAAACCAATGGTAGCGGTTTCGCGCTCGACCGCGAACGCGAAACCGCCGCGGCGCACGGCGCTTCCGACGAATGGATTCGATGCGATGCGCGCCTGCGCGGAACAGGCGAAACGCGTCGCATCCTTCTTACGCGAAGCAGTCATCCATCATGGCCGCCAGGTCGTATCCGTACCCCTTCGCCGCAGCCCATCCGCCGCCGTAGGGGTTGTCGGGAATACCGAGCCATTCGACATACGGTGCGGTATTGCGCTTCACATAGGAAAATCGCGTATCGACGCACTGCTGGCGAAGCGGAAGATCGCAGCCATACGCTTTCAGGTGCTGAACCTGGGCAAGAAGCCCCTGAGCGACGCTTTCGAATCGCTCGCCCGCAACGCCGCCGCCCGTAGCGCCGAGGCCGCCGAAGTTGAACTGCGAGATATCGACATCCCCTCCGAAACGCAGCCAGCCCGTTTCCTTCATGGCCTGGCAGAACAGGACTTCGGGACGCACGCCTTCGGATACCGCCTGATCGTAGACGATCGAGCAGAAATCACGCACGCTCGGTGCTCCGCCGGCGGAAAGAGACGATGCGGGATACGTCGCCTCCGAACGGCCGTAAGCCGCGACCATGGCATCGACGAGCACCTCCTTCGAAGCGGACGGAGAACCCATCACGGGCTCGAGCTCGCGATGGGCGCCTTCAATAAAGCGCCCCGATGCATCGAAGTAGCACGGCACGCCGTCGAGAACGACCCACCCCGTGACCATGGCGCCCGACGAACCGAGATAATAGCGATCGGCGCCTTTTTCGATCCAGCCCGTCTGCATCGTTCCGTCCGGCGCGCAGTAATACCATGCGCCTCCCGCAAGGAGCCATCCCGTTGCAAGCGAACCGTCTCCGTTGGAATACAGCCATATGCTGTCGAGCAGATACCACCCCGAAACGCCCATGACCAGGCGGCCCGTATCGTCCGCCAGCCAGGCGCTCCCGTCGAACGCGACGAAATTGCGCGTGGCCATGGCCCCCGAACCGTCGAACCAATACCAGTCGCCGCCGATGAAACGCCAGCCGGTCGCCATCGCGCCCGAATCGTCGAGCCAATACCACGTATCGCCGCGCTGGAGCCATCCCGTTTGCATGGCGCCCGATTCATCGGAGAAATACCAGGTGTCGCCAACCCGATACCAACCCGAATCCATGGCGCACGATTCCTCGTCGAGGTGATACCAGGTTCCCGAAAGACTCACCCATCCGGTGGCCGCGCGCCCGTTTTCGAAGTAATACCAGGCTCCGCCGATGAAGGCCCACCCGTGGGCGACGATGCGTCCGGAGCCGTCCGCGTAATGCCATGCGCCGTCCGCATCGAGAATCCACCCTACGACCATGGCGCCCGACGCATCGAAGCAGTAGCGGTCGGAACCGATCGAGACGAATCCCGTGGCCATGACGCCGAGCTTGTCGAACCAATACCAATTCCCTCCGAGATAGCGCCAGCCCGTCGCCGCATACGGCTCGTAATAATGCCAGGTACCGCCCTCGCACTGCCATCCCGATAAAAGCGCGCCCGACCCGTCGGCGACATAGCGCGCGCCGTCGACCGTGAACCATCCGACATTCATGGCGCCCGAATACGACAAATGATAGAGGGAGCCGCTCTGCTCCAGCCATTCCGCGCTGTACATGATGCAGGAATCGGGGTCGAAGTAGTACCACGCATCGCCGATCCGCTGCCATCCCGTAACCGCATAGCCGGCGGAATCCATCCAATACCACGACCCGTTGACGAACAGCCAGTCTTCGGTCACGAACGACCCACCCACGCGGTAGCGGCGGCCGCCGTCTTCAAGAACCCACGCACCGTCGGTGCGCAGCCCGTATGCCTCGGCGATGCCCGCCGCATCCGCGCGGCCCATTTTTTCGAGCATCGTCTCGTCGGCAAGCATGGCGGCGTCATCGGCATTGGTGATGAAGGCATGCTCCACGATGATGCCGGGAATGCCCGCTTCTCGAGCATGGCGAATGACGCCGTAATAATCGGCGACCGATCCGTTTTCGTACGAAGCCCCGTTCCAGTCGCGAATCTTGATGCCGCGATCGCTCAGGCCGAGCGAGACGAGTTCGTCGAGAACGGCTTGGGCAAGCTTGCCGCCCTCCTGATGCGTTTCTTCATATTTCCAGCTGCTATCGTTGGGATACCAGACTTCGGCACCATGGGCCGAAGGGGACGCCGCATTGATGTGGATGCTCACGAACACGCTCGCATCGGCGGCGCGCGCTCTTTCCACCCGTGCGGCAAGCGAATCGAGGGTCTCGTCGCGCCCGCGCGTCATCACCACGTCGACGCCCTCGTATTTCTCAAGGTATTCCTTGCAATATCGCGCGATTTTCCAGGTGATGTCGGCCTCCCGCAAACCGTTCGCCACAGCGCCGGGGTCGTTGCCGCCATGGCCGGGATCGAGCGCGATGACGATCCGATCGCTTTGCGCATGGGCCCGCGCCCCCGCCGCCGCGTCAAGGGTCGAAGCGCCGTTCGCGCCAAGAGCATCCGCAAGCGCACCGCCATCGAAATCGGCAGCGGCATCCAGCGCGTTTTCATCGGAAAGCGAATAGACCGAGACAGGCCGTTCGCAAACATCGGCACGCGCGCCGTCGATACCCGCGACCGTGAACGAACACGGTCGGTCGGCTTCGCCCGAAAAGTCCATCAGCGAAAAGGACGATTCCGACTCAGCGTATTCGATGCTCGAAAGCGCATAGGTTCCCGGATCTTCGGCGGCGAATTCGAAGAGCATGGCGTTTCCTTCGCATACCGACGCATCGAAGGAAACGGATGCGCCGTCTTCGATCCTGACAAATGTCGCGGATGCCGAAACGATACGCAACGACTCATCCTCAAGAGCCACCGCCATGACCTGGGTATCCCCCTGCGCGATTTCGGCTTCGTCCACATAGACGAACCGCACGTCACCGACCGGCGTCGATGCCTGGAGAGCATGGGCGGGCAAATAGGGAGCGCATACGGCCGCGAAAGCGCACAGCAGCGCGAGCGAAGAGAAACGGACGAACGCATTATGCAGAAGCTTCACGATACCTCCTGGATTCGACGCGGTTCGAAAACACACGCCATTGTAATCCATGCCGAGCCCAGCATCCGCAATCGCGCGACAGCGCTTCGCTACAGGCGAATTCACCTCGCGATTCGAAGGCGCCCGCTGCCGCTGCGAAAGGCCGCTTCGACGCGCGCTGCGCCGACCGAAGAGCATACGATGGGCTATGCGAGATATCGGTCCGTCATGGTTTTGCCGAATTCGTTGATGCGGTAATAGATGACGAGCTCTCCCGCCTCATCCAAAGCGCATCGCGTTTCATCGAGAATGCCGTTTTCCTTCGCGGTAGCGAGCGCCTCTTCCACGTCGCGCTGCGTCAGCATTTTGTAATCGCCGTAATCAGATGCAAGCGCCGATACCACGCCTGCGGCGCAATCTTCGCATCCGTTCGTGAAATGCCCGATGATCGCGTAATGCAACGGCGCCAATCCATTTCCCATGAAGCTACCCTTCTTTCTTGTCAAAGCGAAGAAGCCCGGCGGGATTCACCGCTATGCAGAAGATGCCTGCGATCATGACGAGCGCACCTATCCACTGCACCGACGAAAGCGGCGGATAGTCGGCGGCCATGCCTCCGATATTGCACACGCCCATGATGATCCAGATGAAGAACGGCCCCCAGAAGGCATACATGCCGTTGCATGCCATGCCGAGCGCCGTGCCGCACATCGAATTGCCCTTGTACCAGAACGAGAATGCCGGCATGGCGAAAAATCCCGATATAAGGAAGAACAGCAGCGCCGGACTCGTCATTGCGGCGCCGACGACGGCGAACAGCGTCGAAGCGCCGCCGCCGATAACCATAAGCAGGGGAAACACCACGAACAGCTCGAGGATTCCCGATGTGACCTGGCGGATGGCGATGCCGATCCGATAATCGATCAAAATAGTGCCGAATCCCGCGACGCATCCTTCGAAACCCCATCCGAGCGCTGCGAGAAACGCGAAAAAGCAGCCGATGAGCGCCTGCGGGCCCATGGCGGCGAAACTCGCACCGCCTATCAAGGCGGCGGCGATGAGGCAGATCGCGATGCCGAGGACCTTATGCGCCTCGAGGCGCTGCCTGAACAAAATCCGACCGAGCACGGCGCCGAGCGCGCAATTCAGCGCGGCGATGGGAACGATGACGCCCGGATTGCCCGCCGCAGTAGCGGAGTTCAGCCCGATAACATAGGCGATGCTGGCGAAAGGACCGCCTATGGCGGCGCACAGCATCATGATCCGCCCCGGCTTGGTTTTCAGGGTTTTCGCGAAATCGCCTATCTGGCGGTTCTTCGCGCACACCGCCAACGACCATATTCCGCTGATGGAATCGTTGATGCCCGACGCCAGCGCCGCCAAGGCGAACGTGACGACGAAGGCGTTCAGGGCGGCTTGGCCCGCGCCCCATTCCAGACCGGCGAACCACGCGCCCCACACGCCTTGGGTTTGAGCCAGGGTCAAAAAGCCCGTATAAAGCCCGTAGCAAACGCCCGACGCGATGGCGAACGCCAGACCGCGCACGAAATACTTCCGTCTCCGATTCTCCCGAAGCGCTTCGACACGTTGTTCCACGACTCCCGCCTTTCAAGCATGCCAACGAATTCCCGGACATTCACGCAATGGCCCCGATGCCGCCCGTCATGCGCACGGCGTCGAGAAAGACCCTGATCAATCGCGCGACGTCTCGTCTTCTTCATACCAATCGAGCACGCGGTCGAGATATTCCGCAGCGTAGCGATAATAGACATAGAGCCACTCGCCGACATGCTCGCCCTGGGATTCTTTGAAAAGCGACCAGACATACCAGCACCATCCCGCCATTGCCACATGCGCGAAATTATGACGATGCTCCGCGGGCGTCGGCGTGCGGCCGAAATAGAACGAAAGCGCCTCGCATGCTTCGTCGTAATCGAGCTCGCAGCACACCACGAACGTGCCGAAATCGCTCGCATAATCGGACATGCCCGCGTATTCCCAATCGATCAGGTGCATCTCGTCTTGCTCGTCGATCAAGAAATTCAGCGAGAAGAAATCATTGTGCGTCAGGCACCGAGGGGCGCGATCGGCATCGATGAACGACTTCAAGCGGGCGACCTTTAGCGCCATCTCGCCGTATCCGGCGATGTCGGTCTTTCCCTTCGCCTCCTCGAGAAGGGCGGCGTATCTGCACGATTCGTCGTAGAAGTCGAACGAACGGCGCATCTCCATCGATGTCGCGTGCAGCGCCCGCGCCATCTCCATGGCACGCTTGACCTGCGAAGGATTGTGCGGATCGAGCGGACGGACGTTCGTCACGAACTTCGATATCTTCCAGCCGCGCTCGGGGTCTTCGAATACATAGGTATCGTCAAGGCCGAGTTCTTTCGCCAGGGTCTGCGCCGCCAGCTCCGCCTCGCGATCGATGATCGATTCGGTGCCGGCTCCGGGATGGCGATAGACGTATTCCGCATCGCCCACCGCGAAATGGCACGATAGGTTGGTCAAGCCCTGCTTCAGAGGATACACATCGTGGATGTCGTCCACATCGCAGCCAAGGACGGCGACGATGTTGTCGAACACCTCGGAATCGACGTTGCGCAGGAAATACGGGTCGAAATCACGCAATTCGTCGAGCGAGTCGAACTCGTGGATGACGCCTTCTTCGTAAGGCCGCGCCACCATGTCGAATTCCTTGATGTGATCGACGTATATCTCCTCCCACAGCTTGTCGGCCGTAGCGGGCAGGTCGTATTCGGCCTCGAGGATGTCGACGAACCTGTTCGAGAATGCGCGGTCGAAATAGACATGCCCCATCATGATCAGCGAATCGGCGCCGCCAACCGTCACGGATTCGATGCGTCCGCCGGCCCCCTGCT
>JAUNDR010000039.1 GCA_030525985.1 Slackia sp. | reverse complement strand
TGGTTAGAGCACACGGTTCATACCCGTGGCGTCACTGGTTCGAATCCAGTCACCGCTACCATTGAATTTCAATACGCGCCTTTACGGCGCGTATCTTTTATCACGTTAGTTATTTGGTCTTATGACCACCAAGAGGAGGAATAATGGCTAAGGAGAAGTTCGAGCGCAGCAAGCCGCATGTGAACATCGGTACCATCGGCCACGTTGACCATGGTAAGACCACCTTGACGGCTGCTATCTCCAAGACCCTGTCTGAGAACGACGGCACCCACGGTTCCGCCCATGCAGACTTCACCGCCTTCGAGAACATCGACAAGGCTCCCGAAGAGCGCGAGCGCGGCATCACCATCTCCATCGCTCACATCGAGTACGAGACCGATACCCGCCACTACGCACACGTCGACTGCCCGGGTCACGCTGACTACGTCAAGAACATGATCACCGGTGCTGCTCAGATGGACGGTGCTATCCTGGTTATCGCCGCTACCGACGGCCCCATGGCTCAGACCCGCGAGCACATCCTGCTCGCCCGTCAGGTTGGCGTTCCCTACATCGTTGTCTTCCTGAACAAGTGCGACATGGTCGACGACGAGGAGCTCCTCGAGCTCGTCGAGATGGAGGTCCGCGACCTCCTCAGCTCCTACGAGTTCCCCGGTGACGACACCCCGATCATCCGCGGTTCTGCTCTGAAGGCCCTCGAGGGCGACAAAGAGTGGCAGGAGAAGGTCTGGGAGCTCATGGAGGCTGTTGACTCCTACATCCCGACCCCCGAGCGCATGACCGACAAGCCCTTCCTGATGGCTGTCGAGGACACCATGACCATCACCGGCCGCGGCACCGTTGCTACCGGTCGTGTCGAGCGTGGCGTTCTGCATGTCAACGACCCGCTGGAGATCGTCGGTATCCGTGAGACCAGCAACACGGTCTGCACCGGTATCGAGATGTTCCGTAAGCTGCTCGACGAGGCTCAGGCTGGCGACAACATCGGCTGCCTCCTCCGTGGCGTGAAGCGCGAGGACATCGTCCGCGGTCAGGTTCTCTGCAAGCCCGGTAGCGTTACCCCGCACACCGAGTTCGAGGGCCAGGTCTACATCCTTACCAAGGAAGAGGGCGGTCGTCACACCCCGTTCTTCGATGGCTATCGTCCTCAGTTCTACTTCCGCACCACCGACGTTACCGGTGTTGCGCACCTCCCCGAAGGCACCGAGATGGTTATGCCTGGCGACAACGTTACGATCACCGGTGAGCTGATTCACCCGATCGCAATGGAGGAAGGCCTCAAGTTCGCTATCCGCGAGGGTGGCCGCACCGTTGGCTCTGGCCGCGTTACCAAGATCATCAAATAACTCTTGGACTTGCGATGATTGAATGGAGAGCCTGTCTATCAGGCAGGCTCTCTTCTTCAAGGCAGCTCTTATGTGTACAATCTCAAGCTACAGAACGATTAACTTGAAGGAGAATTCATGCGTACGTTGGTCACCCTGGCCTGCACCGAGTGCAAGCGCCGCAATTACACGACCAAAAAGAACAAGCAGAATAATCCGGATCGTATCGAGATGAAGAAATACTGCAAGTGGTGCCGTACGCACACCTTGCACAAGGAAACTCGATAAGGTAAGGAAACAGGCCAGTAGCTCCAATTGGCAGAGCGGCGGTCTCCAAAACCGCATGTTGTGGGTTCGAGTCCTACCTGGCCTGCCAGCTTGTTCAAGCAGCTTGGAACGCGAGCTGCTTGTTTTGGGTTTAGGGACATTTATTCTGGAGAGCGATCGTGCGACCTTTCGGTCGCATTAGGGATTAAGAAAATATGGCGAAAAAGTCTAAAACGCAACGAGCTAAAGCCTCCGCTCATCGCCAAGCGCGAAAAGCACAGGCTGCCGAGCTCGAGGCTCAGGGCATTTCGGCCGAGGAAGAGGCCAAAAAGGCTGAAGCTGCCAAGCAGCAGTCGAAAAAGGCCGATACCAAGAAGGCCAAGCCCAAGAAACAGCGTTTTAAGTTCTTCAAAGAGGTTAAAGCAGAACTTAAGCGCGTTACGTGGCCTACTCGATCCGAGGTTCTTCGCTGGTCCGGCGTCGTTGTGGCCGCTTTGGTGTTTTTCGGCGTCTTCGTCGCCGTTCTCGACAATCTGATTGTCACTCCTCTGATCGTTGCTCTTTCCGGCATAGGAGCAGGACTCTAACATGGCGAAAAAATGGTACGTGCTCCATACTTATTCCGGGTATGAGAACAAGGTCAAAACCAACCTTGAGACCCGTATCGAAACCATGGGTCTCGAGAATAATGTTTTCGGAATCGAAATTCCGACCGAGACGGTCACCGAAATCAAAGAGAGCGGCCGTCGCGTGGAGAGCGAAAAGAAGGTTTTCCCTGGATACGTTTTGGTTCGCATGGAGATGGACGATCGCAGCTGGGCTGCCGTCCGCAACACTCCCGGCGTGACCGGCTTCGTTGGAAGCCAGGGCAATCCCGCTCCGTTGACTCGCGAAGAGTTCAACAAGATCATGAAGCGCACCTCCGCTG
Source organism: Slackia sp. (assembly GCA_030525985.1). Taxonomy (GTDB): domain Bacteria; phylum Actinomycetota; class Coriobacteriia; order Coriobacteriales; family Eggerthellaceae; genus Slackia. The sequence goes on along the minus strand of JAUNDR010000039.1, from coordinate 14,428 downwards.
CAGCGCCGAAGAAGACCACGTCTTCTTTCGAGGTGGGGCAGTCGGTGAAGGTCACCAATGGTCCGCTTGCCGATTTCGACGGCACTATTTCCGAAGTGCTTCCCGAGGCAGGCAAGGTGAAGGTCATGGTCTCCATTTTCGGTCGCGAAACTCCTGTCGAGCTTTCCTTCGACCAGGTGGCCAAGATTTAAACTCGATATCTCTCGGCTCCTGCGTGCCTGGGTGGACAGGGCTTCTCACGCAAGGTTGGCCGTTGTAGCAATACGATTCAGTAAGGTTAGGAAGACAGATGGCTGAGAAAAAAGTCAGCGGCTTCATTAAGCTGCAAATTCCCGCCGGCGCTGCGAATCCCGCTCCTCCGGTCGGTCCCGCGCTCGGTGCCCAGGGCGTCAACATCATGCAGTTCTGCCAGGCGTTCAACGCCGCCACGCAGGACCAGTCCGGCACCATTATCCCCGTCGAGATCACGGTCTATGAGGACAAGAGCTTCACGTTCGTCTGCAAGACCCCTCCGGCGGCTGTCCTGATCAAGGAGAAGCTGGGCATCAAGAGCGGCTCTGGCATCCCGCAGCTTAAGGCTGTCGGCACGCTGAGCACCGACCAGCTGCGCGAGATCGCTGAGATCAAGCTCCCCGACCTGAACGCCAACGACATCGATGCCGCCATGGAGATCGTCGCCGGCACCGCTCGTTCCATGGGCGTTCGCATCGAGGGTCGCGAGATGAAGAAGACCTACGTGCCTTCCAAGAAGCTCGCCGCAATCCTCGCAGGCAAGGAATAGCCTCTCTGATATGTGGAAGGGCGGTTCGACCGCCCGCCAACACCACGAAAGGATTCATTGATGAAACTCACCAAGAACCAGAAGATGGCCGCTGAGAAGATCGAAGCGGGCAAGCTTTACGCTCCCGCCGAGGCTCTCGCTCTCGTCAAGGAAGTCTCCACTGCTAAATTCGACGAGACCGTCGAGGTCCACTTCCGTCTCGGCATCGACACCCGTCAGGCCGACCAGCAGCTCCGTGGCATGGTTTCTCTGCCCAACGGTTCCGGTAAAGACGTGCGCGTCGCCGTCTTCGCCGAGGGTGCTGCCGCAGAGGCCGCCCTCGAGGCCGGCGCCGAGATCGTCGGTTCCGACGACCTGGTCGCCGAAATCCAGGCCGGCAACATCAACTTCGACGCTGCCGTCGCCACCCCGAACATGATGGGCAAGGTCGGCCGCCTGGGCAAGATTCTCGGCCCCCGCGGCTTGATGCCGAACCCCAAGCTCGGCACCGTGACCCCCGACGTTGCGAAGGCCATCGCCGAATTGAAGGGCGGCAAGGTCGAGTATCGTGCCGACCGCTACGGCATCGCTCATGTCATCATCGGCAAGGTCAGCTTCGACGCCGACAAGCTTGCTGAGAACTACGGCGCCATCTACGACGAAATCGTTCGTATGAAGCCGTCTGCGGCGAAGGGCAAGTATCTCAAGTCCATCTCCGTTTCTTCCACCATGGGCCCTGGCATCGCCATCGACCCGAGCGTTTCTCGCAACTTCGCTTCTGCCGAATAGCGAAAACGAAGCCTTACTTGAAAGACCCGCCTCGTGCGGGTCTTTTTGTTTACCAAGGCTTACTGCCATCGAGAATGTCTGTGCTAGAATTGCCCTGTTCATATATCGAAATCCCCGAAGAGCGGCGGATTTGAAAGAAGGCGAACTCTCATGATTATCAAAAAATCCCCGGCAGAAATCGAGGCCATGAAAGAAGCGGGCCGCATTTCCGCAAAGGTTTTGCGCGAGGTGGGGGCCCATGTTCAGCCCGGCGTTTCCACGCTCGAGCTTGACCGACTTGCAGAAACGCTCATTCGCCTTGAAGGCGGCATCCCTGCTTTCAAGGGCTACGGCGGCTTTCCGGGCAGTATCTGCGCTTCGGTCAACGACCAGATCGTGCATGGCATCCCGTCGGCGAATGTGGTTCTGAAAGAGGGCGATATCATCTCCATCGATACCGGCGCTACGGTCGATGGATGGGTGGGGGATAACGCATGGACGTTTCCCGTGGGCAAGGTTTCTCCTGCGGTGAAGAAGCTCCTCGATACCACTGAGAAGTGCATGTGGGCGGGCCTTGACGCCGCTCGTCCCGGAAACCACCTCGGCGATATCGGATTCGCCGTGCAGTCCATCGCCGAAGAACAGGGCTACGGCGTCGTCCGCGAGTACGTGGGCCATGGAATCGGTCGCAATATGCACGAGGACCCCAATGTTCCGAACTACGGCCGTCGCCACCACGGCATTCTGCTCGAGCCCGGCATGGTGCTCGCCATCGAGCCCATGATCAATATGGGAACGCATAAGACGCGCCAGATGCCCGATGGCTGGCTCGTGTGCACGCGCGATGGGAAGCCGAGCGCGCATTTCGAAAAGACGGTCGCTATCACTGAGGACGGTCCCGTGATTCTGACGACGGAGTCCGGTTTCAAGCGTCCCGTGAACGATTAGGGAGCGCATGTCGCGCGCGATGCTGTCCGGTTTTCGACAGATCAATCGCCTGTGCTCAGAAACGGTCGTGATGCCCCTGTCGCGATAGCGCCCGCCTTCAGTTTTCGGTCCGAAGACGGGCAGGCGATCCTCGCTATCGACCGGGTTCGCCGATATTCGTGCCGTATGCGATCGTCGTTGCAACGGAGATTTTTTGCTCTTTATGAAACGGGCGCCCGCACCTGTTCGGTTGCGGGCGCCCGTTTTCGTTATGGCGACGGCGATGAGGCTATTTCGTGCGATCGCGGCGGCTGTGCGTATGGCGTGCGCCCGCTATCTTGCGCTCCGATACGGCATGTGCGCTGTGTTTTCCTCTCGGGGCATCTTCTTCGTCGGCGTTGCGATCGAAATCCTCCACCGACGCTTCGACGCCTACATGTTTTCCGCGTCGAATGGTTTCGGCGGACGGTTCCTGCGCGGCGGATTTGCTATCGTGCGCAGGCTCGTTGCGCACGGCATTTCCCGAGGCGGATTCGTCGCAGGCGCCTTTTTCGGCGGCGGTCTTGTTGCCGCGACCGAACTTGCGGGTTATTTTCCCGACGATCGATACGAGCATCGACGCTTCGTCAAGCTGCATTTTCACGGCCACGCCGAACGTGACGGCCACCGCAACGATGCCTCCGCAGAAAATGCAGGCGAGCGCGTGGAGGATGGAGCCGTCAAGCGGCGCAACGGTGGCGTCGAGTGCGAACACGACGCCTGCTGCCGCAACGGCGCCGAGAATGCCGAGGGCGAGGGAGCGCATGCCCGAGCGGACCATCGACCCCAATCCGATAGCGCCGATTTTTCGACGCAAGTATATGAAGCAGGCGACGTCGAGCACGACGTAGAAGACGGTCTCGCTCAAGGCGATCGCCGGCATGCCGAAATTCATGCCTGCGATCGGAGTGGCGAAAACGGCTATGAAGCCGATCTGAAGCGCGATCGCGGCGACCATCATGGCCGCATAGCCCCCCATCATCCTTGTGGCGGAAAAAGCCTTTTGCAGGTAGGTGTTCACGCCGTAGAAGGGAAGCGAGACCGCGAGCGCCGCAAGGTAGAGGGCGATCTGCCCGATATTCTCTTCGGTGAATGCGCCGATGTGATAAAGCGTGACCAACGGCTCGGCGAACACGATAAGAAACAGCGCGAAGGGCAGCATGAAGAAGAGGATCTGCTCGACTCCCGATGCGAGCCCGCGCTTGAAGCCGCTCATATTGCCCGTGGCATGCATTTCGGATATCTCGGTGAACATGGCCGTGGTGATGGGCACGGTCAAAAAGGCGTAAGGGAGCGTGAACCACAGGCGCGCATAGGCGATGATGGACGGGCCGTTTTCGACGACGGCGTAGGAGGCGGCGTTTTGCACCGAAACCACCACGAGGCCTGCGCACATCACCAGAATCGCGGGAACGCCGATGGCCAGCGTTTCCTTGAGCGCGGGGTCGTGCAAATCCACGTGGAAGCGCAGCTTGATGCCGTTGCGTTTAAGAGCGGGAAGCTGAATCGCCATCTGGATGAACACGCCGAGGGGGTTGCCGATCGCGATGATCAGCTTCGCCAGGTCGGGATTGCTCGGCGCGACGAAGGCGTAGAGCACGAAGGTCGCGGTCACGATGAGGTTATTGAATATGGGGGCGGCGCTGCTCCAGAGATAATCGCGCGAGGCGTTGAGCAGCCCGCTGACGATGGAGGAGAGTCCGTAGAAGACGATCTGGATGGCGAAGAAGCGGAAGAAGAACACCGCATCGTCCATGTTGCCCTGGTCGCTCATGAAGCTTTGGGTGAACACCAGGGCGGGGGCGAACAGCGTGCAGAGCAGCGCGACCGATCCGAGCAGGATGAAGGCGATGCTCATGATGTTGCTCGCGTATTCGTTTCCGCCGCGCTCGCCGAGGCGGTTTTTCACCGAAAGATAAACGGGCAGAAACGCCGTGACAAGCATGCCGCCCATGACCAGCTCGTAGAGCATGTTGGGCAGATTGTTCGCGATTTGGTAGGAGCTTGCCAGCATGGTCGAGCCGAGGGCGAATGCCATCGCCCACGTGCGCATGAAGCCTGTGATGCGGGATATGATGACGAAGAAACTGATGAGTGCCGCGGAGCTTCCGATGCTTGCGGCGGTGCTTTGCGAGGATGGAAGGTCGCGAGGTGAAGAAATGTCAGGAGCGCTCATATTCCGCTTTCGACTTCGGGTATAATATCAAAGTTATTCTCATCATATATTCCGAGGGCAACGTTTGAAACGAGGCACTATGAACATCCTGATTATCCGCAATAATTCCAACGCGGCAGCGCTCGACGCATCGATGCTTTTGGCCGCCTATCTCGATTCTCAGGGAATTGCGCATCAGGAGCTCGATTCGACCCCGCTTTCCATCGAATCGGTCAAAGATACGTGCTCCGACATCGATGTCGCATCCTTCGATATGGTGGTTTCGCTCGGCGGAGACGGAACCATGCTGCGCACCGCGCGCCTGGTGGGCAAGACGCGCGTGCCCATTCTGGGGATCAACTTCGGCCATCTGGGCTTTTTGGTGAACTCGTCGGAAGACGGCGTGGTGGCCATCGTCGCGGCCGCTTTGGCGGGCGACGTGACGCGCGAAGAGCGTGCAAGCCTGCATATCGATCTGATTTCGAACGGGGAAGTGGTCGCCAGCCGCTTCGCCCTCAACGAATTCTCGGTCACGCGCGGCGCCTTGGGCCGCATCATCGATTTCGGCATCGAGATTTCGGGCAACCATCTGGTCGACATGCGCGGAGACGGTCTGGTGGTGTCTTCCGCTACCGGCTCTACCGCCTATGCCCTTTCGGCGGGCGGCCCCCTTGTCGCTCCCGATTTCAAGGGCCTCGTGGTGGTCCCCCTCGCTCCCCATACGCTTCTGTCGCGCTCCATCGTCACCGATCCGAGCGATATCGTGGAAATCGATTTGTCGCGCAATCCTGAAAGCCGCGAGGCGAGCTACTTCGTCGATGGCGAGTTCATCATGCTCGACGAGCCGATCGATCGCGTGTTGGTGCGCAAGTCGAACAATCCCACGGTGCTGCTGCGCTACAAGAGCGAGGGCTTCTATAACGCCGTCGCCCAGACGTTTTTCTCCGACGAGCGTCGCGCTTAAGGCGGATTCCGCAGACCTTCGCGCCGCATTCCGGCATGCATGATGAAGCCGGGCTCCTCGAAGTGATCGAGGGGCCCGGCTTTTTTACGCACTATGAAAAAGCCGACGCGGCTTTCGATGGCGGCGTCGGCTTTGCAAGGTCGGACGGCGCATGCTCGTCCGTCGATCCGTATCTTATTTATGGTAGTACGAATGCTGCTCGTATTTCGGTTCGCAGCATACGTTGATGCCCAGCTTGCGATACAGATTCTCGTCGGTCGCCGAGATGATGACCGAGAAGAAGGCGTCGCATCCGCGCAGGTCGTCTACGTGGGCGATCGTCTGGGCGGCGATGGGGTTGGTCGCCGAGCTGATGGAAAGCGCGATCAGCGTTTCGTCGGAATGCAGGCGGGGGTTCTTGCTTGCGAGCTGCTCGGTCTTCAGGCGGCAGATGGGCTCGATCGCTTCGTTGCTGATGACGAGCAGGTCGTCATCGACTCCTGCGACCGCCTTCAGCGCGTTCATGAGCAAAGAGGATGCCGCGCCCAAAAGATCCGACGTCTTGCCCGTGATGACGCGTCCGTCGGGAAGCACCATGGCGCCCGCCGGCGCCCCGGTGGTTTCCTCCTTCAGCAGCGCGGCGCTGCGGGCGGGGGAGAAGCTGCTGGTCACGCCTGCCTGATTCATGAGCATCTCGAGCTTTTCGATGCGTTTTTGTCCGACTCCCGTGCGTTTCGTCTCGACGGCGGTCTGGAAATAGCGGCGTACGATTTCCATTTTGGCGGCTTCGCGCACGGTCTCGTCGTCGGTGATGGCAAGGCCGGCCATGTTCACGCCCATGTCGGTGGGGGACTGATACGGGCTTGCCCCCGAGATGCGCTCCATCATGGCCTTCAGCACGGGGAAGATTTCCACGTCGCGGTTGTAATTGACGGTGGAAACCCCGTAGGCTTCGAGATGGAACGGGTCGATGATGTTGGCGTCGTCGAGGTCTACGGTGGCCGCCTCGTAGGCGATGTTCACGGGATGCGCGAGCGGCAGGTTCCATACGGGGAAAGTCTCGTATTTCGCGTATCCTGCCGTCACGCCGCGCTTGTGCTCGTGATACAGCTGCGAGAGGCATGTGGCAATCTTGCCCGAGCCGGGGCCGGGGGCGGTCACCACGACGAGCGGACGGGTGGTTTCGATATACTCGTTTTTGCCGTAGCCCTCGTCGCTGACGATATGATTGATGTCGTACGGATAGCCTGCGATGGGATAATGCAGGTAGCAGGCGATGCCGAGCGACTGGAGCCTGCGGCGGAACATGTCGGCGGCGGGTTGGCTCGCGTAGTGGGTGATCACGACGCCCCCGACGAGAAAGCCCATGCTGCGGAAGATATCCATCAGACGCAGCGAATCCTCGTCGTAAGTGATGCCCAGATCGCCGCGCACCTTGTTCTTTTCGATGTCGTTGGCATTGATGGTGATGATGATCTCCACGTCGTCGACGAGGCTTTGCAGCATGCGGATCTTGGAGTCGGGCTCGAATCCGGGCAGCACGCGGGCGGCGTGATGGTCGTCGAAGAGCTTGCCGCCGAATTCGAGGTAGAGCTTGCCCTCGAACTGATCGATGCGGTTGCGGATATGCTCTGCCTGCAGTGCGATGTATTTGTCGTTATCGAATCCGATGCGCATGAGAGTTGCGGACCCCTTTCCGGTAAGGGCGGCGCATGCCGCCGTGAGAATCGCCTGTCGAACGGCTAGATTATATATCAGGGTGTTTCGTCTCGGTGTCGGGGCGGTTTCGGCTTCGTTAATCGCGCGTCTTTCCCCATGCGCAGCGGAGGCGAGGCAGGTGTATGGTTATCGTTTCAATCGTGACGAAGGGGCGCGTCGTGGGAAACAAGACATTCAAACGCATGGTCGCGCCCGCCGACGAGACGGCGGCGGCTTCGCTTGCGATCGCTCGGGATTATCTCGCCTATCTTTCGGCGGAGCGCGGCGCTTCGCCCGCGACGGCTTCGTCGTATGCGTCCGACTTGGAAGATTACGCGGCCTTTTTGTCCGAAGAGCGCGCATGCGGCATCGAGGAGGCCGAGCGCGACGACGTGGCGGCCTACGCCGCCGACCTTGCGGTTCGCGGCTATGCTCCCGCGAGTCGAGAGCGGCGTCTTTCGGCGGTCAAAGGGCTCTATCGCTTTCTCGTGCGCGAGGATATTCGCGAGGTCGATCCCGCCGCCGATGTCGCCCTGCCCGCCGTGGGCCGCCGCCTGCCCGAGGCGTTGTCCGTCGAAGAGGCGATGCGCCTGCTCGACAGGACGTATCGTGCGGATGAACTGGGCGTGCGCGACCGTGCGCTGATGGAGGTCCTTTACGGATGCGGGCTGCGCATCGGAGAGCTCGTGGGCATGGATACGGGCGACATCTCTTTCGACGAGGGATTCATCCGCGTCGTCGGCAAGGGCCGCGTCGAGCGGGCGGTTCCTTTCGGCGGCGCCGCCCGCAGGGCCCTTGCGACGTATTTGGAGCAGGCGCGCCCCCGTCTGGCCGCCAAGTCGCAAGCGGCGGGGCTCGCGGTGTTTCTCAATGCGCGCGGCACGCGCCTTTCGCGCCAGGGCGCCTACGGGATCGTCGAGCACTCGGGCGAGCTTGCGGGCATCGGACGGCTGCATCCCCATACGCTGCGCCACACGTTCGCCACGCATATGCTGGAAGGCGGAGCCGACCTGCGCACGATTCAAGAAATCTTAGGTCACGCCGATATCGCGACGACGCAAATATATATGCATGTCAGCCGCGCGCATGTACGCGAGGAGTATCTCGCCGCGCATCCACGCGCTCTAAAAGATACTTAACACCATATTTCCTCCATCGCTCAAAACGGCGCCGCATGCGGCGCCGTTGCTTTCGCACGCCCTCCACCTGGTCGGATGCGGGGCGGCTGCAGCGTATCGCCCCTGTGTCGACCGAGCGGGAATGCCCTGGATATGGGGCGCTTTTATTGCGGGGTGGGAGGAAGTGGGATAGAATGGCGTTCATTGGCCAGGATGTTGCGATGCGGAAGGGGGCGGCGTGTCCGGTCTATTCGGCGAATATCGTCATAAGATCGACGCCAAAGGACGCCTTTCGTTGCCTGCCGCATTCCGCAAGATCTTGACCGAAGACACCCAGTTGGTGGTCGTTCCCGACGTTAAGAACAGCTTTCTTGCCGTCTACACCGTCGATGCGTATGAAGCGTGGGTCGAGGCCCTTTTCGAGAAGAAGGGCGGCTACAACCCGTGCGATCGCAGGCATGTCATGCTGCGCACCAAGCTCAATGCCAGCGCCATGCCCAATGCGATGGATTCCGTGGGGCGGATCAATCTGCCCGCGAAGCAGCGTGCGGCGGTCGGACTGGAAAAGGAAGCGGTTCTGGTGGGCAACACCGACCATTTCGAGATTTGGGATGCCGCGCGGTGGGACGAGTTCCAGAACAGCGTAGATCTCGATGAATTGCTGTTCTCGTAAGGAGTTTCGCACGTGGAGAATACGACAAGCGAATATCGGCACGTCCCCGTCCTGCTCGACGAGTGCTTCGCGCAATCGCGCATCAAGCCCTGTTCTACGTTCGTCGATGCGACGCTTGGCGGTGCGGGCCATTCTTCCGAGGCCGCCCGCCGCTTGGGCGAGGACGGCATTCTGATAGGAATCGATCAAGACGAGATGGCGCTTGCGGCGGCGGGAGACCGCTTGAAGCGCCTCGATGCGGGCGCGATGCCGCGCATCGATCTTCTGCGCGGCAATTTCGGCGATTTGGACGATTTGCTTTTGCAGGCGGAGGTCCCCGGCGTCGACGTGTTCCTGTTCGATCTGGGCGTTTCGTCTCCTCAGCTGGATTTTCCTTCCCGCGGATTCTCGTTCAAAGAAGACGCCCCTCTGGATATGAGGATGGACCCCGCGCATAACCCCGTTACGGCGGCGGAGCTCGTCAATACGCTGGATGCGGCGGAGCTCACCCGCATCATTCGCGATTATTCCGATGAAAAATGGGCGAGCCGCATCGCTCAATTCATCGTGGAGGCGCGCGGGCATGCGCCGATCGAAACGAGCGGTCAGCTTGTCGAAATCATCAAGGCCGCCATTCCCGCTTCGGCGCGCCGCGCGGGCGGACATCCCGCCAAAAGGACGTTTCAGGCGCTGCGCATCGAGGTGAATTCCGAGCTGGCGGTGCTTCGACGCGGACTCGAGGCCGCCGTGCGATGGCTGAATCCCAAAGGACGCATCCTTGTGATCAGCTACCACTCTCTTGAAGATCGCGTGGTCAAGGAAGTGTTTTCCAAGCATGCGCAGACATGCACCTGCCCGCCGGGACTTCCCGTGTGCGCATGCGGCGCCGATCCCGTGTTGAAGATCGTCACGCGCAAGCCCATCCTTCCCACCGCCGAAGAGGTGGAGAGAAATCCCCGTGCGCGCAGCGCGAAGCTGCGCGTCGCCGAAAAGATCCGATAGGAACCCAAAACCGACCGAAACGCCGAGCGTACGAGAAAGGAGGCCGGTATCAACCGCACGAATGCACACCGCGCCTCCCAGTCGGGGTCGGGCTACCTGCATGGCAGCTCGGCTCCTGCCGTATCGGCGGGCGTCGGATCTGATTTCGAAGTCATTCCGGGCAGAAGAAGGGCCGCCGAGGTCGAAACCCTGCCCGATTCCATCCTGCGCATGGCGAAGGCCGTCGTCGTGGCGGCGCTCGTGCTGGCGGCTCTCGGCTGCGTGCGCGTGGGTCTGTCGGCGGCAAGCGTGACGTGCTCGATCGCCTCCGACGATCTGAGCACGCAGATAGAAAGCGCCCGCTCTTACGGAAGCGACCTCGAGGTGCAGCAAAGCAGGCTGTCGAACGCGTCGCATATCCGCACCGAGGCGTCGAACCTCGGCATGGGCGCGCCTTCGAGTACCGAGCTTATCGTGCTTCCTCCCGACATCGTGGCGACCGACGAAAACGGAGGTCTGTCCCTTGCAGGCAGCATCTCCGCGATTGCGAACCGAGCATAGTCCATGGGCGAGCAGCGTTCTTCTTCGCCGCGCGGCAAGGCGCCGGGTCGCTTCCGTCCCGATCGCCTGCAGGGCCTCATGATACTTTTCGTGTTCTTGTCGGCGCTGTTTTTCTGCCGCCTTGTCCAGGTGCAGATCGTCAAGGCGCCCGAGTACCGCGAAGAAGCGGCGCTTTCGCGTACGGCCGACATCGATTTGCCTGCGCGCCGCGGCACTATCTACGACCGCAACGGCAACATGCTTGCCACCAGCGTGGACGCGACCACCGTGTACGCCAACCCCAAAGAGGTCAAAGATGTCGCGCGGGCGGCCTCGGCGCTCGCCGATACGCTCGGCGGCGATATCGCCTCCTACGAAGAGCTGCTGAGAAAAGACACGACGTTCGTCTATCTGAAGCGCAAGGCCGACACGGAAGATGCGGCGGCGCTCGAGGAGAAGGGGCTTTCGGGCATTTATTTCATCGACGATGCCAAGCGCGTTTATCCGTACGGCAAGGTGGCGGGCCAGGTTCTCGGCTTCGTCAACGTGGACGGCGAAGGCGTGTCGGGGCTCGAGCTGTATTACGACGATATTCTCAAGGGCACGCCCGGCCGGCTCGTGGTGCAGCGCGGCGCCTCGGGCATGCCCATTCCCGGCGGCACCGAGATAGACGAGCCTGCGCAGGACGGCCAGGATATCGTGATTTCGATCGACGTCGACATGCAGGCCTATCTTGAAGACCGCCTTGCCCAGGGCGTTCACGAAATCGGCGGAGACGACGGTGGCGCGGTACTCATGGATGCTTCGACAGGCGATGTGCTCGCCATTGCATCCACGCCGTATTTCGACCCTGCCGACCCTTCGAATTCGGAAGTCGGATCCGATTCGCTCAAGCCGGTCACCCAGGCCTACGAGCCGGGCTCCATCTTCAAGACGGTGTCGATGACGGCGATGCTCGAGGCGGGCTCGGTGTCGCCCGATACCACGGTGTTCGCCCCCGCGGGCCTTGCCGCCGACGAATACGTGATCACCGACGCGCATGAGCGCGGCGACATGACGATGACGGCGCGCTACGTGATGCAGGATTCCTCGAACGTCGGCATCTCGCTGATGGTGCAGGACCATCTCGGATTCAGGCCGCTTTACGACAAGGTGGTCTCTTACGGGCTCAACGACGCCACGGGCATCGATTATCCGGGCGAGGCATCGGGATATCTCGCTCCGAATGTGGAAACGTGGTCGCAGATTCTCAAGTACAACGTGACGTTCGGCCAGGGCATTTCGGTCACGCCCCTGCAAATGACGCGGTTCTACGGCGCCTTGATAAACGGCGGCGTGGCGGTGACGCCGCATCTTCTTCTTTCGAAGCCGCAGACGGGCGAGACGATGGAATACGAATCGGAGAAGATCATCGAAAACGACGCGGCCATCGAGCCGATGGTGAGCATGCTCGAAACGGTGGTCGAAGAGGGTACCGGCCGCGATGCCGCGATCGAAGGCTATCGCGTGGCGGGCAAGACGGGCACGGCGGAATACGTCGACGAGGATACGGGCCTGTATGCCAAGAATTCCTACAATCTCGACTTCGTGGGCGTGTTGCCCGATGCCACGGTTCCGCTCGTGTGTTTTGTGGGGGTGAACGAGGTTCCCTACGAGCGGAATACCGCGACGGTGTTTAAGGATATAATGACCGAGGCGATAAACCGCTATCGCGTGGTCCAAAACGGCTGACGCGTCAAGCGGGCGATTTGATCTGAAAGAATCGATATGGAACTGAACGCGAAAAGCATTCTTGATATAACGGGCGCCGAACCGGCGCTTGCCCCTCGCGACGACGAGCACATGCTCGTCGGTCTGACGTGGGATTCTCGCACGGCATGGCAGGATTGCCTCTATGCGGCCCTGCCCGGCGAGCGGGTGGATGGAAACGACTTCATCGCCGCCGCGATCGAGGGCGGCGCGATGCTCGTACTGGCGGGCCGCGTGCCCGACGAGGCGGCTTTCAAGGCCGCGCGCGAACGCGGCGCGGGAATCTTCGTGGTCGACGACGTGGCGGCCGCCATCACGGCGCTTGCCGCCGCATGGCGTCGCATGCTTCAGGCAACGGTGATCGGAATCACCGGTTCGGTGGGAAAAACCACGGTGAAGGGTCTGACCAGGCATATTCTTTCAACGCGTTTCAAGACGTGCGCCACCAAGGGCAATTTCAACAACGAGCTCGGCGCGCCTTACACGGTGCTTTCCGCCGATGCCGACTGCGAGATGCTCGTGGTGGAGATGGGCATGGACGATGCGGGCCAGATCGCCCACATCTGCTCGTTCGCGCGCCCCGACATGGGATTGGTCAACAATATCGGCGTGTCGCATCTCGAGCGGCTCGGGTCGCGCAAGAACATCGCCCGCGCCAAAGCCGAGCTGTTCGAGGCGCTCGAGGAGGGCGGCTGCGCGTTCGTCAACGCGGATGACGACATGGCGGCGTTTCTGCGCGAGCAGGCGCGTTTCGCCGAGCGCGGCGTGGAGGAGTCCGATTTCTCCGCGACGGGAGAGCCCGCGGGCGCGCATCGTGCCGTTTGGGCCGAAGGCGTTTCGATCGACGACGGGGGCCATCCCCGTTTCGTGCTGTGCGCGCGCGGATTCGCGTCCGCCGTCGAGCGCGTCGAATGCCGCCTGGGCCTGCGCGGCGCACACAATGTTTCCAACGCCTGCGGCGCGGCGGCGATCGCCCTTGCGTGCGGCATGTCGCTGCATGACGTCGCCTCCGCTTTGGCGACGGCGCAGCCGGAAGCCGGGCGTCAGGAGGTCAAACGTGCGGCATGCGGCGCCGTCGTGTTCGACGACGCCTACAACGCGAGCCCCGCGAGCATGGAGGCTTCCCTCGCGATGCTTGCAAGCTATAAGGCGGCAGGCCGCAAAATCGCGGTGCTCGGCGATATGGGGGAGCTCGGCGACATGAGCGTCGAGGGCCATCGCATCGCGGGACGCGCCGCCGCGCAGGCGGGCGTCGGCATGCTCGTGTGCGTCGGGCAAGCCGCTTCGGATATCGCGGCGGGCGCCGTTTCTGCAGGCTTGGAGGAAGCCAAAATCGTGCGCGTGGCGGATGCGTCTGAGGCCGTGAGCGTGCTCAAGAATGAAATCGAAGCGTCGGATGTCGTGTTGGTGAAAGCGTCTCACTTCATGCGTCTCGACCGTGTCGTCGAAGGGATCGTCGCGTAATGCTTAGCAATCTGTTCTCGTCTTCTCCGACGTTTCTGGTGTTTCTCGGCTTCGTGCTGGCGGCCGCGATCACCATGGTGCTGATGCCCGCATGGATCAAACTGCTCACGCGCACCCATATCGGCCAGCAGGTGCGCGCCGACGGCCCGCAAAGCCATCTAGTGAAACAGGGCACGCCCACCATGGGCGGCGTCATCATGATCATCGCCATCGCGATCACCGTCTTGCTGGTGGCCCAGCCTTCCGCCGAGCTGATCGCCGCGCTGGTGGCGACGCTCGCCATCGCTGCGCTCGGCCTGTTCGACGACGCCTCGAAGGTCATCCACGAACGCTCGCTCGGCCTGACGCCGAAGGGTAAGCTCATCGGCCAGTTCTCCACATTCGCCGTCTTCACGCTGGCGATCGTGAACTTCATGGGCATCGAGCCGATCGTGAAGCTGCCGTTTCTTCCCGCGATCGACCTCGGGGTGCTGACCACGGTCATTCCGTGCGATTTCATCGACGGGGGATTCCAGATTCCGTGGCTTTATCTGCTGTTCAGCTTGATTCTGCTCGGCGGCTTGAGCAATGCGGTCAACCTGACCGACGGTCTCGACGGCCTTGCCGCCGGCACCGTCATGGTGGTCATGGTGGT
>JAUNDR010000098.1 GCA_030525985.1 Slackia sp. | reverse complement strand
ACGGCTGCGCGCCATAGGGCTGGGAATAATACTGCGAGGCCGAAGCGGCGTACGCCTGGCCGTAAGGTTGAGCATATGCCTGGAACGCCTCGGCAGGCTGAGAGGACGGGGGCGGCACCGGAGCGCCTGGCGCGGCAGGCGGCACAGGCGGGGCGCCGGGAGTCTGGTTCTGGTCCGTCATGCGAACCCTCCTTCGTATAACCGCCCGCCGCAATGACGACGGACGAGTGCGCGATGCCTCGCGCGCGACATGATGGAAACATGGTAGCGGAAAGCGTTTCAAGCCGCGACGCAAGCCATGGTTTTGATACAATCGCGCGCCATGAAATCGCCTTCTTCTCTCCATGCACGAAAAACCCCGCATCCGCAGAACGCACCGCGCACGGACGTTTTCGCCGTGGCGCTTTCCTGGGCCGTCGTGGCGGCCATCGCGCTGCTCGTTTTCTTCATGAGCGCGAAAGACGGAACGACGCTCGATACGGGATCGGGGCTGCTCTCCGCCGCGAAGCAGGCGCTCGCCGGCGCGCTTTCCTCCATCGCGGGAAAGCCAGTCGATGTGTCGCCCATCGGGCATTTCGTCGAATACTTCGCACTCGGCGCGGCGCTTGCGAATGCCTTGCGCTTCCATATGCCGCTACGACGCGCCTGCGTATGGGCGGGCATCGCGGCAAGCCTATACGGCATCTCCGACGAAATCCATCAGGCCTTCGTGCCGCTTCGTTCCTGCGATCCCCTCGATTGGGCGGTCGACACCGTTGCGGCAGCAATCGGCGCTGCAGTGCTTGCAACCCTGGTCGCGCGCGGAACGAACGGCGCGAGGAAGCCGGGCGAAAGACCGCTCATGAAACACGACGAGGCCGACAGGAAATCCGGCATCCCCCATCGACCTCGATGAACCGTTCGCGGAAAAGCGTTAGACCAGCACTTTGAAGACGGCTTTCTTCACGGCGCACGGACCGTTCACCGCAATGCCGGGCTTATGGCCGTCGTCGGGAAAGCACGCAACGAACGTGCCGGGCGTCATGACGACACTTGCCGCCGCCTCGCCGTCGAGGAACATGTTATCCGCCTCTTCATCGAACGGCTCGGCATCAAGATTGCCGACGAACTGCACGTCGATGCGCTCTTCGCCCTCGATCACCATCTGCACGTCGATGTAGCGCCTATGCGCTTCGAAGCGGCAATCCTCCAACGCGCGCGTTTCGTAAGCGCAGGCATTGATGAACAACGCGTCGCCGTCGACCTCGTTGCGTCCTGCGGCAAGAGCGCCCAGATCGTGGGTGCGCGCATACTCGATCGCGCGACCCACGCCCTCATGACCGATGGCGTCCATATCCACCGTGTCGATATGTCCGAAAATCATAGGTTTCTTCCTTTCGTCATACAAAACGCTTTCGACGGGTCCTTTTTCGAACCTTATTACAAAATGGCGAGTCGCCAGGCCAAAAATCGGGAGTTGTGCCACGCCGCGTCGGCTATACAACCTTCCCAGCAGCATATGTGCGCATAATTACGCCACATTTGAAATACACATGGGGATTTTTATCGGACTTGACGGCAACACCTCAATGCTTCGTGTGGCACAACCGGGAAAAGTGGCGATCGGGCGACGAAACTTGTGAAAGCATCGATACAAAGCCCTGAGACACGCAGTCTATCGGTCGATATCGCAACGAGCGATGAAAATCCAGTGGCCCGATCGACCTCCCGCATCGCCGTCTTTCCCCGGCGTGCATGCGCTGATCGGCGCATGCACGCAACAACCCTTCGGCAAGGTCGTGCCCCACAACGGCAGCGAGACCCCGCTTCACCGCTTCCATTACGCCAGAAGCGCGCGCGCAGCCTGCTCCATCTCGTCGAGAATCGCCGTGGCACCTGCCGCGGAATCGGATTTCGCAAACAGATACGCCTTAATCTTGGGCTCGGTGCCGCTCGGGCGCACGATCAACTTGCAGTCGCCCTCGAGCGCGAACTCCACCACGTCGGCGGCAGGCAGCGTCTGGACCTCGCCATCGCCCGATCCGCCCACGACGGGCATAGCCGCCGCCTGCGCATAGTCCACGACGTGCACGACCGCGCGACCGGCAAGGTTCTCCGGCGCATCGGAGCGCAAGGCCGCCATAATCGATGCCATCTTCGCCGCGCCATCGGCTCCCGGATACGAAAGCGAAACGGTGCGGTTGAAGCAATAGCCGTAGCGTTCATACAAATCGCGCATCGCCTGCACCAAGTTCATGCCCTGCTTGCGATAGAAGCGCGCCATCTGGCAAATCAGCATGCTTGCCACCACAGCGTCTTTGTCGCGCACATGGCAGCCGGCAAGATATCCGTAGCTTTCCTCGAAACCGAACATGAATCGATCGGACTCGCCTTGCGCCTCG
>JAUNDR010000038.1 GCA_030525985.1 Slackia sp. | reverse complement strand
CTAAAAAATAGGTATGCCGATTTTCCTGGGGAAATACCGAAGTTCGTGGGATTTTGCCCAGCCGAAGCCACGATAAGATGCAAATCGTTCCGAATGACACCCATCGGACATGCCCCAAAAGCCGGCTCGTCCGTCTTCCCCTCGAGACGAGCCGGGTCCTCCTTCAGACGGCTCCTTACCGAGCCGAAACCCATAAAGGCATTCCTCTCTCATGCCTTTCTTTCCCCAAAAAGCCGGCACACCCGCTAAGGTGTGTCGGCTTTTTCTTCGTCATCGTCGAAGTGCTCGGCGCACGGGCCGAATATCCCCGAAAAGAATGCCGGAAACAAACGGCGCGCCCGCGTCCGAAACGCTTCGACTGCGCCTTACGCGCGTATGCCCGGCTTAAGAACCATCGCACGCGCCGCGCCATACGTCGCAAGGAAGTACGCCCCGTACACCAGCAAGAACGCCGCCACCGCCACGGCGCTCACCACGCCGATATCGAAATTGCCGAAGACGCGCACCACATCCGTCACCACCTGCATGGCGCACAGCGTATGGGCGATGCCCAGAATAAGCGGGAACAAGAAATACACCGACACCTGCTTGAACAGCGCGCCTTCGATCATGGTGCGCGAAGCGCCCAGCTTGGCAAGAAGATCGTAGCGACGTGCATTGTCCGCCACATCGGTAAGCTGCTGGATAGCAAGGATAGCCGCGCACGCGATCACCAGCACGAAGCCGATATAGATCGCCAGATAGCTCACCACCGCCGTCAAGCCGAAGCTCTGCGCGCGAACCTCGTCGGCCGTCTGCACCATATGAACCGGCTGCGTACGCGTATCGGAAGTGTTTTCGACCGCCTTGAGGAAGTCGGCAAGGGCGGCATCCTGCCCCGACTTGCAACGGATATCGAGCAGCGACGTATACGGCACGTCCGCATCCGCAATGCAGGCGTCGGGCACCACAATCACGCCCGCGCGCTGCGTGACGCCCGTCGTCTCGAGGGTATCGCGCAGCAGATCGCCGCGCACTTTCAAATCATGCCCGCCCACAGAAAGCGTCGGCTCGCGCTGCGCTACCGCGTCGAAATACGGAGCGGTTGTGGCGAAGTCGCTCCACAGCAGGCATTCGTCATCCCCGATTTCAACCGCTTCGAGCCCTGCCAGTTCGCGCGC
This sequence comes from Slackia sp., assembly GCA_030525985.1. Lineage (GTDB taxonomy): Bacteria > Actinomycetota > Coriobacteriia > Coriobacteriales > Eggerthellaceae > Slackia. The sequence continues at coordinate 15,953 of JAUNDR010000038.1, read as the reverse complement.
CGCATTGAACTGCGAGACGGGAACCGCATCGAGGAACATCTTCTCCATGCCGTCCGACAAAAGCCCTGCGCCCACGTAGTCGTACAGCGATTCGCCCGTGGCCTTCTCGACCATGCCGTATGTCACGCCCGACACATAGAAGTCCACCTGCACGCTTCGATCGACGAGCAAATCCCATGCGGGAAGCCCGAGAGGCGCTGCGCTGTCGGCGAAACCGGCCGCCATATCGTAATCATGGGATTCGACGAACGAGGCGAACTCGTCGGGATAAATAGGAATCAGGGTACCGTCGTTTTTTTCATAGTCGTACATGCGATGCGTCGTCACTACGCTGGCGTCGTATTTCGTGCCGGCGTCTACGCCCGAACGCATGGCGCTGCAGATTCCGATGCCGCCGCATACGCTCGTCATCGCCAGGAACAACGTGAGCGCGATGACGCTCATGCTGAGAAAGGCCGAGTTCACGCGCGCCGAAAGCTGACGCAGGAAGAACATGTTCAGTCCGCGCAGATACAGCGGGCGGATCATCTGCGCGACGCGCAGCAAAAAGCCCGACAGCGCATAGAAGAACAGCACCGTGCCGACGCATACGAGCACCGTGGCGGCGATGAACTCGGGAGACACCTCCAAAAGGCCGTTATCCACAAGCAGTTTATACGCTACGCCGATAATGACGCACGAGACGATGAACAGCAGAAACGACAGCGGCAGGCTGCGCAGCCTCATTTCGTCGTTTCTACGGTCGGCTTGCAGAAGATCGATGAGCTTCGCTTTGAAAAGATGCCCCGTGTTCAGGGCCACGGTTATGGCGAAAATGACCGAAAACGCCAGCACGGTCTGCACAAGCGACGCGCCCGACACGGAAAACGCCACGCCCTCGACCGAGGAGTCGAACAGGGATGCCGCCGCGTTGGAAAGACCCTGCGACACCACGATGCCGATCGCCAGACCCACGATAAGCGAAGCCGCACCCACGACGAACGTCTCCGTCGCCGCCAGCCTCATCAGGTCTCCTTTGCGCATGCCGAGCGTCAGATAAAGCCCGAATTCCTTATTGCGTCGGCGAATGAGAAAACGATTCGCGTAAAGAACCAGAAACGCCAGAACGGCAGCGACGAATATCGACACGGCCGAAATCGTCATGCTCAAAAGCTCCACCATGGAACGCGAATCCTCGGAAATGCGCGCGACGGCATCGGAGCCGGCAATCGAATTGAAGGCGTAGAACACGGCGATGCCGAGCACCAGCGTGAAGAAATAAACGGCGAAATCGCGCGCTGATTTGCGCACGTTGGCGAACGCGAGTTTAACGAGCATCGCAGGCCTCGCTTCCCAAACGGGTCGTGGCGGCGACGATTTTCGAGAAAAACGCCTCCCGCGAATCATCGGCACGACGCAGCTGGCCCCACAGGCGTCCATCCTTGATGAACACGATGCGATGGCACCAGCTCGCCGTGAACGCATCGTGCGTCACCATGACGATGGTCGAGCCCATCTTGTTAAGCAGCTCGAACGTTTCGAGCAGCTGCGAGGAAGACTTCGAGTCGAGCGCGCCCGTGGGCTCGTCGGCCAACACGAGACTCGGACGCGCGCTCACGGCGCGCGCAGCGGCGGCGCGCTGCTTTTGCCCGCCCGATATCTGATAGGGATACTTATCCAAGATGTCGGCGATTCCCAAGCGCGACGCTTCGCTCTCCACGCGCCCGACGATCTCGCGCGCAGGAGCCTTTTGGATCGTCAAAGCGAGCGCGATATTCTCGCGCACGGTAAGCGTGTCGAGCAGATTGGAATCCTGAAACACGAATCCCAGCTCGTCGCGGCGAAAACGCGCCACCTCCTTCGACGAGAGCTGCATGATATCGCGCCCCGCGATGCGGATCGAGCCGCCCGTGGGAGCATCGATCGTCGAGATGCAGTTCAGAAGCGTCGATTTGCCCGATCCCGACGGGCCCATGATGCCCACGAATTCCCCTTCGTCGACGAAAAAGCTCACGCCTGCAAGCGCCATGGTCGCCGACGCATCGTTTACGCGCCCGCCATAACGCTTCGTCACATCCTGCACCTCAAGTACATGGCCTGCCATGACCTCCCCTTTCCTCCATCCGCCCGCAAGCGGCGGTTTCCATGTCGGTATCGACGATACGAAACGCAACAAACGCCAACCTTGAGCCGACCTGACATTTACCTGACATCGGATCGCCCGCTCGCCGGCGGGCACGAGGGCATGATTTAATAAGGAAAAACGAAAGGAGAAGCGCGCCATGAGCGATGCGAGTCTGAAATCGCACAGGATTTTGCTGGTAGACGACGAACCCGAGCTGCGGCGCATGGTGGCATCCGTCCTTGCCGCCGAAGGATTCACGCAGGTCGCTCAAGCGGCGAACGTGAAAGAGGCGCTCGAAGCGTTTCGACGCACGAAGCCCGAACTTGCGCTTCTCGACGTGATGCTTCCCGACGGCGACGGATTCACGCTGTGCCGATACCTGCGCGCCTTCGATACCGAAACGCCCCTGCCCGTGATATTCCTCACGGCCAAAGACGAAACCGACGACCGCCTTGCAGGCCTGCGCTCGGGTGCCGACGATTACGTGACCAAACCCTTCAGCCCTCAAGAGCTCGTGCTGCGCGTCATGGCCGTGCTGCGCCGCTGCTATCCCCCGCGCCCCGAGGCCATCGCGCTCGCATCGGCGATGCTCGACCTCGAAAACGCCGACGTCTACCGACCCGACACGAACGAGCATCTCGCGCTTACCGTGAAGGAGCGGGCGATTCTCGAAGCGCTCGCGCGCAACATCGGGCGCATCGTCACCACCGACGCGCTTTGCGAGGCCGCCTGGGGAGGATCGTTCGGCTACAACCAGACGCTTATGACCCACGTGCGCCGCATCCGCGAGAAAATCGAAGCCGACCCCTCGCATCCGCAATCGCTTATCACGGCGAAAGGCATCGGCTACAAGCTCGTCGGCGCAAGCGGGCGATAAAATGGCGGGACGACGCACGGAAGACCCCCGGAACCGAGGCGGCGCAAGCATGTCGGCGCGACGTGCCGACCGGGCGCGGCGCAAGGCGTTCGCTCCGTTTTTCTTCGGCAAGCAGACCGTCTTGTTCGCCGTCGTGTGCGTCGGCATCATCGTGCTCGACCTGTTCCTCTACATCGGCATCGCCATCTACGACAGCAATCTGAACTTCGGCAACGGCTCGCCCCACAGCGTCACAAGCTACGTCGGCGACAATCTCGCCCTGCAAGACGACGGATCGTATGCCGTCCCGGAAGACGCGCTTGCATGGATGGACTCCGAGCAATGCTGGGCCCTGCTCATCTCGAATACGGGCGAACCCGCCTGGAACTACAAGGCTCCCGAAGAGGTCGTGCATTCTTATGCCCTGGCCGATGTCGCGGTATTTTCGCGCATGGGCTATCTGAACGACTACCCGTGCTTCGTCTGGCAGCGAGACGACGGGCTTTTGGTCACGGGATTTCCGAAAGACTCCTACGTCATGAGCGCCGTCAACTATCTGCCTCAACAAAGCCTGGTCAATTGGCCGATCTATGCGCTGCTCATCTTCCTCGCAGACGCTTCCGTGCTTTTCCTCGCGTATTCGGTATCGAAACGGCGCGTGGTGAAAAGCACCGCGCCCATGATCGAAGCCCTCGACGCGCTCGCGCGTGAGGAGCCCGTCTTCATACAGCTCAAAGGATCGCTGCGCGACGTCGGCGAAAGCATCAACGCCGCCGGCGCGGTGATGCGCCGCAAAGACGAGGCGCGCAAACGCTGGGTTACAGGCGTCAGCCACGATATCCGCACCCCGTTGGCGATATCGCTCGGACATGCCGAACGCATCGCCTGCGACGAAAGCGTCGACGAGCGCACGCGTGAGAAAGCGCGCGTCATCGTAAGACAAAACGAACGCATCCGCGACCTGGTCGCCGATCTCAATATAGCCTCGAAGCTCGAATACGACATGCAGCCGGCAGACCTGCGGGCATGCCGCCCGGCGCGGCTCGTGCGGTCCGTCGCCGCCGACTGCGCGAACGCCCATTCCGACGAAAGGTTCGCCTTCGAAGTCGACGTCGACGAAGGCGCCGAAGACCTGGAAACCCTTCTCGACGAGCGACTTGTCGACCGGGCGCTGCGCAACCTGACGAACAACGCCATCCGCCACAACGACGGCGGGTGCACGATATGCCTGTCGGCATGCGTCGAAGGCGCGCAGGTGAGGATCGGCGTGCGCGACGACGGCGCGGGAATATCGCGGCAGGCCGTCGCGCGCCTCAACGAGGAGGCCGAAGCCCTCGTTCGCCTGAAGCCGAGCGACGAGGACTTCTTCGCATCGGGGCCGCTTCCTCCCCCGCATTTCGCCGAATACCGCCCCGAAAAGGCGCGAGAAATAAACGAACGCCTCTCCTTGCGCGAGCTTGGCGCGCACGCGGTGGATGCGACCGAAAAGCCGTATGATGCCGCAACGGACGAAATGCCCGACAGGGCCGACGATGCGCCTTCGCTGGCCCCGAAAGACCTCGTCGGCATCAACGAGCACGGCCTGGGCCTTTCGCTCGTAGCGCGCATCGCCGCCGCGCACGGCGGGCATGCGGAATTCGACGGCGACGAAAACGAGGGATTTTCCGCCGTCATGGTGCTGCCGATCGAGCGCGTCGAGCGAAGCGAAGCGTAAGTCCCTCGCACGCTGCGACTGCAAGGGTTCACGCACGGGAAACGCCGGAAACCGTTCACTCGCATAAGCCGCCCTTCGCCTTATTTGGAATTCACTCCATCGAAATAGAGCGGAAAACATATATAGTGACACCTACATATTTCCGGTGGCCAGCGCGACTGCCTCGACGATGTTTCGATTCAGCCGCGCCGCGCTCCATCGTCGAATGAAAGGACGCATGGTGAAAAAAATCTGGCAGAAATGGAATGAGATAAATCTCATCAAACGCATCTTGGTATTCCTGGTGCTCGGCGCCGTTTTGGGCGTAGTGGCGCCGACCCTCGAATGGATCGGTATCTTCGGCACGCTGTTCGTGGGAGCCCTGAAAGCCGTCGCCCCCATCCTGGTGTTCTTCCTGGTCATTTCGGCACTTGCCAACGCGCGCGCCGAAGGCTCCATGAAAACGATCATCGTGCTCTATATCCTGTGCACGTTCTTCGCCGCACTCGTCGCCGTCATCGCAAGCTATCTCTTCCCGATCGAGCTGACGCTCGACGGTCTCGAGGCCGCCGACAAGGCATCGCCGGAAGGCGTGGGCGAAGTGCTCGGCACCCTGATCATGAACGTGGTCGCCAACCCGGTCGATGCGCTTGTCAACGCGAATTACCTGGGCATCCTTGCCTGGGGCGTGCTTCTGGGCGTGGCATTGCGCATCGCCTCCGAAGCAACCAAGAAGATCTTCTCCGACGTGTCCGACGCCGTCGGCCATGTCGTCCGCTGGGTCATCAGCCTGGCTCCGTTCGGCATTTTCGGTCTGGTCTACACCGCTGTTTCCACGAACGGCCTGGAAATCTTCACCGAATACGGCAAGCTGCTGCTCGTGCTTGTGGGCTGCATGTTCTTCCTCGCCTTCGTCGTCAATCCGCTCGTGGTCTACATCTGCTCGCGCAAGAACCCCTATCCCCTGGTTATCCGCACGCTGAAAGAATCCGGCCTCACCGCGTTTTTCACCCGCAGCTCTGCGGCGAACATCCCGGTGAACATGGAGCTGTGCCGCAAGCTCAAGCTGGATAAGGACATCTACTCCGTCTCCATCCCGCTCGGCGCCACCATCAACATGGGCGGCGCAGCGGTCACCATCACCGTCATGGCCATGGCCGCCTCTTACACCCTGGGCATCACCGTCGATCTTCCCACGGCCGTGATCCTGTCCGTGCTGGCCGCCGTGTCCGCATGCGGCGCATCCGGCGTCGCGGGCGGCTCGCTCATGCTCATCCCGCTCGCCTGCTCGCTGTTCGGCATCGGCAACGACATCGCCATGCAGGTCGTAGCCGTCGGCTTCATCATCGGCGTGATCCAGGACTCCTGCGAAACCGCGCTGAACTCCTCCACCGACGTCCTGTTCACCGCCGCCTCCGAGTATCGCGAGCGCCGCAAGCTCGGCCAGGCGATCGACTACAGCGAATGGGAGAAATAAGCCGCAAAGCGAACTTCCGTGAAAAAGCCGCCCCGTGCGGCTTTTTCTTTGTCTTCGCTTCCCACGAAAGGATGCCCCATGCACTATCGCACCATAGAAATGCACGAAATCGACCGGTCGCTTTTCGAAGGGTCCATCCGCCACCAAAAGGTCGTATTGTGCCGCCGCAGGAAAAACGATGCATGGGTGATCGAGCCCGATCCCTTTATCGGCGCACTTTATCTCTCGACGCACTCGGCCGTAGAGACCCGGTCATTATAGGACTATGGGATGCACCGATGCGCACTATATCAGCCGCAAGCACATCGAGAAAAAACCGTACGACTGCCAGCTCGAGTACACGCTTTGAGCAGGCGAGACGTAAAAAGGCGCCTCGAAAAACGAGGCGCCCGAATCATAATGGATAAAAACAAGCAGGAATCGGCACGTAGCCGAAGCGAACGACGCCTCCCTTACGCCAGCGCGTCGAGCAGCTGCTCGATGTTCTTGCGGCCGAACAAGACCTGCTCGCCGTCGCCGACGACCACGCAGGGCACACTCATCACGTTATAACGCTCCTTAAGCTCGGGCGAATGGGCGATATCGTAAACCTCAGCACGCACGGCATTGTTTTCCGCGGCGATCCGCTGCGCCGCCACCACGGTTTCGGGACACATGGTGCACGAAAGCGAAACGAGCACTTTGACGTCAAGCGGGCCTTCGACGGCGGCGATACGGGCGCGCGTCGCATCGTCGAGCGGCTGCCCGGGACCGGCGACGTTGTACAGGCCCAGCACGAACGAAGTGAACTCATGGCCTCCCGGAACACCATGGAAGGCAAGTCCGCTGTCGGTTCCGTCGGCACGCAGCACACGCACGAACGGCGCCGCTTCGTCCGAGGAATCCCCCTGCTCCACACGCACGCGGTCGCCGAGACTTGCAAGCTCATGCGCATAGGCTGCCAGCTCCTGAGAAGCGGCGCTGCCGTTTTGATGCAGCTCCAAAATCACCGGCTGCGCCATACGGGCGAATACCGCCTGAAGCTGCGCGAGCATCGCCTCGTCGAACAGGCCCTCCGTTGCCCCGGAAGCATCCGACGGGGCGGGCGACGAAGCTTCGGCGGCGGGCGTTGCCGGCTTTTCGTCACGCTCAAGCGCAGGCTGCACGGGAACCAATCCCGTCTTGCGCTGCATCGCTGCCGCATAATGCTCGATCGAAGCGGCGGCGGCGGCACCGTCGCCTGTCGCGGTCACCACCTGACGCAGCTCTTTGGCGCACACGTCGCCGGCCGCGAACAGGCCCGCCGCCTCGGTGCGTCGACCCGCGTCCGCCATCACGTATCCGCGTTCGTCAAGCTTCAAAACATCGCGCACCAGTTCGGTGGCAGGCTCGTAACCCGCGAACACGAACAAGCCGAACGTGTCTCCTTCGGGGGCGTGGTAGGTCGTCTCCTCGCCCGTTTCGGTGTTGCGATAGGTAAGCGAGCGCATCATCGTATCGCCTTCGATGGCGACGGCCTGCGTATTCGTGAGCACCGTCACCTTTTCATGAGAACGCGCCGCGGCAGCCGCGTCGGGTGCGCATGTGAAATCATCGCCGCGCACGAGAATGGTGACGTGTTTGGCGTATTTCGTCAGAAACACGCCCTCTTCGGCCGCCGAGAACCCTCCGCCTATGACGAAGACTTCCTTGCCCTGGAAGAACTCGCCATCGCAGGTAGCGCAATAGCCCACGCCGCGACCGGCGAATTCATCTTCGCCGGCGATGCCCGCACGGCGCGGATGGGCGCCCGTGGCAAGCAATATCGCGAAAGCCTTGAAATCGCCCTTGTTCGTGCGCACCGTCTTCACATCGCCGTCCATATCGATTCCCACGGCTTCGGCCGCCAAAAATTCCGCGCCGAACGACTCTGCCTGAGCGCGCATCGTTTCGGTGAGATGAGCACCGCTCGTCTGAGCCACGCCCGGATAGTTCACCACTTCCGAGGTGATGGCGATCTGTCCGCCGAAACGGTCTTTTTCAAGCACGAGCACGCGCATACGGGCACGCGCCAGATACAGAGCCGCCGTCAATCCGGCAGGACCGCCGCCCACGATGACGGCATCGTAAAGTTCTTTCACGTTCATGGATTCCTCCGTATACAGGAGAAGGGACCGCGGCTGCGGCCCCTTCGTCGATTATCGCTTACGCTTATCGCCCATGGTTTCAGTCCAAGGCGGCAAGAGCATCTTAGAGCTGGCCGACCAGATCGAGGCTCGGCTTGAGGGTCTCGGCACCCGGCTGCCATTTGGCGGGGCAGACCTGATCGCCATGCTCGGCGACGAACTGGCATGCCTGCACCAGGCGGAGCAGCTCGTCGGCGTTACGGCCGACACCGCCCGCATTGACCTGGTAAGACTGGATGCGGCCCTCGGGGTCGACGATGAACGTGCCGCGCTCGGCAAGGCCGTTCTCCTTGATCAGGACCTTGAAGTCTTTCGCCAGAGCATGGGTGGGGTCGGCGAGCATCGGGTACTGGACCTTCTTGATGCGCTCGGACTCGTCGTGCCACGCCTTATGCACGAAGTGAGTGTCGGTGGAAACGGAGTAGATTTCGCAGCCGATCTTCTGGAACTCCTCGTATTTGTTGGCGAGGTCTTCGAGCTCGGTCGGGCAGACGAAGGTGAAGTCGGCAGGATAGAAGAAGAAGACGCTCCACTTGCCCAGCACGTCGGCCTTGGTCACGGTCTTGAAATCATCGATCTGGAATGCCTCGACGCTGAAGTCGGAAATCTCTTTGTTGATCAAAGACATGGTATTGCTCCTTGTTTAGTGGGCGGCGATGCACTTTCGCAACGCCTTATCTGGTAACGCAGCCTATTGTAACAACATTTCCGATAAATGCAACTCATTTTGTATCATTTATAAAAATCGCCGCTCTCCTTGGGCGCCGCCTGCCCTATCCGCATGCCTCCGCCAGAAGGGATGCCTTCAGATCGAGGAGGCCGGCGAAACGGCCGCCTACGTTCGCCGAAAGCACTTCATGTTCGCTTGGAGCGCACATGACCTCGGAAAACACGTTTTTCTGCTTCAAGTAATCACCCGTCATGATGCGCCTGAGAAGCTCCGCCGTCACCGTGGCGTCGTACAAGGCGCCATGGAGCAAATCATCCGCGACCTCCACGCCGTACCACTCGGCCGCCGTCTTCAACGCCATGTCGCGGCCCTTCCTCCCCACGCCCATCAAGCGAGGATAAATCTTCTGCAAATCGAGCCATCGCATATCGCCGAGCGAAAACGGCAGCCCTTTGAAGCGCGTCTCGCTCGAAAGCTGCTTGAAATCATTGCGACTCCACGTAACGATGCGTGTGGGGCTATCGCCGACCCAATCGAGAAACCGCCCCATGACATCTTCAAGACAATCGGCATCGCATACATCGGATCGGGAAATGCCCGTGAGCTGTTTCACCTTCCATGCGATATCGCTCGCATACCGAGGGCGCACATAGCTGTCGAACGTATCGAGGGCGTTTCCGTACGCATCCACGCGAACGGCGCCTATCTGGATGATTTCGAAACGAAGAGCCGACCTCACCGCCTCGTCCGTCGGTTTCGTGAATTCGAGATCCATGACGATATTCTGCTCATATATCGGATTCATCCGCATATTCCGCCCTTCGCAACGATGCATGTTCCACCGCCATCGTATCGCAGGCGATCTTTCAAGCATGTCCGTCTTTTAGGACACGTACAAAGGAAAGCCTGCTCGCAGCGCTTATGGAACGAAAGACGGAATGCATCCCGTCGATTTCGGCAATCGGAACCATGTCGTCCCTGTCCTTATCGATGGACAGGGGCGCACTCCGCATGAAAGTAGAATGGCGCAACGCCAAACCGACACAGGAGATACCATGCACCGATTTCACCCAGGGCCGTCATACGATTCAGCAAGAAATCTCGTCGCCAGCGATTCGTTTCGCGGAAAACCGAGCACTTGCATCGAAGGCATCGGGCGACAGCACCTTGCCGATGTTTTGACCATCAAGGATTGCTTCACGAATCGCACCATGCACGGCGCGCCGCTTCTTTTGCGACTGGAACACGATGACGTCGTCGTGACCGCCGCAGAAAACGGAGGACTGTCCGTTTGGCGCGGAGTCGTGGACACATCCGCTCGCATCGAGATGTTTTCCCACGATTCCCCTTGCGCGCAAGATAACGACAGGTTCTGTCTCGCATGGATTCCCGTTGTCGAAGCGAAAGGTGCAATCGGGCAGGTCATAAGCAGCATCTCGCTTGATGGACGGCCTTGCGATAAGAGCGGCGCTCTTGACTTCAGGCCATCGGCGCCTGTCGCCGGCATCCGCGAAAGCAGCGTCGCGCATCGCAATGTCGGCAGGACGAAACCGCCCGCAGGGCGCATCGCAAGAATCGACACGGAGCACGAAGCCGCAACCGCCGCGGTTCTTTCGATCGTCCTTGAAGAAAGCGCCTTGCGCATCGAATGCCGTAGCGGGAAGGTCGCGATCGCCCTGTGCGAAACCGCATCCTGACAGCGTCACTACGACAGCCTGGCGCAAAGGCGCCTGGCAGCCCACCCGCAATGCGAAATCAATCCTCAAGCAGGAATCGCAGATAATCCCGGTATTCGCCGACCAAGGCCTGCGGCGCCGCAATGCGAACCGCCTTGCCCATGCCGGCGACCCACCCGAAGAACTGCTCGCTTTTGCAGACGCGGACGCACACGTCGGCGATGCCGCCTTCAAGGGCGACGATCGACAGCACGGCATCCCCGAATCGGTCGGTCACGATTTCGAGTTTTCCAGGCTCCGTCCGAAGCGTCGTAGTCGTCTCGTTTCCCGCAAACCGACCGAAAACCGCCGCCTTTCCCGATTCCGCCTTATACGTGCGCACCTCCTCCGCCCGAGATGCAGGCATGTCATGGAGAACCGCTGCCGCGCTCATGCGATCCAGACGATATTCGCGCATCTCGTCGTATTCGTCATCCCAGGCGGTCAGATAGTAAAACCCGTCATCGTAGGAAATGCCTGCTGGCGTCACCACATGCTTCTTCCCGTTGCGCGTGCAGTGCCGCTTTGCGTCGGCGCCCAATCTGCTGTAAAGGAATTCGAATTTGCAACGGAGGCGCAAAGCCTCGTGGATAGCGTCGACCGTGTCCAAAACACTCTCATTCACCGACTTGATGCGCCCCGCGACATGGATTCGCCGGTCAAGGCGCGCCTGGTCGCGATTGGTCGCCAAGGTCTTCACGTTGGCAATGAGCATCTGCGCCTGCTTGTCGGTTATGGCGCGGCACGACTGGATGGCATCGACGACGAGCATCAGCTCGCCTATTTCGAAGCCGCGCCGCTCGATGGCGTATTCGACAGGATTTCGCTGATACGTCCGCACATCGACATCGAATTCCCTCAACGCATTGATGTCGCCGTAAATGCTCTTCCTTTCGGCGGATATCCCGTATTCGGCAAGGCGCTCGATAAGCTGTGCCATAGTAAGCCCATGCTCGGCATCAGTTTCCTCTTGAAGGATTTTCAGAAGGTAGAGAATCTTGATTTTCGTCTTGCCGCCACTCGCCATAGCGCCCCCATAGCAACCGAACAACGGAACCCTTCGGTGGAAAACAGACGACTCCCCGAGACGAATCGCGGCGGAAACGCCTGTGCTTTGCGAAAACAGTACCACCGTCCTTCATGCCCATGCACACCGAGACGCGCATCGGCGGCTCAGTCGACGCGCGCGGCGGCAATCCCCCATCGCGAACCTCGCTATAATGTCTTCAGCGCACACGCTTCGGTGCTGCCGCCATGCGATCATCAAGGACGAAATCATGCTTACGGAATATTTGGATATCAAACGGACGCTGAAAATCGACCTCGTCGTGGGCGCCGTCATCGGCGTCGTGCTCGTCGGCCTTCTCGTATTCCTGTTCGTCGCGCCGGCCGAAATCATCGATGGAAGCTACGTCGAATACATGCTCGCACAGGGCCATACCGAGGCCGAAGCCGCCTCTGCGGCGGCCGTCTTCATCGCCATCTTCGGTCCTGTCGCTTTTCTCTACGGCCTCTTTCTGCCCCTGGGATACACCGCCCTCAAACGCATGAAGAACCGCCTGCTTGAAGGATGGATTGTCAGCTGCCTGCTTATGATATTCATCCAGCTCTTCTTCCTCATGATCGTCGCCGCGTTCGGAAGCATCGTAGGCCTGGTCTATCTCATCTACAGCATTGCTCGAATGGCGCTTTTGAAACGACGCATGAAGAAAAGCGGCGAGAGCTGCTAAGAGTCGGCAGGTGCTCGCGACCTCCCTTCCCGAGCAACGCACGCGACTTCTCTCGATACCGCAAGCCCAACGGCCATAGGACAGCGCAGAAAATGTCGGGATTCGCTTCGCCGCATCCCGACATCCCTTCTGAATCCCGGCGTCCTTTCGAAGGGGGCAGAGAAAACCGCCGTCGCATGCATCCTACAGAGCGCGCATACGAACGCTCATGTCGATAGGCTTGGCGGTATACGGCGCCGTGGTTGCAAGGCCGTCGACACCCGTCGCCGCATAATCGGCGACGTTTCCTTCGTTGATGCCGCCTGCGGCGATGATGACCATACGCGGATCGAGTGCACGGATCTTTTTCACCAACTCCCCTAGGCGATCAGGCGAAACCTTGTCCACCTGCACGCCGTCGACGCCCGCCCACGGAATCTCGCCGCCTGATTCCGCGCTCACGCGAGCAGCATCGGCATTCACACGGGCAAGCAGCAGCGCCTGCTGCGCATCCGCTTCGACGAAAAGCTTCTTTTCCACGCAACGGGGACGAATGGCGGGAAGCTCTTCGATGAACCTGTCGAACCCGCCGAAAAACGAAAGATGCTGTTCGAATATCAGCACCGTTTCCGACAAGCCGAGCCTATGGGGAAATGCGCCGCCTGCAATAACGGAATCGACTAGCAGGTCCTTCGCGCCCGGCATGCTCTTGCGCGTGGTCAGCACCTCGCATGCGGGATTGGCGGCATGTGCGGCATCGACCATGTTCCGCGTTTTCGTGGCAACGGCGGAACAGTGGTCGAACACGTTGAGGCACACCTTCCACATCCGGTGCAACTGCGCCGCCGAACCGCGAACCGTCATGAACACATCGCCCCGATCGAGACGAGAACCCGAAGGCGTCCCGGAAACGATTTCGCAATCGAGCTTTCGCGCGATTCGCTCGACGGCTTCCATGCCCGCAAGCACGCATGCTTCGCGTGTGAAGTATTCCATCTCGCCACGCTGCGCATCGATGCCGAGCACATGGCTGGTCAGGTCGAAATACGGCACATCCTCGGCGAGAATCGCATCGATTCGCTCTTCTGACATGGTGATCATGGCATACCCCGTTTCGTTCTCCTTTGAGAACCGTAGCAAAAACAATCCGCATAAGAAAAAACCGACCCTGAGGGCCGGTCGGTAATTCGATGGTCGGGATGACAGGATTCGAACCTGCGACATCCTGCTCCCAAAGCAGGCGCGCTACCAAACTGCGCCACATCCCGAATATGCGCCGGTCAAACGACGGAAAAACCGTAAACATCCTGCTTATTCAGATGCATACAGCCTGTCTATACCAACAAACATCATGCCTAGTCTTCAAGAAAATCCTACTTCCCCGACCAAACATCCTGCCTATTTTAGCATATGGCCATCTTTTCTCTCTTCGGAATCTTGTGCTCCGCGTAAAGCGAGACTAGCCCATCGGCTTTGCATACCTTCATCCAAATCACGCCTTTGCACATGGCAATGAACAATCAGAGTGCAGCGCCAAAGCGCACCCGAATCGCATAACCCATCCCCATCTCCGAAAATTCAAAAACCGAGGCTTCTCTGCTCGCAAAACAACGCGCGCTCGCCCCCGATAAGGCGCGCGCAATCTCGAAAAACAGGATTTCACGCCTCCGAAGCCGACCGGTCTGCGCCTTCTTCGCAGAATTCGCGACGTACCGTTTCCAGAAGTGTCGATATGCGTTTGTCGGACAAGGCGTACACCACATACTGACCGTGCTTTTCGGCGGAGAGAATCCCCGCCGCACGCAGCGCGCTCAGATGCTGAGAGATGCCGGGGAGCGATATTCCCGGCACATGCTCGGCAATATCCCCCACCGTACGCGGGCCATCGAGAAGGGCGCACACAATGGAGAGCCGTTTTTCGTTCGAGAGAACCTTGAACAACGCCGCCGCCTTCTCAATTTGTTCTCTTCTCTCTTCACCATTCATGCTACGCCTCGCTCGAACAAGAATCGTCGCATGATTTGGCGCACGATGGACCACCGGGGCGCACCGAAGAAAGCAGCTGGGTCATGGTTCCCATGGGACAGAACACGCACCACGAGCGAGGGCGGAACAGCACCATCGTAAAAAGCCCTATGACGGTCGACGTCAACATTACCCCATAAAACCCAAATGCGAACTGCGCAACGCCGGGAGAAACTTCGACGGGATATGCCCAATGCCACGGAAGCTGGAACGTCCACAGCAGTTGCACCGTAGTCCCCAAATCCTGGGATCCCGCAAAAACGAGCCACGTCACAAACAGCATATTGAAGAACATGGTCATGAAGAACGCCAAGAACGCATAGCGAAATGCCCTGCTGCGAATCCATCGAGGAAGCGTCAGTCTACGCGACATCTTGAATCTGCTTCCCAGCAGATCGAGGAATTGACCGCGATCGCAATACCAATTGCAGTAGAGCTTCCCCTTGCCCGCCGCCGACAAAATCAGGGGAAGGAAAAAGAAGACCAGCCCGATCCACGCAAAAAGAATGTTGAAGCATCCGAGCGTCAGATAAATCGGCGTGATTATATAAAGATAGTCGTACCATCTTCTCTCGCGTTTGACGGGCTTCGGCCGTTTTGCAGAACCGCCGACCGAAGGAGAAGCCGCAAGCTTCTCGATGGAAATCACCTCGGCAGGACAGGATTTCGCACAAACCCCGCAACCGACGCAGCGATTCCCCTCAACCACGGCGATGCGCCCTTCGGGAACGGACAGGGCGGCGAACGGACACGCTTTCGCGCATGTTCCGCATGCGACGCATTCGCGACCGATTACGGCTTGCTTTTTCAAATTCCGCTCCTTTTAATATTTAATTAAATACTTAATTATTAGGTACCGACAGGATACAGAAAAGCGGTGCGCGAAGCAACGCCCCTTCCGCAAAATGGCATCGCCCGCAAATTCTATCGGAGCCACAGCGGCGAGAAGGGCCACAACACCCCTCCGCAAGATGGCGCAACGTGCAAATAGCGTGGAGAAATACCCTCTGCCACGCCGTTTGCTCTCGCATACACCCCCCGAGTAAAGGCATAATGCTACCGGCTACGAATGCAGCGCATGAATCGCAAATACGAATCGAAAGGAACGACGCATGGATTCCAACAAGCGCCCTGACGACATGGCACGCATCACCACCCCCGAACTTGCCCAAGCCTTCATCGAAGAGAAGGTCACCGAAGCGAAAGCCCAGATCGGCGACAAGAAGGTTCTGCTGGCCCTTTCCGGCGGCGTGGACTCCTCCGTGGTGGCAGCCCTTCTGATCAAAGCCATCGGCAAGCAGCTCATCTGCGTTCATGTGAACCACGGCCTCATGCGCAAGGGCGAATCCGAGCAGGTCGTCGACGTATTCCGCAACCAGCTCGACGCGAATCTCGTTTACGTGGACGCCACCGACCGTTTCCTCTCCCTGCTCGACGGCGTTGCCGAGCCCGAGGCCAAACGCAAGATCATCGGCGCCGAGTTCATCCGCGTGTTCGAAGAAGAAGCCCGCAAGGTGGGCGACGAGGTTTCCTTCCTCGCCCAGGGCACCATCTATCCCG
>JAUNDR010000037.1 GCA_030525985.1 Slackia sp. | reverse complement strand
GAGGCCGCCGAGGCTGCCGAGGCTGCCGTCGAGGCTCCTGCTGCCGAGTAAATCCTGTATATAAGTAAGTACGAGCGGCCTTTCGCCTGAACCGGTTGGAGGGCCGCCGTTGGATTGGAAGGAATTTCCCCATGGCTAACATTACCGCTGCTATGGTCAAAGAGCTGCGCGAGATGACCGGCGCCGGCATGATGGAGTGCAAGAAGGCCCTGGTCGAGGCTGAGGGCGATATGGACAAGGCCGTCGACGTGCTGCGCACCCGCGGTCTGGCCGCCGTCGCCAAGAAGGCCGGCCGTGCCACCAACGAGGGCACCGTCATGGCTCTCGTTTCCGACGATGCCACCACCGGTGCCGTCGTCGAGCTGAACTGCGAGACCGACTTCGTGGGCATGAACGAGAAGTTCAAGGCCTACGCCGAGAAGGTCGCCCGTGCCGCTCTGGCCGCCAAGCCCGCCGACATGGACGCTCTGAAGGCCGCCGAGATCGGGGGCGAGACCGTCGAGGCCGTCGTCACCGACTGCATCCACGTGATGGGCGAGAACACCCAGCTCGCACGCTTCGCCGTCGTCGAGGCCGGTGCTGTGTCCTCCTACATCCACATGGGCGGCAAGATCGGCGTTCTGGTGTCCTTCGACGTCGACGGCGTCGACGTCGCTTCCGACGAGTTCAAGCAGTACGGCCGCGACGTCGCCATGCAGGTCGCCGCTGTCGCTCCGATCGCTGCGAATCGCGACCAGGTCGACCCTGCCGTCGTCGAGCACGAGATGAGCATCTACAAGGCTCAGGCCGCCGAGTCCGGCAAGCCCGAGGCTATCCAGGAGAAGATGGCTGTCGGCCGTCTGGAGAAGTTCTTCAAGGAGCAGTGCCTCACCGAGCAGGCATTCGTGAAGAATCCCGACCAGACCATCGCTCAGTACACCGACGAGGTTGCCAAGAAGCTGGGCGGCTCCATCAAGGTCGTCGACTTCAAGCGCTTCGCTCTGGGCGAGTAACATACGCTTCGTTCTTACGAACGGCTTGCGCAACTGCGCTGTGGTTTTATGAAAGGGTTGAGGCTTCGGGCTTCAACCCTTTCTTTCTTTTTGCGACAATGGATTCATGCGTATGCTTTTCGAGCCGCCTTCGTGCGGCTTTTATAGAAGAGGGGAACGAAAAATGGCGAAAGAGATGATCGTCGTCGAGGGCGGCACGCCGCTTGCGGGTGAAGTGCGCGTTTCGGGTGCGAAGAATTCCGCCCTGAAGCTCATTGCCGCCTCCATTCTGGGCGCGGGCGAAAGCGTCATCCACAATGTGCCGCTCATCTCGGACATCATGGTCATGTCGAAGGTGCTTGAAACCTTGGGTGCTCGCGTGAAGCGCGAAGACCATACGCTCGTGATCGATACGGCCTCCGTGGATACGTGGGAGACCCCTTACGAACTGGTCTCCAAGATGCGCGCATCCATTTCCGTTCTCGGTCCTTTGGTCGCCCGTTTCGGTCGCGCACGCGTGGCGATGCCGGGCGGATGCAATCTCGGCGCCCGTAAAATCGACATGCATATGGTCGGTATGGAAGCGCTCGGCGTTCATTTTGAAACCGATCACGGCTTCATCGAGGCAAGCACGCCCAATGGATTGCACGGCGCCTATGTTGCGCTCGATTTCCCAAGTGTCGGAGCTACCGAAAACACGATGATGTGCGCCGTGACCGCCGAAGGCGAAACCATCATCGAGAATGCCGCGCGCGAGCCCGAAATCGAAGATCTCGCCGATATGCTCAATGCCATGGGCGCTCGCGTGAGCGGCGCGGGAAGTCCCACGATCGTGGTGGAAGGCGTACCTGCGTCGGCGCTTCATCCCTGCGAGCACACCACGGTCGGCGATCGTATCGAGGCGGGCACGTTCTTGGTAGGCGGCGCCATGATGGGCGGTCCCGTGACGGTGCGCGGCATCGAGCCGGGATTTTTGCGTATGGCGCTGATGAAACTGCATGCCATGGGCTGCGCGGTCGATGTGGGCGACGATTTCATCACTGTTTCGCGCGGTTCCGAGCTGCGCGGCATCGATATCCAGACCCTTCCGCATCCCGGCTTTCCCACCGACCTGCAGGCGCAGTTCATGCTGCTGGCCGCTGTTGCCGACGGCAATTCCGTGATTACCGAAAACGTTTTTGAGAACCGTTTCATGTTCGCCGACGAAATCGGCCGCATGGGGGCGAACGTGGCGATAGAAGACCATCATGCCATCGTCGAGGGCGTGCCGTCGCTGCAGGGAACCGATGTGAAAGCGACCGATCTGCGATGCGGCGCTGCACTTGTGCTTGCCGGCATTTTCGCCGAAGGAACGACGCGCGTGCATAAGATCCATCACATCGATCGCGGATACGAAGACTATGTCGGAAAGCTGTCGTCTCTCGGCGCCCGTCTTCATCGCGAACCCGACGAAGATATCGATTGGTAGTTCGGAGTCCGTATCATGGTCACCCGTCGTCCAAGCAGTGCTGAATACAAAAAAACGTCGCGCCAGATGAAACGCGCCGTGCTGGGAACGCATGTGGCTCGTGTTCCCAGCCCGCTTACGCCGCGTAAGGACCCCGTGAGTCCTCGTCGCGCGCGCAAGGCGGAGCGTGGCGAAATCCATCAGGTTCTGCCGAACACGTCGACGCGCGAAAGCCGCCGCGATTACGCGAATCGCATGAGCCAGCAGGCGTTCATCGAGCGTGCGGTGGCTTCGAGCCGCCGCCGTAAGATAGCGTTCGCTTCGGTGTTCGCCCTCGTGGCGCTCGTCGTTGCGGGCTGCGCGGCCTGGTTCGTATTCCTCGGCGGCATCGATGATCGCCTGCAGATCGAGGATGCGTCTTTGTCTGCCGTGCTGGCGGACGCTCCTGCCGAGGGCGTCGCCTATACGCTGCTCAGCGCATCTTACGACGATGGCGACGGCGGCGCGGGTCCCGATGCCGCCTTGCTGGTGCGTACCGATGCGGAGCAAGCGTCCGCTTCGGTCCTGACTATTCCGGGCAATACGAAAGTGATGCTGTCGGATGGCCAGGAGCATCGTCTTGGCGAAGCGGAAGCCATCGGCGGCGCAGCTGAAGCGGTGTCAGCGGTCGAGGGGCTTTCGGGCGTGCAGATTTCCCATTACGTCGCGGTAGACGCGCAGGGATTTTCGTCTCTGGTCGATGCGCTCGGCGGAATCGAAGTCGATCTGCCCGAGGCGGTAAGCGACCCCGACGCCGGCACGATCGCCCTTCCCGCAGGCGCGCAGACGCTTTCGGGCGAACAGGCGGTGTTTTTGTGCCGCGCCAACGACTTCGTCTCTTCGGCGGAACAGCGTCGCGGTCTGAACGATGCGCTTGTCGTCCAGGCCCTTTTCAAGAAATTCATCGGCATGGATTCGTTCGATTTCTATACGCGCATGGATGCTTTGGCCGATTTCGTGAAAACCGACATGGATGCCAAGGCGGCTTACGCTTTGCTTTCGTCTTTGAAAGATATCGCGGCGGAATCGATCCTGACGGGCGTCATGCCGACCTATCTCTCCAAAGCGGGAGGCGCGGCATTCCAGGTGCCTATATCCGACGAGTGGGAAGATATGCTTGTGCGATTCACGGCAGGCGAGCCGTTCCAGCAGGATAAGCAAGACATCATAGGGTCGGTCGACCCTGCATCGTTCACCATCACGGTGAACAACGGCGGCAGCGTCGAAGGGGCCGCGGCCGACGCGTCGTCCGTGCTCGAAGGCGCGGGCTTCAAGGTGTCGTCTGTCGGTAACGCCAATCAGGCGGTATATGACGATACGCTCGTCATATATCAGAAAGACGATGACGAATCGAGGGCGGAAGCCCTGGTTGCAGCGCTGGGAGTGGGTCGTGCCGTGCTCGATTCCGTCAACTATGCCTTCGACACGGATATTCTTGTCGTGGTCGGCAAAGACTGGCAAGACGTCCTTGATGCGCGCGATAGGACACAGGGGCAAAGCGCCTCGTAGGCGGAGATGATAGCGCGATTCGCGGGCTTTTTGCCGCGTTTCGACGGATTGCGTAAAGGAAAGGAAGCGGATGCTCAACGATATCTATCAGATGATCGATCCGGTGGCGTTTCAGATAGGTCCTCTTGAGGTTCGATGGTACGGCCTTGCTTATATAGCGGGATTCGTGTGCGCGTTTCTCGTGCTTGCCGACCTGTCGAAGCGCTGGCGCGTGAGAATCGACGAGGACTCTTTTTTCGCCATCGTTTTCTGCGTGATCATCGGCGTCATCTTCGGCGGGCGTCTCGGCTATGTCTTGTTCTACGGCGACGGTTATTATCTCCAGCATCCGGCGGAGATACTTGCCTTCCATAAAGGCGGCATGAGCTTCCATGGGGGGCTGATCGGCGTGTTGGTCGGCGGATTCGTTGCCTCGAAAATCACGCATATCCCGTTTCTCACTTTGGCGGACATGGGTGCTGTCGGCGGCGCGATAGGATTGTTCTTCGGTCGGTGCGCCAACTTCGTCAACGGCGAGCTGTGGGGGGCTCCCACCGATGCGCCGTGGGGCGTGGTGTTCGGCGGTGCCGCCGGCATGATGCCGCGCCACCCGTCGCAGCTTTACGAGGCCATCCTGGAGGGAATCGTCATCTTCTGCGTCTTGTTCGCGCTTTCCCGCAGGCGGCCGCCCTTGCCGCGCGGTACCTTCATCGGGCTGTTCTTCATCATGTACGGGGCGTTTCGCTTCCTGGTGGAATTCATTCGCGAGCCCGATGTCCAGCTGGGGTATCTGTGGGGAGGATGGCTTACCATGGGGCAGCTGCTTTCCGTCCCGTTGATTATCGCGGGCATTGCCATGCTGATTTATGCGCTTAAGATGAAGTTGCCTCAACAGGGGCTTTCGGAAATGCAATAAAAGAAGTAACATTTAAGCCGTACAAAAAAGAAACGTATCAGGGGGTTTACCATGGATATCAAACTTTTCAAATGCGAGCATTGCGGCAACATCGCCATCAAGGTCGTCGACGCCGGCGTTCCTATGATGTGCTGCGGCGAGAAAATGGTCGAGCTGGTTGCCGGTTCCGTTGACGCTGCGGTCGAGAAGCATGTCCCCGTGGTCGCCGTCTATGGCGCCCAGGTTCATGTGCAGGTCGGCGAGGTCGAGCATCCCATGACCGAGGAGCACCTCATTCAGTTCGTCGTTCTGGTGACCGAAAAGGGCTACCAGATCGCCAAGCTGACCGCCGAGGATGCGCCGAAGGCCGATTTCGTTCTGGCCGAAGGCGATCGTGCCGTGAAGGTTTACGAGTACTGCAACCTGCACGGCTTGTGGGTTGCCGAGCTCTAAGCGATTATGTCGTGCGCCGTCCGAGAGGGCGGCGCATTGCGTAGAGGGTTCGCTGCGCATAGACGATTGTCTTTTGTCGCATTTTGCTGTCCGCTACGTTACAATTTTACGGATTCATTTCTTTTGATGAAAAGGAGCAATCGATATGGCTATCGATAAAGAACAGGTCAGCCGCGTGCTCGACCTCATTCGTCCGAGCCTTCAGGCCGACGGCGGCGACGTCGCGCTGGTCGACGTTCAGGATGACGGCGTTGTGGTCGTCGAGCTGCAGGGCGCATGCAAGGGCTGCCCGATGAGCCAGATGACGCTCGCCAATGGCGTCGAGCGTATCCTCAAAGAGCACGTTCCCGAGGTTACCAAAGTCGTCCCCGCATAGGGAATCGGACATATCCCGTCTTTGACGAGAGAGGTTGCTGTTTAAGCGGCCTCTCTCGTTTTTTATCGCCTTCCGATTGTCGCAATGCATTTTCTGCTTTCGCGCAAACTCCCTGTTGGGATGCTGCGTTTTCGCCCGGTGATTTCTTCTTTTAAATAACGAACAAATGTTTGAAAAAATATCCCTATCGGAATGAAATACGATATAATAAGCGCTCGGATGAAGGGGGATTATTGATGCGAACGGTGCTTTTCGCCCATCAAGATCAAGCGCTTGCTTTTCAGAAACGCCATGCACGCGATCAGGCATGGTCGTTCGAGGTCGCGGTTTCGGGCGTCGATACATGGGTTGGGAACCTCTGGTCGCTTTGGGGCGACGGCCGCGCACGGGCTTCGAAAACGCAGCGCATGCTGGCGTTTTTACGTGTTCTCGAAGAACACCCCGAGCTTGGTTTGCCGAAGACGTTCGGCATGGCCTCGTTGCTGGTCAAGCTTGCCGACGAGGTTTTGGGGTCGGCCGAGTTCGAAAACGTGCTGCTTTGCGACGGTTGCGCCGATGAGCGCCGCAGCTCTCTCGTTGCCGCCGTTCGCTTTTACGAAGCCGTTCTTTCTCAGGCGAATCTCGTCGATGGAGGGCGGGCCTGTGCGCTTCTTGCAGCGCAGTCCGACATCGCATGCCAAGGCGAGGCTCGCGTCAAGGGGTTTCATCCCACCGCCGCCCAGAAAATGCTCATCGAGTCGTTTTTTGCCGGCGGCGTATCCTATGAAGACGATGCTCCCGTCATCGCGCGCGTCGCCGACGACGTTCGCGTTCGCTTCGCGTTTCCCTCCGGTAGGTATGCTGAACCGTTCTTGCTTGCCCGATATCTCGAAAAACGTGTCGACGTCGGCCGCGTTTTGGTTACGGCGAAAAGCCCCATCGATACGTATGATTCTGTGGCGCCTGCATTGTCGCGTACCGGCATCTCATGTTCCGTAAGCGCGCGTCGACCCTGGTTGAGGAGCGATTTCGGGCGTGCATATGCCTCCGTGTCGTCCATCGTGCGCTCCGATGCGTTCGATAGGGCTTCTTGCACGGATTTCCTGCTCAATCCTTTTTCGGGAGTTTCTTCCGACGCGGCATATTCCTTCGACGCGTCCCTGCGTCGCGATCGCCTCATGGGGAAGGAATCGTGCCTTGAACGTATACGCGCGCTTTCGTGCTCGTTCGAGCATTTCGAAGCGCTCGTTTCGTCTGTCGCTGCCGAGCCTTCCGTCGATTATTTCGTCGATTACGCACGGGCGCACTACGCAGATGCCGCAAGCGAAGCCGAGCAGCTCGACGCTATACGGGTTTTGCGCGAGGTGATGGCTGCTGCCCGAGCGGTCGGTGAGTCTGAGGGTGCGATAGCGGCATTGCTCGATCATGCCACGGTTGCCGTTTCAAAAAAGAATTGCACCGGCGGGCGCGCCGATGTGCATTTCGTAAGCGCATACGGCATCGGGTCGGTCGAAGAGCGCTTGTGGCCAACGGTTGTCATGTGCGATATGGATAACGTGTCGTTTCCTGTTCGTCAGGCAGATGATGCGGCATGGTCCTTTGCAGACGAACTGGGAATCGCCCGTCCGCGCCAAGCGTTGTCCGACTTACGGTACGCTTTTTCCCAGGCGGCGAATTGCGCGAGCGAGGAATTGGTCATCGAGCGTTGCCTCAATGATGCCTCCGCCGACCCCACGTATCCATGTGCCGCTGTCGAGGAATTCGTCGATTGCTATCGCGTCGATCCGACGGATGCTTCGGAGATAGACAATCCTTACGCGCTTCCGCCCTGCTTCGTCGAATCCGTCTTGGAGCGTGGTGAGGAAAGCCTGTATGCGAATGCGTCGGTTCAGGACGGCCCTCAGCCTCTTTGCGCCGAAGTGCCGCGGCCGTGCATCGATGCCATCGAATCCGATCACGCGAAATCGCTCATAGTTCTACCGCGGGAAACAGCGGATGGCATCGTGTCGGATCCGTGCTTTTCCGCATCGCAAATAGAAAGTTATCTCGAGTGCCCCCAGAAATGGTTCGCATTGCTCCGTTTGCGCCTCGATGAGCTGGACGAGGGTTTCGGCGCTGTCGAAATGGGCGATTTTTCCCACGGCGTTTTCGATGATTTCTATCGGCGTTTCCAAAGCGAGTATGGTGCCAAGGTGACCGATGCGATGCTTCCGCAGGCGCGCGTTTTGATGAGAAGGGTTATCGACGAGCGTGCGCTTCGTCAGCGGGATATGAAGCCGTCGAGCAACAGGCTTGTGCCCGCTAGCGAATTCGAACAGCGCGAATTCGAGGAGCTTTCCGAAAGGCTCGTTTCATACCTCGATAGAGAGGCGATGCTCCTCCCGGATTTCTCTCCGTATGCGTTCGAGTTCGAGATTCCCGCATCGAATGCGGTCGAATACGCAGGCTATCGCGTTATGGGGAAAATCGATCGCATCGATGTGGATGAACGCGGCAGGGCGGTGATTATCGACTACAAGAGTTCGCTTTCGGATCAATACGATCTTTACGAGAAGAAGGACAAAGACGATGTGATTATGCGTCAAGGCAAGGTGCAAACCCTTGTTTACGCGCAGGCTATCAGGCGTTTGCTCGGCTTCGACGTCGTCGGTGCCCTTTATGTTTCTTATGGCAGGTCGCCGAAGGCATCGGGCGCCATCGACAACAGCATCGAACCCGCTTTCATTCCCGGGATTCGTGCCGACAGGTGCGTGTATCGGGGCGAGTTCGGTTCCGATTTCTCCTCGCTGCTCGATGCGACGGAGGAAAGGATAGCCAAGGCGCTTGACCGCCTGGTTTCGGGGCGTATCGAGGCCGCCCCGACTTCATCGGGGGCATGTTCGTATTGTCCCGAGATTTCCTGCCGACAGAGAAGGGGATAGCCGCATGGATTTCAACCGATTCAAACCAGGTCAGCTGAAGTGCATCACGACGCTCGATGCCCCGCTCGTGGTTTCGGCGGGCGCGGGAAGCGGAAAGACGTTCACGCTGACACAGCGTATCGCATGGGCGCTCATGGAGGGATCCGCCGAAGACGGGGGTGCGTTTCTCGACGGCATCGAGCAAGTTATGGCGATCACGTTCACCGAAAAGGCGGCGGGTGAAATCAAGTCGCGCGTGAAAAGCACGCTGCGAGCCGAAGGCATGGCGTCCGAGGCGCTTAAGGTCGATGATGCGTGGATATCCACGATTCATGGCATGTGCTCGCGCATTTTGCGTATGCATGCGGTGGAGTTGGGTATCGATCCGTCTTTTTCCGTGCTCGATCCCGCTCGTTCCGATGAGCTGATTCGCGCTTCGGTCGCCCAGGTGCTTTCTGGGGCGAACGAATTCGTTTCTCCGCAGGGCCTCGATGCGCTGTTCGCGGAGTTTCCTGCCCGTTCATCGGGCGGATTCTCTTCCGATTCTGTGGAGGATATGCTCGTCGAGCTGGTTCGCGTGGCATCGGGCAATCCGCGGGGATTCGATGCCTTTCGTCTGCCCCCTCGCGCGCGCGACGCATCGGCTCTTGTGCGTCTTTTGGTGCAAGAGATAGAGTCGGCGCGCGATATCGCGTCAAGTCAGAAGCAAAGCGCATCGCGCGATACGTGGCTTGCCCAGGCGGAAGATTTCATCGAGGGCGCAATCCATGTGCAGCCCTCTTCGATGTCCGTGCGCGAATTGCTGGCGTTTTGCGATCGCTGCCCGTGGCCGTCGGGAAGATTCGGGTCGTCGGAATACAAAGAGATTGCCGGTAATGCGCAGGCTTCATGCGCTGAAGTCATCCAGGAGATTCGTTGCCTTGCTTCGGAGCGCTTGCTTGACGATTTGCTTCGCATCGGCCGTTCGGCATTCGATGCCTACCGCGATGCAAAAAAGCAGCGTGCCGTTCTCGATAATGACGATCTGCTCATTCAGGCTGCCGCTGCGCTTGTCTGTCACGACGATATCGCACGCGAGTTCGCTGATAAATTCAAGATCATCATGGTCGATGAGTTCCAGGATACCGATCAGCTTCAGATCGATATGATTTCTCGCATGGCGGGCGCAGGTGGTAAGCGCTTGTGCACGGTGGGGGATTCCCAGCAGAGCATCTATCGATTCCGCGGCGCCGATGTGCAGGTGTACAAACGCCACCTCGCGAAAATAAAAAGCACCCATCCTGATGGCCTTATCGAGTTGCCCGACAATTTTCGCAGCCATGGCGATGTGCTGCATTTCGTCGACCGCGTGTTCGAGCAAGATCACGTATTCGGCGACGAGTTCATGTCTCTGTCCGCTTCGCGATTCGAATCGTCGGTGAAAAAGCCGTTCAGGGGAAACGACACGCGCGTCAATGTCATGTTGACCACGTATCCTGCGCGGCGCGGCATCGATGCATCCGAGGTCACGCGTTTCGAGGCGCGCCGCATCGTCGAGCGTTTTTCCGAATTGCGCGATAGGGGACATGCTCCAGGAGATATGGTGATTCTTCTGGGACGCATGACGAGGGCGGGTATTTTTGCTGATGCATTGCGTGAGGCGGGATTCGCATGCGTGATTGCCGGCGGATCGATTTTTTCGTCGGCGCCCGAGGTGCGGATCATGCGTCGTCTTATCGAGGTTATAGCGAATCCGCATGCGACCGCGTCGCTTTTCGAGCTTTTGTCGAGCGAGATGTTCGTTCTGTCTGCGGATGACTTCATCATGCTTTCTACCATGTTCGATAAGGACAGACAGGTTTTTCGTCGCAGGGGTATCGACGTTGGGTTCGACGATTTGGCGCAATGCATCGAAGCGGGCGAGTCGGACGCATCCGCATGTCTGGTGCATGCCGTCCGTGTGGTGAAAAACCTCTCCTTGCGCGTCGGGTCGATGCCGGTTTCGCGCATCATGATGAAGGCGGTCGAGGAGTCGGGGTGGCTTACACGGTTGGAAAGCCTTGGAGCGGAGGGCCAATCGGTTGCGGGAAACGTCATGAAGGCTATCCGTATCGTCGAGTCGTTTGAGAAAGACGGCGTATCGGGAGCGGCGTCGATCGCGCAATCCTTCGTTGCCTATATAGAGACGGCGAAAGAGGCGCCTGGAGCGCTGTCTGCCCAAGGCGGCGATTTCGTGCGCATCATGACGGTCCATGCGAGCAAGGGCCTCGAATTCCCCATCGTTGCCGTTGCTGAGATGGCGCAGACGAATGCTCGCACGCCGGCGTTTCGATGCAATACGATCGACGGCGTTTCGTTCGTCGGACTCGACCTCAGGCGGTCTCTTTCCCGATTCTCGAGCACGTCGCCGATCAAGAAAGCTATGGACAAGAAATATGGCGTGGGGTGCCTTTCGTCGACCGAGGGCGAGACGGAATCCAGCGAGGCCGTCCTTTCGGCGCCATCCCCTATGGCCCAGCGAGAGGCGATTCGCATCTATGAGGCCGAACAGGAGCTTCAGGAGCGCAGGCGTCTTCTCTACGTCGGTTTGACCAGGGCGAAAGAGGCGCTCATCGTCTCCATGTCCGTTGCCCGTTCTCCTTCTTCCGACGGGTCGGGAATCACGGCGGAATCGGGCGTGTACGACGATATACGCAGTGCGCTTTTCGCGCACGGCGACATTCCCGAGGGAACGTCGATGGTCGATTTCGGGGGAAGTCTTCCTGCGATTGTCTGCCGAATCGATACCGACGAATCGGATTTCGAAGAAGGTTCATCCAGCCAGGCGGATGGCGATTCGGTATCGTTTTGCGAGGCGAGCGTCGATGCGCCGTCCGGCATCGCCGATGCGCAGGCCGTATCGGGAGATGTTCGGCCTGCGGCGTGGGACGGAGCTTCTTGTTCGGATGCTTCCGAGCAAGCGGGCGGTTGCCGCATTGCCGTTCCCGCGCTTGCGGCGGATGGGCGTATGAGCGAAGTTCCGCTTGGGTCCGAGCGTTTCGACACGGCGAGTTATTCGGCTCTTGCCGCCGAAGTCGAGGATGCGGTTTTCGATGAGCCCGTCCCGGTTGCCAACGACAGCGTTGAGCTCATCGATGACGGCGATGCTTTTCCGGACGATTCGTGCGAGGGTTTTGCGTGCGATGCCGATCGTGCGACCGATTTCGGAGCGGCGTTCCACCTGTGTGCCCAGCAGGCTGTCTGTTTGGCGGATTCGCTTGGCGGCACGCTGAGGCGTCCGTCCGACAAACGCCTTGCCTCCGTGATCGAATCGTGCGGGTTGGGGCAGGGGGCGAAGCGTCGTCTCGAGGTCGCCCTCGACCGATGGTTCGAAAGCGATATCGCGCGTATGTGCGAAAGCGCCGATGCCATGACGGCGGAGCTGCCGTTTTTCATCGACCTCGGAAGAGGTTGCGATAGCGATCCTTTCCGCATTGCGTATCTCGAAGGGTCGATCGACTTGTTCGTATCGTGGAATTGCACGGAGGAGGGGGGCGCCAAGCGCGCGGCGATCGTCGACTATAAAACGGGCGGATCGCCTGGCGAATCGCAGCGGGAGCTTTATACGAAGCATCTGCTTCAGGCGAGCTGCTATGCCTATGCGGCTTTGATGCGCGGCTTCGATTCGGTCGAGGCGTATTTCGTGCGCGTCGAGCAGCACGACGCCGCCAATCCGCGGCAGCCTGAAGTCGTGCGTTACTCGTTCGAATCCGAAGATACCGCCGTTCTTTTCTCCCGAATCGATGAGGCATGCCGTCGGCTCGAGGAGAAGCGCGCCGGTCGTTTATAGGAGAGGGCGGCCGCGGCAAGCCTGCGGTCGCCTCATGTTGAATATGAACATTGTTCAGTTCGTATGGAGATGGCCGGGGGAAGGGGGCGAAGGACTATAATCGCCCTCATGAAAATCGCGACTGAAAAACTCCTGCTTGTTGCCGGCATCGTTTGGATCGTTGCCGGTGCGAATATCGGCAATATCGGCATCGGCGCCTTGACGCATGACCATCTTGTATGGTGGGTTTTGCTCGGCACGCTCGTCATCTTCCTGATGTTTCACTTCTTCGTGTTTCAGAAGCTGGTGAAAAAGCACGCCGAGCGTATTCGCGGTTTCGAAGAAGACAAAAAGCACATCTGGCATTTCTTCGACAAAAAGGGCTACGTCGTCATGGCGATCATGATGGGAGGCGGCATCGCCTTGCGCGCAAGCGGCGTTCTCCCCGAATGGTTCATCGCCTTTTTCTACACGGGTCTCGGCCTCGCCCTCACGGTGGCGGGCATATCGTTCATCGCGTCTTACGTAAAGGGCGGACGTGAGCGGTAGCGCAACGACTCCATACCGTGCGCTTCGCGCCGCTCGCGGCCCTGTCGTCGACTGCCGTATCCACGCCTTGCGCCGTGCTCGCGGCGCATCGTCGGGAGCGCGGCGCGTGCGCAGCGCCGGCAAGCGTGGGATGTGGCTCGTGTCGGTGAAGCGCGAGCATCTTTCCTATATAAGAAAGCACGCGCGCTCGACGCGTTGCGTTCTTCACGCGACGCCCGAACCCTTGCGTGCTGTTGCGCCTGCGGTGCGTAAAAGCATGAAGGGCAACAAGGGAAAAGACACCAAACCCGAGCTCCTTGTGCGTCAGCGCTTGCGCGAAGCGGGCCTGGGCGGCTACCGTCTGCAATGGAAGGCTCCCGGAAGGCCCGATATCGCCTATCCCGGCAAAAAAGTCTGCATCTTCATCAACGGATGCTTTTGGCATCGCTGTCCTGTCTGCAAGCCTTCGATGCCTAAGACGAATCAGGATTATTGGATTCCCAAATTCGAACGCAATGTCGAACGCGATGCGCGCAATATCGCTGCGCTCGAAGAGGCGGGCTGGCGCGTGCATATCATCTGGGAATGCCAGTTGAAGAAAAAGACCATCGATGAGACTTTCTCCCGCCTGATTCCCCTTCTCGAATCCGAGCTTGATCGCGCCTAGACGGAGTTCGGCCCGCATTGCCCATCTGCATCCGCAAGCGTCGTCGTTTGCGGCGGTGTTTCGCGCCAGCGCGCTCCGAAGGCGTCCGCCGTTTGCCGAACGTCTCACTCGCTCTTTTCGTCCCACTCGCGCCCGCTAAAGCGCTCGCGCTACCATAACGGCGTGTGTTCGTTCAGACGACGGAAGAAGACCGCAGTCCAGGGTGGGCGACAGCGGTTTCGTCTCAAAGGAGCGTTGGTATGACGAGAGAATTCAAATCGATGGATGGCAACAACGCCGCGGCGTATGTCTCTTATGCATTCACCGAGGTTGCGGGCATCTATCCCATTACGCCTTCAAGCCCCATGGCCGACTTCGTCGACCAATGGTCCGCTCAGGGCAAGAAGAACATCTTCGGCACGACGGTCAAGGTATGCGAAATGCAATCCGAGGGCGGCGCTGCGGGAACGATGCACGGATCGCTTGCCGCCGGCGCTTTGACCACCTCTTACACCGCCTCGCAGGGTCTTCTTCTCATGATTCCCAACATGTATAAGATGGCAGGCGAGCTTCTTCCCGGTGTCTTGCATGTCAGCGCTCGTACGGTGGCTACCCAGGCGCTCAACATCTTCGGCGATCATTCCGACGTCATGGCGTGCCGTCAGACCGGCTTCGCCATGCTTGCCGAGGGCAACGTTCAGGAGGTCATGGACCTTTCCGCCGTCGCCCATCTGTCTGCCATCAAGGGACGCGTTCCGTTCATCAACTTCTTCGACGGATTCCGCACCTCGCACGAGGTGCAGAAAGTCGCCGTGTGGGATTACGCCGATTTGGCGGATATGTGCGACATGGATGCCGTGCGCGATTTCCGCGCCCATGCGCTCAACCCCGAGCATCCCGCCATGCGCGGCAGCCATGAGAACGGCGATATCTTCTTCCAGCACCGCGAGGCGTGCAACAGCTACTACGATGCGCTTCCCGCCGTGGTCGAAGACTATATGCATCAGGTCAACGCCAAGCTTGGAACGAATTACGAGCTGTTCAATTACTACGGCGCCGAGGATGCCGAGCGCGTGATCGTCGCCATGGGATCGTTTTGCGATGTGGCCGAAGAGGTCATCGACTATATGAACGCGCGCGGCGAGAAGGTCGGCCTGGTCAAGGTTCGCCTGTACCGTCCGTTCGTCACCGAGAAATTCGTGGCGGCCCTTCCGAAAACGGTGAAGAAGATCGCCGTGCTCGACCGCACCAAAGAACCGGGCGCAGTCGGCGAGCCGCTCTATCTCGACGTGGTCAACGCGCTTGCCATCGAGGGCGTTTCGGGCATCACCGTGGTCGGCGGCCGTTACGGCCTCGGCTCCAAAGACACGCCGCCCTCGTCGGTGTTCGCGGTTTATGCCGAGCTTGCGAAAGAGGCTCCCAAGCGCGAGTTCACGATCGGCATCGTCGATGACGTGACGGGCCTCTCTCTTCCCGAGGATCCCGATTGCCCGAACACGGCGGCGCCCGGCACTATCGAATGCAAATTCTGGGGTCTTGGCGGCGACGGCACGGTCGGCGCGAACAAGAATTCGATCAAGATCATCGGCGACCATACCGATAAATATGTTCAGGCGTACTTCCAGTATGACTCGAAGAAGACGGGCGGCGTGACGATCAGCCACCTGCGTTTCGGTGATTCTCCGATCCGCAGCTCGTACTATGTGAACAAGGCCGATTTCGTAGCGTGCCACAATCCTTCGTATGTCACCAAGGATTTCCCCATGGTCTACGACGTCAAGCCGGGCGGCACGTTCATGGTCAACTGCCAATGGACGCCCGATGAGCTCGAGCATCATCTGAGCGCCGAAGCGAAGCGCTATATCGCCAAAAACGATATCAAGCTCTATACCATCAACGCCATCGACCTTGCCATCGAAATCGGCATGGGCAAGCGCACCAACACCATCCTCCAGTCGGCGTTTTTCGCGCTGGCGGGCATTTTGCCGCAAGAGGATGCCATCCGTTACATGAAAGAGGCGGCAACCAGGTCGTATCTGAAGAAGGGCCAGGATGTGGTCGACACGAACCACCGTGCCATCGATGCCGGCGCGACGGCGTTCACGCGCATCGAGGTGCCTGCCGCTTGGGCGGATGCGAGCGATGAGAAGGAGACGACGGCGCACGCCGGCAAGCCCGAACTGGTCAAGATGGTCACGAACATCATGGAGCCGGTCGGTCGCATGGACGGCGACAGCCTGCCCGTTTCCGCTTTCGTCGACCACGCCGACGGCCAATTCGAGCAAGGCGCTGCGGCCTACGAGAAGCGCGGTATCGCCGTTTCCGTTCCCACCTGGGATGCTTCCACCTGCATCCAGTGCAACCAGTGCGCGTTCGTGTGCCCCCATGCCACGATTCGTCCCTTCGCGCTGACCGAGGAGGAGGCCGCTGCGGCACCCGAGGCCGCCACGCTCATTCCCGCCAAGGGCAAGGCCGCTGCGGGCTTGCAGTACACGCTGGCCGTCTCGCCTCTCGATTGCATGGGCTGCAACGTCTGCGTCGTCCAGTGTCCCACGAATTCGCTTTCCATGGCCCCTGCCGAGGGCGAGCTTGCGCAGCAGGACGTTTTCGACTACTGCGTGGCGGAAGTTTCCGACAAGCCCGAAATCCAGGATGCCACGGTGAAGGGAAGCCAGTTCAAGCAGCCTCTGCTCGAATTCTCCGGCGCGTGCGCCGGCTGCGCGCAGACCGCCTATGCGCGTCTGGTCACCCAGATGTTCGGCGACCGCATGTACATCTCCAACGCGACCGGATGCTCGTCCATTTGGGGCGGCCCTGCGGCAACCTCGCCGTACACCGTGAACAAGGAAGGCCGCGGCCCGGCGTGGGCGAACTCCCTGTTCGAAGACAAT
This sequence comes from Slackia sp., assembly GCA_030525985.1. Lineage (GTDB taxonomy): Bacteria > Actinomycetota > Coriobacteriia > Coriobacteriales > Eggerthellaceae > Slackia. The sequence continues at coordinate 1,170 of JAUNDR010000037.1, read as the reverse complement.
GCGGAGCATGGCCTCGGCATGTTGCTCGGCCAGAATGCTGTGCGCGATAAGGTGGTCGCCGAAACCGAGCAGCTGATCGCATCGTCTGTTGCTGCGGAGTTGAAGGATGCCGCCGCGGCGTGGCTCGAGGCGCGCGATGACGCTCAGGCAAGCAAGGGCGCGAGCGCCGCATACGTGGCCGAACTCGAAAAGGCCGCTGCCTCTGATGGCGAGGCGGGCGAACTTGCGGCGTCCATCCTGGCCGACAAGGATTATCTGACGAAGAAATCCGTCTGGATCTTCGGTGGTGACGGCTGGGCGTACGACATCGGATACGGCGGTCTCGACCACGTTCTGGCGTCGGGCGAAGACGTCAACGTGTTCGTATTCGACACCGAGGTATATTCGAACACGGGCGGCCAGGCTTCCAAGGCGTCCAATATCGGCCAGGTTGCTCAGTTCGCTGCGGCCGGCAAAGACATCAAGAAGAAGAGCCTTGCCGAAATCGCCATCGCATACGGCTATGTGTACGTAGCCCAGGTGGCCATGGGCGCCAAGCCTGCTCAAACCATGAAGGCGATCGCCGAGGCCGAGGCCTATCCCGGACCGTCGCTGATCATCGGTTACTCGCCGTGCGAGATGCATTCCATCAAGGGCGGCATGGCGAACTGCATGGTGGAGATGGAAAAGGCCGTCGATTGCGGCTACTGGAATCTCTACCGCTTCAACCCGGCTGCGCCTGCAGGCAAGAAGTTCACGCTCGACTCGAAAGAGCCTAAGGGCGGCTATCAGGAGTTCCTGATGAACGAGGCCCGCTACAGCCGCTTGACCCGCGAGTTCCCCGAGCGTGCGGGCGAGCTGTTCGAGCAGAACGAGAAAGCCGCCATCGAGCGCTACGAGCATCTGCTTAAGCTGAAGGAGATTTACGCCGAGGCGTAAGGATTCGCGAGCACTGACGGAAGGACCCGCTTCGGCGGGTCCTTCTGCGTCGGCGAAGCATTGCCGCCTTCGACGCTTTCCCGCATTGCGCTGCAGGGGGCGGCTATCTCGGATTTTGCGTACATATCGCCGGCGGGTTGCGCGACGGGCGCTTCGAAAGACGAGTCGCTGTCGAATGCGGCTCGAGGCGCGCCGTTTTCATACGGGATGTACTGCATGAATGAAAAAGGCTTCGCATCTGCGAAGCCTTTT
>JAUNDR010000036.1 GCA_030525985.1 Slackia sp. | reverse complement strand
CGGTATCGACCGCGGGAGGAAGGGTCGTCGCGCTCGCGCGGGGCGCTTCGCGCTTTCAAGGGGCCTCCGGGCCCCTTTCTCTTTTCCGTCACCTCTCGGATACAGCGGCATTCCAAGTTCCATCATCGCATCTTTCGAAACGCTTGCTTTGGCGGGTGATCAATCGTCGCTCTCAAGAAGAGCTTTATAGAATCTCATGATGCGGAGCGCTTTTCTGCCGGCATTCTTTTGTTTGCTCTTACCTTTCCGCTTGATTGGCGGTCGTTGCGCTTTGGCGGAATATCTGGTCGGAGGTATATATCTATCGTTCGCATTCGAGGAGAAGGGCAGGTCATGGAGCCTCGTCGTGAGATAAAACCTGGTATCTACCGTCATTTCAAAGGAAATGAATACGAAGTCGTGGATGTCGCCCGCCATTCGGAGACTGAAGAGGAGCTGGTAGTGTATCGCGCCCTGTACGGCGATGGCGGTCTGTGGGTTCGTCCGTTCGATATGTTTTGCGGCAAGGTGGACAAGCGGAAATATCCCGATGTCGAACAGGAGTATCGGTTCGAACGCATTGCGGATGGTCTGGAGTCGGGGTGCATTGCCGCCAAGCGCGCTTGTCCTGAGGATTCGCTTTGTGCCGAGGAATCGGATCGCTTCCAGTCGAAAGAAGGGCCCTACTGCGCGACGTGCGAGGAATTCGATGGCTTGGGACAGTGCGATGGCTCCAGCGGACGTACCGGCGAGCGTTCAGGCTTGCATGAGCATGCTGACGGGGTCGCTTCTGCGTTTGGCGTAGACGAACTGGCGGAAGCGAAACGGCAGTTCGATTCGCTGATTCATAAACTCGAGGCGACCCGTGCGACGCTCTGCTCGAAAGACGAACCGTCGCGGTATAAATCCCAGATCACTTTGGCCGAAAGGCGCATCAGGGCATGCCGTATAGCAAAAAGCCTCATCGAGCAATTGCTTCCTAGGGTTTCGCGCGCGTCGATGATTCGAGTTGGGAGTCCGAAAGTGCGTCGAATGTAACGGCGGTGCGATGTACGGCTTCGTATGCATTGATAATGGAGCGGGAATCCTTGAATGCTGCGGTTTTTTCGGTGCTCATCGTAGACGTTGGTCGCCAGGCGAACGGGGCACTGCAAATACGACATCAGCGATGCTGGCGGCGGGGTGCTAAAGCGGCGTTTTTCGCTCTGCAATGACGGATTTCTTCATTTTAGCACGTCAGCGGTTGGGCTTTTACTGGCATCGTCGGGGAAAGCGCGGAAAAACGCCAGGTCACAGCGACGGGCAGCTGGTGTGGTACGCCCGTCGCAAGGCGAAGGGCGTGCTAAAGAGGCGTTTTTTGGAATTCGGCGGCGGAAAATTCCCTTTTAGCACGGATTGAGACGCTGAGCAGAGATGCGCGGCCGGAATCGTCGGTTTTGACGACGGAAACGCGTGACCGAATCGTCGATCTTGGCGGCGGCCATATGTATGTGAAGCTTGAACTTGCTGATTGAGAATGCGTGTCGGCAATGCGGGCCGGAGCACACTGGAAACGCGGGAAGCGTCTTGAGGTAGCTACCGTCGCCGCATATGAGGAATCCCCTTCGACTGAAGCCTGGCGAATCGCCTTCGGCGTTTGGGTCAATTCATGTGCTCTGCACTTCAGCTCCCGTCGACGAAGCGTGCAAGAATATGCTCACGAGTTCGTTTGGAATGCCGACAGGGGAGTAGCGAGCGCGCCCATCGTCATGCGGCCGAGGCCAGGGTCATTCGTCGCTATTGCAGGATGAGGCGGTGGTGGGAGGCATGCATCGGAAAAGAGGCGCGCTTCAAGGAGGCGTATCGGAGAGAAGGCGCGTTCTGGGATTGTGGATCGGGGGGCGCATTGAAGCGGCGGCGATGCATGTGCAGAGCGTGAGCTTGTCGATGGGAAGCGTGCATCGGCAAGAGGGAGATGCCTCGGGGTCGCGCTACCAGGTGCTCCAAAAATCCTGGATTAAATCTTGCCTGTTCGCATGGCCCGTTTTGCGCAGGATATTGTGCACGTGAACCTTCGCCGTGCTTGCTGCCACGCCCATGGTGGATGCTATGTTTTGGTTGTCGACGCCCAGCAAGACGAGCCTTAGCACTTCCTGCTCACGTTTGGAGAGCTTGTGCCTGCTACCGTAAAGGGCCAGATTGTCGTTGATGATCGATTCCACGCGCTCGTCTTCTCGCACGGGAGGCTGCTCGTAGCGCAGCGAGAGGGCTTTATAGGCGCTGCGGCATGCCGCGCCTGCGCAAACGAGCATGAGCAGCTCTTCGAGGTAATTGCGCTCGGCGGAAAACAGCGAAAGCGCGCTTCCCTCGGGCGGGGCTATCAGGAAGAAATAAGCATCTTCGGCGAAAAATCCGATGCCGAGAATCCAAAGCGCGATATAGAAGGCTTTATGCCGGCGCATGCGCTGCCGTTCGGTCGTGTCGGCGGTCGAGAAATAGCGCATGCCGAGAAACGCGAGCGTCCACAGGAACAAGACCGCGCGTATGGCGTAGAAGACGAAGCGGTTTTCGGGCTGCGTTTGATCGAGGAGAAGCGACATGAGGCTTGCCGCTACGAAAACGGTGGGCGGCGTGAAAACGAGAGCCGTGCGCTTCTCTCCCGCGAAATCGCAGGCAAGGAGCCAAAACGATACGAAAATGCCGCTTCCCGATATGATGGACGCAAGCGAACGTGCAACGAGGTAGACCCCTTCGTCGGGGACGTCCATCATCAGCGCGATGAAGGCGTCTTGGAATACGAGCGTGGCATCGAGGAAATAGAACAAGAATGCCCAGAAGGCGTAAAGGAATCCGCGGCGATGCGATACCAGATACACCGAAAGGCAACCCGCTCCGGCAAGTACCGAGACGAGCTGTACGACGAGCATTGAATAGAACTGGACGAGCTCCATGGGCATCTTCGTTCTTTCTTAAGGCGTTGACCGTTTCCGTCCATGGTATCGCAAACCCCGCCTTGCTGCCGTTCGGGCGGGCGGAAATGCACATTGCCATCCGCATACCGCCGTGCAACCGGGGCCGTCGTGCGGCAGCGGCGGAAAGGGGCGTGCCGGGATGTATGCCGATGCGGGGGAGCGGGCTCCGCTTTCTTGCGATGCGAATGCCGCTTCATGCGATTCACCTGCGGTTTAGCATCGGTTTATATGCTCAAGACCCGTCTCTACACCATGTTTTTACCCGTCGGTAAACGCCTTTATACCTTCTCAATGCCCGTCCGCGCATCGACAATCCGTTTTGCAAGCCAATTGCCGCTTCGGGCGAGATATGGCGGTGCGTGCGGGCGATACGTCCGCGAGAGAGGACGCGCCGCCATGGCTCGCACGGGTCAGCATGCGAAGAACTCGCTTTATTTCGCGGCGGGCCCTTGCGCATATCGACCGCGTCGCATCGTGCCGGCGCGGTCGAATCATTTTGCGCCGAAAGCGGCCTTCATGCTTCGAAGGAGGAGTTTCGCATGGAGGACAAGAAAAAGGGGATCGGGCTGTTCGGCCTGATCGGCATGGTGGTTTCATCGTGCATCGGATCGGGCGTGTTCGCCATTACCGGCCAGCTCGCCCAGGTGGCGTCTCCCGGTGCCGCGCTGGTTGCATGGCTCATCGTGGGCGTCGGATTCCTGATGCTCGCATTCTCGCTGAACAACCTGGTGGCGAAGCGCCCCGACCTGCACGGCATCTTCACGTACGCCGAAGAGGGGTTCGGCCCGTTCGCCGGCTTCATTTCCGGCTGGGGCTACTGGCTGTCCGCATGGCTGGGCAACGTCGCCTTCGCGACGATGATGATGTCCACGCTGGGCTATTTCTTCCCGGCGTTTCTGCCCGGCAACACCATCCCGTGCATCGTCATCGCGTCGGTGGTCATGTGGCTGCTCACCCTGCTGGTGATTCGCGGTGTGGAAAGCGCGTCGTTTTTGAACGCTATCGTCATGGTGTGCAAGGTTGCCGCCATCGGCATCTTCATCGTGTTCTCTATTTTCCTGTTCAATGCGGGCGTTTTCACCGCGGACTTCTGGGGAACGCTGTATAACAACGCCGTCGCCATGGGTGAGGCGGGCGCCGAGGCCCAGGGCCTGGGCGGTCTGGGCAGCCAGGTCATGAACTGCATGATCATCATGATGTGGGTGTTCATCGGCATCGAGGGCGCCACGGTGGTTTCCTCGCGCGCCGAGAAGAAGTCCGATGTGGGCAAGGCCACGGTCATCGGCCTGGTGTGCCTGCTGCTGATCTACATCGGCGCATCGGTCCTGCCGTACGGCTATATGCCCTACACCGAAATCGCCGCGCTCGATTATCCTGCCATGCTCTATGTGTTCGACGACATGGCTCCCGGCTGGGGCGGCGCGTTCATCTCGATCGCGATTATCGTTTCGGTGCTCGGTTCCTGGCTTTCGTTCACCATTCTGCCTGCCGAAACCACGTCCGAAATGGCGGAGCACAAGCTGCTTCCGGCTTCGTGGGGCAAGCTCAATGACAAGAACTCTCCGCAGTTCAGCCTGCTCATCGTGGGCGCCTGCACGCAGGTCTTCATGCTGACGCTGATCTTCACCGAGGATGCCTACAACTTCGCGTTCTCCATGTGCACGGTCGCCATCGTGATCACCTGGGCGCTCGCAGCGGCCTATCAGGTGAAGTTCTCCGCCGGCAAGCGCGATTGGGGCCAGCTCGCCATCGGCGCTGTCGCCGTCGCCTTCCAGGTCATCGGCGTCATGTTCAACGGTTGGTCGTTCCTGCTGTTGACCTGCGTGGGCTATATTCCCGGCTTCTTCGTGTACGCCAAGGCGCGCAAGGACCAGGGCCTGGCGCTTTCCAAGGGCGAGAAGATCGCCATGGGCGTCATCTCGGCTCTGGGCGTGGTCGCTCTCGTCATGCTGGCCATGGGCGTCATCAGCTTCTAACGATTCCTGCCCGCCCGTCGTTTCGTGCGCTGCCGCATCGGGGAAATCGCGGCGGCGCGCACGGCGGAGGGCGGCATATCAGACGAATGCGGGATGTTTTCGGCTGACTCCGCATCCCGCACATCGTTCGCATATTTCGCAATCGGCCTGCGCCTGCGGGCTTCGATGGGAGAGATGAATATGAAAATCGCAACGATCGGCGTCGAAGACTGGCTCAACGTATGGGAGAAAAGCGCGACGTACGATATCGCGCAGTCCACGATTTCTTCCATGACCATGGACGAGATTCTCGCGCTCGACGGAGAAGCGGGCGCCACGTTCTACGAGCGTCTGGGCCGCGAGAAGATGAACTATGGCTGGATCGAGGGTTCGCCCGATTTCAAGGCGGAAGTGGCGAAGCTGTACAAAAACGTCGATCCCGACAACATCCTGCAGACCAACGGCGCGACGGGCGCGAATCTGCTGGCGCTGATGGCCCTCGTCGAGCCGGGCGACCACGTGATCGCCGAGTATCCGACGTATCAGCCGCTGTATGAGATTCCGCGCACCCTGGGCGCCGAGGTGGAGTATTGGCATATTCGCGAAGAGAACGGCTGGAATCCCGACATCGAAGAGCTGAAAAAGCTCGTGCGCCCCGACACCAAGCTGATCTGCATCAACAACGCCAGCAATCCGCTTGGCACGGTGCTGCCGGCCGAGATGCTCGAGCAGATCGTCGAAATCGCCGCGTCGGTGGGCGCCTATATCTTGTCCGACGAGGTGTATTTGCCGCTGCAGGATACCGAATCGTTCGTTTCGATGGCCGATTTGTACGACAAAGCCGTGGTTTCCAACAGCCTGTCGAAGACCTATTCGGTTCCAGGCGTGCGCATCGGCTGGACGGTGTCGAACAAGGAAGTGGCCGACCGCTTCCGCGTGTACCGCGATTACACGATGATCTGCGACGGCGTGTTCAACGACGCGCTTGCCGTGCATGTGCTGCGCAATCGCGACAAGGTGCTCGAGCGCAACCGCGCCATCGTGTTCAACAATCTCGCCATCGCCCAGGAATGGGTCGACAACGAGCCGCGCGTGTCGTGGGTGCCGCCGAAGGCCGTGTCCACGTCGTACATCAAGCTCGACATTCCGATGGATGACGAGGAATTCTGCAAGAAGCTCCTTGCGGAACAGGGCGTTTTGCTGGTTCCGGGCAGCCGTTTCGAGTTGCCGTGCGGAGCCCGCCTTGGCTACTGCGCCGCAGAGCCTACGCTGCGCGAGGGCCTCAAGCGCCTGAGCGCCGCGCTGCGCCAGTTCGACTAAGCGCACCGGTCGGTTGCGCGCCGCCTTGTTTCGCCGCGAACGACGGGCGAGGCGGCACGCGTATCGGCCGCCACGGGGCGTGCAGCGCGCGATGCTGCTCCGTGATGACCGATATGCGGAAAACCCGCGTTCAGCGCATTTGCTCCTGTGGGGTCGGCGGCTCTGGCATAGTGTCCTGCGCTTTCGACCTGTCGGCGGCGAATCGCGCTTTCCTTTCATGCCAATACGAGAAATGCATCTCTTACCGGATGTTTCTCCTTTGGAACCGGCCGATGCCCCCTTTGTCGGCCGGATATATAGGCAGGAAGCCCGCAGTGTGGTGCTGCGGGCTTCCTGCGTTTTTGCATTCCCTGTTGGCTTCGGGCGGGCGGTTTGCTCGTCCGCCCAGTTCCCGGGAGGGCGAGCCCGTGGTTTCGGCGGGCTTTTTTACGGGCGGCCGTCGGCGTCGGGCGAAGCCCCCCATGCTAAAGAGGAATTTTTCGCCTCTCGATGACGGAAAACGCCTTTTTAGCACGTCTGCTTCTTCGGCCGTGCATGCTTTGGCGTTTTCGGTCCTTTGCGACCTGGGGTTTTCCCGCGTCGGAAGGCGGGCGCTTTTTCGCGTCGCGTGCCTTCCCGTGCTAAAGAGGCGTTTTTGGGATTTCGGCGGCCGAAATTTCCACTTTAGTACTGGTTTCGTTGGCTTCGGGCGATTCGGCGCGGGTTCTCGCCGGTTTCGCGCAGTCGGTCGAATCCGATAGGCGCTCCGGGTGCTCGCCAAGTACCCGGAGCGCCATGCAGCGCAAGTCCTCTGCTGCTGCTGCTGCTGCGGGCTTCCTTCGCTGTTGCGCCCGAAAGGCGCTGCGTGCGTTTTTCCGTTTACGCTGCGACGAATGTCAGGTCGTTTTTCTGACGATGGCGGTCCATGATCCTGCGTTCGAGCTCTTGCAGCGTGGGCGGGGTCCAGGATATGGCGTTGGCGCCCGCGTCGATGGTGGCAAGGATGGACTCGTCGGTGGTGCCGCCGCTTGCCATGATGGGCATGCGCGGGAATGCGCGGCGAATGTCCGCCACGACGCGCGGGGTCTCTTTGGCGGCGGCCACGTTCACGATGCGCGCTCCTGCGGCGATCTGGTCGAATGCCATGCCGTCGAGCTTGGTGACGGTTACCACGATGGGAACGTCGACGCGTTCGGCCATCCGCGCGATGGTCGTCGGATCGGTGGAGGCGTTCACCACCACGCCTGCCACGCCTTGCATATCGGAGTGAACTGCCAGGTCGATCGCGCGCTGCCCGGTTGTCACGGCGCCGCCTACGCCGGTGAGCACGGGCATTTCCGCCGCCGAAAGCAGCGCCTGGGTGATGGCGGGCTGGCAGGTGAACGGATAGACGGCCAGCACGGCATCGGCGTCGGAGTTGCGGATGATGGCGATATCGGTGGAGAATAAAAGCGACTTCACGCAGTGTCCGTACAAGGAGATTCCGCTGCATTCCCGAATGGCCTCGGGAACGTGTATGCCTACATTGCGCAAGGCGCCTTCTACAACGAACGGGTCGGCCTGGGACATGCCGCTCACCTCCAATCATGCGGTATATGACGAAGGGTATTGTAGGCGCGCCCTTTTGCCGGCGGACCCCTCGTTCACGGGCGTTACCGAGTCGATACTTCGCGTTTGCCTGGGATTTCGAGAAGGCGCTGCCGCGTCTCGATGCGGGTCGTGCGTTCGCGAAAAGCGCATGGGGGATGCGCCGCATGCTGCGAAGAGGGGTACGCGCTTGCGAGGACGGCGGCGCTGCCGTCCGGGCGTTCGTGCGCGCCCGATGCGTCGGTGTGCGGTTCCTTGGCGCGGGCATTCCCGTTGTTGCGGCATGCGGCCGGTCTTGGGATGCGTCGCGCGCCGCGGCCGAAGGAGCATGCCGCGTCTGTCGCACGGCTCGGGTCCGCCGCGGCGCACGGTCGGATTCGCGGCGTCGGCGGCGCTTACGGATGAAAACGAGCGTTCGTGCAGGATGCTCTCCTTCTTCTGCCAGGAATATGTGATAGTGGGCAGCGAAGAGGAAAGGGTGCTGCGGTCCGTGCGCTTCCGCGTTCGTCGGCGCGCCGCATCCGCATCCGACGTTTCATGCGAAAGGGGAAGGCATGCAGGTCATCGAAGAGCAGGTCTACGTATTTTCCAAAGACAATAAGCCGTGCGCCACGGCGAAGCCCGGCGAGATTCTGAAGTTCGTCACGAAGGATTGCTTCAGCAATCGCATTCCCGATGAAAGCACCACCATGGCCGACCTCGATTACACGTATGGCTTCGCGAATCCCGCCGCAGGCCCCGTGTTCATCGAGGGCGCCGAGCCGGGCGACGTGCTGGTGGTGGATATTTATGAGGTGGAGGTCGCCGACGAGGGCACCATCGCCACCGACGATCATTGCGGCCCGCTGTTCGAGACCACCGATTACCGTACGAAGAAAATCAAGATCGAGGACGGCATGGCCGATTTCAACGGCGTGAAATTCCCGATCGATCCGATGGTCGGCGTGATCGGCACGGCTCCCGACGGCGAAGACGTGATCGACGGCTTCGTGGGCTCGCACGGCGGCAATATGGACAACAAGCTTATCACCAAAGGAGCGCGGCTGTATTTCCCCGTGCGCGTGCCGGGCGCCTTGCTGCAGATGGGCGACGTGCATGCCGCCATGGGCGACGGCGAACTGTGCGGCACGGGCATTGAAATCCCCGCCGAAATCACGGTGAAGGTGCAGTTGGTGAAAGGTTTCGAGCTGAATTGGCCCGTTCTCGAGACCAAGGACAAGTGGTATGTGAACGCCTGCGCCCCCAAATACGACGAGGCGCTCATGAACGGATCGAAGGAGATGCAGCGCCTGCTTATGGCGGTGACGGGCTGGGATGCCGTGGAAGCCTATATGTATATGTCCGTGCGTTCCGATGTGGAAATCAGCCAGGGCTGCGAGCCGTGCGAGGTGCAGCTTTCATTGCGCATCGGTACGCCGAAACTGCCGCAGTTCGCTCCGTTGGTGCCGCGTCCGTAAGCGGATCGAGCGGCGCGTTCATGCCTGATTCGCGTCGGAAATCCGTCAGCGTGATGTAATGGATGGATAAGCGTCGGCGGCCGCCCTGGCGATTGAACCGGGGGGGCGCCGGCGTTTGCTCCATCTGGAGGCGTTTCGTTTCTGTTTGCTCGCGCATTTGCTTCGAAAGCGCCAGGCGGCCCTTTCGCCTTCCGCTCGCCGGTTGAGTGAAGCCGTTCGCCGTTAATGACACGGTGGGGCGATTTGCCTGGTATTTCACCGACGCTTTAGCGCGATGCAGTGATAAAATCCACAGCATCGACACAGCAGACAAGACCGAAGCCGGATGCAGCGCGCGAGCCATCCGGCTTCGATCGCGTCTGACGGTACGGTATCTTCGGAAATGAAAGAGGAGTCCAATGGCGGAAAACAAGATCGACGCCGCGGGCGCGAACGCCTCGCTTGAGCAGTTCGGCTACAAGCAGGAGCTTCGTCGCGGCATGGGCCTGTGGGACGTCGTTTTGTACGGCGTTTTGTTCATGGTCATCATCGCCCCGCATTCCATCTGGGGCTTGGTTCAGCAGCAGGGCTTGGGCATGTCCACCCTGGTGTATCTGGTGGGCTTCGTGGCCATCGGTTTCACGGCCTTGAGCTATGTGCGCATGAGCAAGCGATTCCCCATCGCCGGTTCGGTGTATTCCTATGTGCAGCGCGGCTTGAATCCGCATGCGGGATTCATGTCCGGCTGGCTGATTCTGCTCGACTATTGCATCACGCCTGCCCTGCTCTACACCATGGTTGCCAACTGGGGCACCATGCTCGTTCCGAATAGCCCCTGGTGGCTGTGGATCATCGTGTTCGTGGCGTTCAACACGTTCGTGAACATCCGCGGCGTTTCGCTCACGCGTGGCATCGACTTCGTCATCTTCGCCGTGGAAATCGTGGCCGTCATCGCTTTCGTCGCCCTCGGCTGCAACTTCATTTTGGGCGGCGGCGGCGCCGGCGAGTTCAACATGGACCCGATCTGGCAGCCCGAGAAGGTCACGTTCAACTTCCTGGCGGCAGGCATCTCCATCGCTGCGCTGAACTTCCTCGGCTTCGACGGCATTTCCACGCTGGCCGAAGAGACCGACCATCCCGAAAAGAACATCGGTCGCGGCATCCTGATCGCGCTCGGCATCATCATCGTGTGCTTCAGCGTTCAGACCTACATGGCGTCGCTCATCCAGCCTGATTGGGCTTCGTGGAGCGAGGAGCATGCCAACAACGCGTTCTTCTACGGTTGCCAGATGATCGGCGGCGACATCTTCATGAAGATCATGCTGGTCATCAACATCGTTGCCGTCGGCATCGCCAACATCATGAATGCCCAGCTGGCGGCGTCCCGCTTGCTGTACTCCATGGGTCGCGACAAGGTTATCCCGGGCATCTTCGGCAAGGTGCATCCTAAGTACAAGACCCCGTGGATCGGCTCGCTGTTCATCGGCGCCGTGGCGCTCGTGCTCGTCGCCATTCTGGGTATGGCCGACTTGGCGACGCTCGTGAACTTCGGCGCGCTGGCTTCGTTCATCATGCTGAACTTCTCGGTGTTCTGGTTCTTCTTCGTGAAGGAGGGCAGGCGCAAGACTTTCGGCGATTGGGTGAAGTACTTCATCTGCCCCTGGATCGGCATCCTGATTCTGGCGTACGTGTTCACCGGCTTCCAGCCTATGACCTACATCCTGGGCATCACCTGGTTCGTCATCGGCTTCATCATTCTGGTGGTGAAATCGAAGGGCTTCAAAGAGGTTCCCGAAGCGTTCAAGCATCTGGACGTGTAAGACGCAAAAGGCATTCGGCGATTGCCGTTTGCATCCTGCAAGTATGCGGCCCGCTGTCGGTTGACGGCGGGCCGTTGTTCGTTCGGGGCCGTTGGGGGCGCATCGAGTGGTCGTGCTGTTCATGCTGTGCCGATTTGCGTCTTGGACGATGGCATGAGGCAGGGAGTTCGTGCCGAGGTTCGCCTGCGGCGATTGTGTTTGCACGCGACGTGCCTGTGTGCTGTTTTCGCCTGGCGGACGGCGGGGTCGATGTTTGACGACGGGTCGACTGCCGTGTGTGGCAACATGGTTTGTCCGCCGACGCTTTCCCGCCTTGGCGATTTGTCGCGATTCGGCTTCGAGATGCAGCATTTTTCCGTTTTCCGATCCGATTCGAGACGTTTCCGGACAATGCGTCCGCAATGTCGGGCACGATATTGTTCGGCGGTCTGCGTGACCAGGTGTTTTGTCAAGCGATTTTTCTTTGCGATAACGCGACGAGCTGGAAAGCGGAAAAATGCTGCAAGGTTGGCAGAGGAAACGACGGAAAGGATGTGGAGCGTGATTGGCGTTGAAGTGAAGCCCCTGGTTGCTGCGGATGCGACGCTTGAAGAGGTTCGGGCGTTTTTCGCGAATGACCGCTATGCCACGGTGGCATGCGGGGCCGTCATCGATGAGGCGCAGGCAGGATATGCGCGTGTAAGCCTTGCGCTAGGCGAGAAGCATCTCAACGGGATGGGGTCGCTCATGGGCGGCGTATCGTTCACATTGGCCGATTTCGCCTTCGCCGTGGCGGCCAATGTGGGCGGTGCTCCTACGGTATCGACGAATTGCAGCATCGATTTTCTCGGTACGCCGAAAACCGATGCGATTGTTGCGGAGTGCCGCATGGAGAAAAGCGGTAGGTCGTTGTGTTTTGCTCGAGTGGATGTGCGCGATTCAGCGGGCAATGCGGTGGCGCGCGTGAACGTGACGGGCTTCAGAAGAAGTTGATTCCGGATTTTCTCGGCGGGTTCGGAGGCATCCTTTGTCGGGCAAATGCGAACATCGGGTGCTTGGTGCCGTAATTCTGCCAGGCGGTCCGATTTCGGGCGCGTGGGAGCGCTATCGCGGTTCGCTTTCCGCCAGGTCTATCAATTCCTGTTGCGAATGCACATCGAGTTTCTTATAGATGCGCTTCACGTGGGTTTTCACGGTATTGCGCGATATGACGAAATGCTCCTCTATGAAACCGACATTGCGTCCGTGGGCCATGAAGAGGAAGATTTCCGTCTCGCGCTCGGTGAGACCGCGGTCTCGAGCAATGGTGAAGCATCGTTTGTCGAAGACGTCTTCGCGGTCGTCGTTCTGTTGCGCGGTTTGGGGCATTTCGAGTCCTCGGATGGTTCTTTCGAAGCTGAAATTGCGAAAGCCCAACCAGAGAAATGCTACGAATGCGAAAAGCGCGCAGGCAGTGATGGTGTGGGCGAAGGGTTCGGCCACGGGGGCGAAGTCGTTGACCGTGTGTCCTGCGATCGCGCCCGCTATAGTGCCGATCGACCTCGCAGCGTTGGCGATGCCGAGTGCTATAAGCAGCGAAAAAGGATTCTGTTTGCCGATGGAGGCGACGGTCATCCAGACCAACACATCGAAGCAGTTCTTGCCGATACGCAGCAGCGCATTCGCACCTGCGTCATCGGTTCCGAATGTGAGGGGTGCTGCAAGGAAGCCCGCTATCACCAACAGCGCCGAAAGGGAGAACAGCATATCTTCGCCACCAGGCTTGCGTCGGCTCATCATGAGCAGCGCCACCGCGAGCGTTCCCATCCATTCTGCCGGGCTGCTGTTGGGCGCATTGTCCACTTCGTTCAGCGTGAGCGCGTAGCCTGACGCCGCGCTGAATACCAGGATGCAGGCGAAAAGGGCATTCGTCGGGGCAAGAAATGAGCGTGGGTTGGCGATTTCGAGCTCCGATGGAGCGGCTTCGCTTTGCAGCATGGAGAGGAATCGTGCGGCGGGTGCGTAGGAAAGCGCAAGTGCGACAAGGGGAAGCCCTGCCATGGCGGCCATTCCCACTTCGAGAGGGAAAACGCCGACGATTCCTTGAATGATATCGCCTGCTACGGTGCCGAATGCGACGGCCAGTGCGGAATGGCGCGGGGTCGCGAGCAGGCACAGGGCGAGACCGTACATAACCACGATCCAGATGTGGCCGATTTCGAAGAATACGATGCCGAGTATGGCAAGCCCGTTCGATTCCATTGATACGGCGGCATAGAGCAGTGCTGTCGCACTTGCTACAGCTACGATGCTTGTTGCAGATATGGTGCGCGCGTCGAGCAGGTTCGGCTTGCGGCTTGCCACGACTGCGACGGCGATATAGAGGGCTGCGCGCACGGCGGTGTCGATCTCTCGTCCGACGGGAAAGAATTCGGCGAATCGCGGAAAGAGCACGCTGTTCTGGATCCAGCCGTATACTCCCAATGCAACCACGGTCGCAAAGCAGCACGCGAACGCGCGCCTTTTCCGGGCATCCTGCATGCGATGTCCTCCTCTTTCTTGTTCAGGTTCCCGCATTGTATTGCTTTTCGGGCGGTGCTGCTGCGTGTCGCTCTGTCGGCTTGAGCGAAATTCGCCGTACCCCTTCCAGGGTGACCTTTCTCACCAGGTATTTTTATTGAAAATGCCCCTCGTGGGGGAAGTGACCCCTGCTGCATTCCGCCGCTACCATCGGCTCGACGTTTGCGGTGAGGCATGCGAATCGGACCCGATTGCGGGCAAGGCGGAGCGCTTGTCGCTTCGTGCGTGGTTCGTCGCAAGCAAAACGAACGAGGAGGGAGACGAACATGGCAGCAGAAGTATCTCGTCGCAATTTCCTGGCAGGCATTGCGGGCGTCGGCGCTTTGACGGCGGCGGGCCTTGCAGGTTGCGCACCGAGCGCGGCCGAATCCAAGAGCGCCGACGGCGCGGGCGAAAATGGCGCAAGCGATACGAAAGAGAACGATTGGCTGGGTCAGGCGCCCGAAATCGCCGATATAGCGGAAACGAAAGAAACGGATTTGCTGATCGTGGGCGCGGGCAATGGCGGCATGGCGGCTGCGGCTTACGCGGCGGACCAGGGGATCGACTTCATGGTTTGCGAGGGCGGCACGCAGGTAGGCGCTACACGACACTGGTTCGCTGCGGTCGATACGCCCGCGTTTGCCGACCGCGAGCCGGTCGATCGTCAGCGCTTGATGGGGGAGATTATCCGTTATTCGTCAGGCAACTGCGATCAGCGCCTGATCAAGATGTGGATGGACGAGTCGGCCGACATGTTCGCATTCGTGGACGGCATCATGACCGCTTCGGGTGCGATGGTCATTGCCGATGAAAACGACATGCCTGACGGCATGGGCGGCACGTCGTTTTATACGCCTCCGTTCGAACATCATTACGCCGATGAGAATGGCGACCGCAAAGGCATCGAAGAGCGCAATGTGCTTTTCGAAAAGCATATCAATGAAGCGGGCTACGAGGTTTCCTACGGTCATCTTCTCGTTAAGCTCGTGCGTGAAGAGGGCGGTCGCGTGACTGGCGCCATCTTCGAGACCGATCAGGGGTACGTTCAGATCAATGCTAAAAAAGCCGTGCTTCTTGCCACGGGCGGCTATGCGGCTAACCCCGATATGGTGCGCGCGCTTTCGCCGGTGACGGCGCAGAGCGTGACCGCGCTTGGCTACAATCAGAACAATAAAGGCATGGGAATCAAGGCGGCCATGTGGGTCGGCGCCGCCAAGGACCTCACCAGTGCCACGATGATTTTCGATCGTGGGTTGGTTGCCCCTGGAACGCCCGCGGGCTACACCGAGGAAAGCATCGAGGCGGGCGACCCGCAGTTCCCGGGCAATGGCCAGTTCAATCCCGGCACTCAACCGTTCCTCAAGGTGAACATGGCGGGCGAACGCTTTGCGAACGAGTCGGCCGATTACGACTACCTTCCTCATGCGGCGGCCCAGCAGCCGTCGGGTACCTATATTTCGGTGTGGGACGGCAATTTCGGCGATGATGTGCAACGCTTCCACACGCTGGGCTGTTCGGCGGGAACGCGCAATGGCGTGCTTGCTTTCAAAAAGGATGACGGGTCTTACGATCTGGACGCTTATTTCGAGAAGGAGCTCGCCGACGGTCGTCTGCAGAAGGCCGATACGCTTGATGAACTTGCCGATAAGCTGGGATTCGATGCCGATGCGAAAAAGTCGTTTCTTGCCACGTGCGAGCGCTATAACGAGCTTTACGATGCGCAGGAAGACTCCGATTTCTTCAAAGAGGCTTACCGTCTTTCCGAATTGCGCACCCCGCCGTTTTTCGGGGCGACGTTGGGCGGCACTCTGCTCACCACGATCGACGGAATCCGCATCAACCACGATTGCCAGGTTCTCGACACCGAAGGTTTCGTCATCGACGGCCTCTATGCGGCGGGCGACTGCTCGGGCAGCGTGTTCAGTGGAAACTACCCCGACCAGCTGCACGGATTCGCGTGTGGTCGCACGATGACCGAAGCCATTCATGTGGCGAAGCTCGTGGCGGCTATGCAGTAGTGCATCTGCCGACCAGGACATATCCCAAGGAAGCGCATCCCCTCCCTTCGTGCTTCCGTTAAGCGAAAAGCGGGTTTTCGGGCCCGCTTTTCGCATTGCTCGACCCTGTCCGGTTTGCAGTGCTGCGGAATCGCGCATCGAGTTTTCGCATGTGTTAAAACCGTTTGTCTTTTCTCCTTGTTGCGACGCCGTTTTGAAGGGCGGCGTTACCATTGGTCGGGTTTGTAACGTTGTGCGACAGGCATCGCAAGGGAGAGGAGAAAACGATGGCGGAGATTCTCGAGGCGGCAATGCTGGTGTGTTTCGGTCTTTCGTGGCCGATGAATGCGTACAAAAACTATCGCGCACGCACGGCTGCCGGCACGAGCTGGCAGTTTTTGGGCCTGATCACCGTGGGCTACCTGCTGGGCGTGGCGGCGAAATTCGTTGCCGGTTCGATCACGTGGGTTCTGGCAGTGTATTTCATCAACCTGGCGTGCCTCAGCGTGAACTGGGCGATTTATTTCCGCAATTGCAAACTTGATAAAGCGGCGAACGAGACGCGCTTGAAGGCGTAGCGTCGTCGTTCGGACGCCTTGCCGCCTGTCCTTATTCGAAGGATCGCTGCGGGCGCGCCGCCGATGGGAAAACGCCACGAATCGACGGGTTTCCCAGTGTTTTTCGGGTGTTCGTTCCTCTATACTTCGCGCAAAAGGCGCAACGCGATTTTGGAATGTTGCGGCCGCTTTTCCGCAAGGAGGAACCATGGAAGAGAAGAAAGAGCCTTTGGCTCCCCGACCTGCGCCCGACGGCGAAGGCGACCGCGCCGAAGCGACCGTTCCCGCAGCTGCTCCTGCGGAGAAGCCCGTCGATTCCGGCGCGCCCGCCGCGGCCCCTGCCGCTCCCGCCGAGCCTGCGGTGGAACCTGCCGCCGCACCGAAATCGGCGCCCGTAGCGGCTCCGACGCAGCCTGCGGAAGATGTCGCGGCGCCCATTTCCGCATCTGCCGAAAAACCCGCAGAACTTTCTGCCGCAGCCCCCGTCGCAGCTCCTCAGCCCGCGCCCGCCACGCCCCCCGCGCCTGCGGCTCCGAAGGCAGCGCCCGCTGCAGCTCCGATGCCGCCCGCCGCGGCTCCCGTTCCGTCTCCTGTCCAGCCTGTGGGCGAGCCCGCTCCAGGCACGGTGCCGATGCCTGTCCAGCCGGGCGTTTCCGCCAACGGCCCCATTCCCATGCAGCCGCAGCCTATTCCTGCGGGCTCTTATCCGCCCCCGCCGATGCCCGGCTATGCCCATAAAAGCGGCAAGGCGGTCGGCGCGCTGGTGTGCGGTATCCTTGCCATCGTCGCCGCGCTTGTCGTTCCTGTTATCGGCCCGATTATCGGTATCATCTTGGGCATCGCCGCAATCGTGCTTGCGTCCAAGGCGGTGCGCGAGGCCGGCCGCGATGGCAAGGCGACGGGCGGCAAGGTGTGCGGCATCATCGGCATTGTGGCATCGGTGCTGGTGGGAATCGTGTATATCGCGGCAACCGTGGGTGTTTACAGCGCTCTGACCTCGTATGACTATGACGAACTGTCGAGCGATTACACGCCGCCCGCGAGCATCGATTCGTCTTCCGCCTCCACCTTCTCCGCTGAAGAGCAGGTCATTGCCGATGAGGTGACGGCTCTTCTCGATAAGGCCGCCGTCAAAGACCCCGCGTTCATTCAGGAATTGACGCAGGAGTTCGAGGAGGATTCCGCCGAAAGTCTCGGCATGGCATGGTCTGAGATGGGCGCCGACCCTGCCGTTCTCGCCGATTGGGCGACGACCGATTTCCAGTACGAAGTCAGCAGCGTTTACATCAAAGAGGACACGGCGACGGCGTATGTGGATACGACCGAACACGACGTGCTCGGCTTCATGATTCTCTTCAGCGAAAAGTTGAACGAGTATCAGAAATCAGGCGCGGCCGACTCCGCTTCCGGAGCGGATGTCAAAGCGAAGATCGGCGAGATATTCAACGAGGCCATGGTCGAAACCACCGAAGCGACGACGTATTGCGCCGCCATCGATTTCAACCTGGTGAATGGCGAATGGGTGGTCGACGAAGATTCCCTCGAAGAAGAATTCGATTACATGTTCGGTACGTTTTAATCCGCTTTTCGGCCATTCGAGCTGACGGTTTGCGGCAGCTTGCGGCATGACGAAGCGCCCCTTTGCGGGGCGCTTCGTCGTTGCGGGCTGTTTTCCAGGAAGGCACGCGCGAAACGTCCTCGGCCGTAGAGCCCGGGCGCCGCG
>JAUNDR010000097.1 GCA_030525985.1 Slackia sp. | reverse complement strand
GAAGGTGAAAAAGCTGCTCGAACTGGCGGCGGGCAAGCGTTTGCCTGCGCTCGAGTGCAACGAATACCTCGCCAAAGTCGGTCTGTGCTCGGCGGCCTATCTGACGCGCGAAGTCGACAAGAGCCTCTCCGGCGGCGAGGTGAAGCGTATCGAAATCGCCACCATGCTCGCCCGCGACCCGAAGATGGCGATCTACGACGAGCCCGAGGCGGGTATCGACCTATGGAGCTTCGACCGCCTGACTGAGACGTTCCGCGATATCCACGAGGCGCGCGACGACCGCAGCATCGTGATCATCTCTCATCAGGAGCGCATCATCCAGCTCGCCGACGATATCGTCTGTCTGCGCAACGGCCGCATCGAAGAGATGGGCACGCGCGAAGAAATCCTTCCGAAGCTCGGCCTTGTCGACCGCGGACAGCACGGCTGCCAGCTTACGAAACCGACCGAACTGCATCTCACCGAGATTTCCACGAATTGCTAAGGAGTTACGCCATGGCGGACCTTTCCACGATAGACGAGAAACTGCTCGAGCAAATCGCCGATCTGCACGGCATGCCGCGCGGAGCATTCAACATCCGCAAAGACGGCCAGCTGGTGGAGCGTCATTCCAGCGCCAATATCACCATCGAGGCCTTCACCGACAAGCAGGGCATCAGGATCGACATCGCCCCGGGTACCAAAAACGAAACGGTGCATATCCCGGTCATCATGACGAAAGCGGGTATGACCGACGTGGTATACAACGATTTCCATATCGGCGAGGGGGCCGATGTCACCATCATCGCCGGCTGCGGCATCCACAATTCGAGCGACGAGAAGTCCGAGCATGACGGCATCCACAGCTTCTGGCTGGGCAAAGATTCCCGCGTGCGCTATCTCGAGAAGCACTACGGCGAAGGCGAAGGCACGGGCGAGCGCGTTTTGAACCCCACCACCAATATCTATATGGCGGAAGGCGCCCACTGCGAGATGGAGACCACGCAGCTGCGCGGCGTGTCTTCGACCGTGCGCGACACCAATGCCGAATTGGACGCGGGCGCGAAGCTCGTATTGACCGAGAAGCTTTTGACCCATGGGTCCCAGACCGCCACGTCGAACATGACCGTGCGTTTGAAGGGGGACGACTCCAGCGTTCAGGTCATTTCGCGCAGCGTCGCCCAAGACGACTCCGTGCAGATCTTCAATCCGCTGGTCATCGGCGAGGCCGCATGCCGCGGCCACGTGCAGTGCGATGCCATCATCATGGGCGAAGCCAAGGTGAAGGCTATTCCCGGCATCGAGGTGGCAAGCGAAGACGCCCAGCTCATCCACGAGGCTGCGATCGGCAAAATCGCGGGAGACCAGATCGTCAAGCTGATGACGCTCGGCTTGACGGAGGAGGAGGCCGAGGCGGAAATCCTCGACGACTTCCTTTCCTAGGGTTTAGAAAGAGCGACGCATGCCTTCGCATGCTATGGATATTCAAGGCAAGGCCCGCCCTCAGGCGGGCCTTGCCCGTATAATGCTCCTACGATACGCAAGGCCGACGGCCGAAAAGCGAGGAAGGGCGTTTCATGGCGCAAAATCGAGAATATCGCGAGCAGACCGAAGAAGATCTGGAGAACGTTCCGCCGATGAGCGGCATGCAGAAGGCCATCCTGGCCATCGCCGCGGTGGTGCTCGCTTCGATCATCGCATATATCGCATTCGCATAACCGAAAGGCCGGACCGGCCGGCGTTGCGCACGCTTGCGCGCGCGAGGATAGAAAGGAAGGCGGGCTATGGCGAAGCATGCCAAACATGCACGTACGGAAGATGCCGAGATGAAATCGAAGGTGGATGCGGAGCCGGAGGCGGATTCCGCCCAAGACGCATCGGGCTCGATGCAGGCATCCGATGCGTCGCGAAGGGGCAAGCACGCCCTGCCTGCGCATCATAAAGCATCGCGCCGGATGCGCATCGTCCTGATTACGGTGTCGGCGGTGCTCGTGCTGCTGATAGCCGCACTGGGCTATTTCGCCTGGATGCTTTTCAACGAGACGAGCGACGTGGCCCATCAGAGCGCCACGCAGGTCGCGAAAATCGAGAAGGGCGATTCCGCAGCGACGAACGATGCGGGTAAAAGCGCCTCTTCGCGCAAAGAGACCCCGCGTCTTGTGGGCTTGATCGGCAAGACCGAAGACGAGGCGATCGACATCATCGGCCGCGGCGCTACGGAGACAAGCGCGAAAGACATCACCGAAGAGACGGGCGAGGGCGAAGAGAAGACCACGGAAGTGGTCGGACGCAGCGTGACGCTCGCCTTGACCGATGAGACCAGCGATTCGAAGGGCAATACGCCGTCGGTGTATTTGACGCTCGACACGGACGGTGCGATCGTCGAGGCGGGTTATTCCGCTTCGGTCGGTTCGCTCGGCTACGGCGACGTCAGCTTCGTCGATGCGGTTGCCTCCGAGCATATCGTCGAGAACCTGGTGAACGCCGCCGGCGTCGAAATCGACAGCGATGCGGTCGAGATGC
>JAUNDR010000035.1 GCA_030525985.1 Slackia sp. | reverse complement strand
GACCGCTCGGCACGTCGGCGGCCACGACGATCGCGCCGCGTTCCCGTTGTTTGTTGCAGGCGTTGATCCAGGCGTCGAAGGGCGCTCGCACGCCCGTTCCCGAAAATCCCGTGCCGAGCATGGCGTCGATGACGACATCGGCTCCGTCGAGCGTGCGGCCGACGCATTCTGCGTCGGGGCCGACGATGACGCGTGCGTGTTTTGCGCCGCAGAGCTTTTCGAAGGAATGCATCGCCGCATCGCGCGCGGGCTGCGCCTCGATGGCATCGGGCGCGACGGCGCTGACGACTGTCGTGTCGTATCCAGATGCGGCAAGCTCGGTCGCGGCCACCCATCCGTCGCCGCCGTTATTGCCGTTGCCGCACAGCACGACGCAGCGTTTCATCGTGCGTGGTTTCGCTTGTGCCGGCTTGTTTTTCGCATCCGCTTTCTCGGTGCCGTCGGGGGATATCCTGTTAGCTGCCTTCGTTTGGGTGCCGCCTGCGGTATGCGCGTCGACGCCGATCGCTTCTTCCATCGCGTCTGCCGCTTTTGCTGTGCGGGGCGATGTATCTCCCTGCGCGTTTTTTCGTTCCGCCAGCTTCTCGGTCGTCCATGCAAGCGTTCGTCCCGCGCGATCCATGAGCTCTGCAAGCGGCGTCCCGCTTTCGGCGATTTCCTGCTCAAGCGCGCCGACGCGCGCCACATCCAAGACGGGTGCAGCGAACGGCTCGAGATGTTCGCTCAAGGCCTCCTTATATATCTGTACGAGCGAATCAAGCGACGCTTTGGCGTTCGCGGGGCTCGTCGAAGGCAGCACGGTGCACGCCATGCCGTAGCGTTTTTCGCACAGGCGCTTATAAAGCTGCCCTGCTTTCGTGCCCGTGGCGAATGCGGCGCGAATATCCGCCGCCTCGAAAATGCGCGCGAGGTCGTTCGCCTCGGCGTTTTTGATGCTTGCATCGCTTGCGCCTTCGATATCGCACGATGCCACGACGTCCCACAATGCGATATGCCGCCGCAAGAGCAGGTCGCGCTTTTCGTCGATGCTGCGAGGGGCGGGCTCGTCGAATACCTCGGCCAGCACGCGCCAGAAGCGGTTCTGGGGATGCCCGTAGAAAAATCCCTCTTCCCGGCTTTTAGGAGAGGGGATGCTGCCAAGCACGAGCACGCGGCTGCGCGCGTCGAAGACGGGTTCTATCGTATGGATGACGTGGTCGGACATGGGGTTTCCTTTGGGCGTTCGCCGGTCGCGACGGCCTCGCGGCGGCTTTTCGGGCGGTTCTTGCGGCGGTTCGTACGATTCGCGTCTCGGAGGAGCGAATTTTCGAACGGGGTTTGTACCCCGGCGCCTGCTGGAGCGTATCCGTTCGGGGGCCGTGGACGCATAGCGGTCGAGGCATGCCTTCTGGGCGCGTCGGCGTGATTCGCTGAGCGATGCGTTCCGAACCGCACGTTCTTCCGATGGTTGCTATAGGGTGTATACCATGTCGTCAGTCCAGAAACGTGAACACCTCGGAGGGTGCTTGGCGCGTTTTCGGGCTCATGCGATGCGACGGGTCGCGGTATCCCACCTGCATCATGACGGCCACGCCGAATTCCTCGGGGTCCATCAGCCCTTTCTCGACGAGAAACGCATTGACCTCGTCGTAATTCAGTCCCTCGACAGGCGTTGCGTCGATATGCAGCAACGCACATGTGGCAAGCATGTCGGCAAGCGCGATGTAGCACTGGCGGCACGACCATTCGAACATCAGCCGCGGGTCGTCCGCAATGCCGATATCGCGTTTCTGGAATGCCGCGAATGCCTCTCTGCGCGCCTGCGCATCTTCAGGCGACAGGTGCTGCACATCGGTCATCATGTGCGTCACGTGGGCGCTGTCGGCCTCCATGTGCTTGCGAGCCAGGATGACGATGGTGTAGGGAGCGTTGCGTTTCATGCCCCAGGCTCGCTCGCGCAGCGGTTCGGCCAAAGGCGATGTTTTGGCGATCACGAGGAATTTCCACGGCTCGAAGCCGAACGAGCTCGGCGACATGCGCGCCGCTTCGCATATGGTATGCATGTCTTCGTCGGTGACGGTGCGGTCGGGGTCGTATCGCTTGCAGGTGAAACGCGTCGCGAACATGGTTTCGAGGGTTTCGTTCAAAGGATTCATCGGAGCCATGGCGTCTCCTTTCGGTCGAAAACTGTGCCATAGTCGCATCATAGCCCTTTGCCGCAGCGGCGACGGCTTCATCCGCATCATTGCAGAGAGGCGGAAACAATTTGCGCAAGATGCTTGACCCTCACGTCGCGTGATGCTCTAGACTGCGGTCCGTCGCGCGATGGAAATATAGGCGGAAGAAGGAGAAAAGCGTGCCGTATACCGTCAAGGAGCTCGCGCAGCTCTCGGGAGTGAGCGTGCGCACGTTGCATTACTACGAAGAAGTGGGCCTGCTCGCTCCGCGAAGGCGTGCGAACGGGTATCGGGAATTCGATGCCGACGACGTAGCGCGGCTCCAGCAGGTGCTGCTTTATCGCGATGCGGGCATGGCGCTTGCCGATATCAAGGCTTTGCTCGATGACGAGTCCTTCGATATGCGCGCCGCGTTGCGCGAACACCTGGATAGGCTTGCGATGCGGATCGAGCGAACCGAGGCCATGATGCGCACGGTCGAACGGACGCTTGCCGCCCTGGAGAAAGGAACGGAAATGGATGACAAGAAGCGCTTCGAGGGCATGAAGCGTCTTGCCGTGGAGGAAAACGAGCGCCGGTACGGCGCAGAGGTGCGCGCGGCGTACGGCGACGATGCGGTGGATGCGGCAAACGAAAAGGTGCTTGCTATGGATGAGGTGCAATGGGAATCGGCCGAAGAGCTCGGCGCCGCCATTTTGGACAAACTTGCCGAGGCGGCGCAGGCAGGCGATGCGTGCGGACCGGCCGCCCGCGAATTGTGCGCCATGCACGAAACATGGCTGAAGATGTATTGGCCCGATGGCATGTATACGCGCGAGGCCCATGCGGCGCTTGCCGAGGGCTATGTCGCCGACGAGCGTTTCCGCGCATACTACGACGCCCGCATCGAAGGCGGCGCGCAGTTTCTGCGCGATGCCCTGAAGGCTTACTGCGCATGCTGATCGCGCCCGGTCGCCGCATGGCGCAAAGCGGACGGCCGGACGCTGCTGTGGGATGGTGCGAAGCCCATCCCACAGCGAGGGGGCGTTATGCCGATGCCGCGAAGCGGCATGCGTTCAAGGAGAGCAGCTCGTCGATATCGACGCCTTCGAGCGAAAGCACCGCGGTATCGGCCGTCTCTTCGAGCTGGCCGATCGTGCCCGACGTGTCGCGGTCGTAAACGCCCACGGTGCCGTATCCCGCTTTCGCCATGGCGCGCAAGGCGTAAACGGCATCGTCGAAGCACCAGGTGAGCTCGGGTATGGCCCTCATCGATTTCGCAGCCGTGTCGTAAATGACGCGTTCGCGCTTCGAGGCTCCCACGTCATCGGTCGAAAGCACCGTGCGAAACGCATCGCGTATGCCGACCCGCGCAAGTCCCGCCTCCAGATAGGCATGGGGGCTCGAAGACGCGATCGCGCACGGAATGCCGCGTCGGCGTACTTCCTCGATCAGCTCGCACGCGCCCGGCTTGGCGCGGGCTTCTTCTGCATAATAGCTCATGAAGTACTCGTCTATTTCGCGCTCGAGCGCCTCGGGCGTGGCTCCTACGCCGAACGTTTCGTGCAGGAAACGCGCTTCTTCGGGCATGGTCATGGTGCAGAGCGCTTCGCGCATGGCGGAATCGATGCGTCCGTCCGCTCGTTGCGCGAATACGTCTTCCATGGAAAGCCATGCATCCATCGTATCGAGCAGCGTTCCGTCGCAGTCGAAGATGAATCCGATGCCGGTCGGGCAAGGTCGCATTCGTCGCCCCTTTCTGCCGTGCCGCGCGATCGCATCCGGTCGCGCGGCTATCGTTTCCGTCGATGCGCCATGCTAGTCGCGCAGAAGCACGTTTGCGTCAAGCGCTTGCGAAATCGAAGCGAAGAAAGGGGCGACTCGGCCTTATTCTTCGTGCGCAGGACCCGCCGGATAGGTTTCGTCCGCCACGGTTTCTTTGGGCAGGCAGAGATTCAGCACGACGCCGATGATGGCGCTTGTCGCCATGCCGGGAAGCTCGTAGGCTCCCACGGGAATCTTGATGCCGGCGGTTTCCATGCCCACGCCCACCACGAGCACGGCCGATACCACCATGAGATTGCGCGCCTTGCTGAAATCGACGCGGTTGCTGACGAGCATGCGCAGGCCGTTCGAGGCGATGAGCCCGAACAGAAGCAGGCTCACGCCGCCCATGACCGAGGTGGGGATGGAGTTGATGAGCGCTTCGATCTTGGGGCAGAAGCCGCCCACGACCAGCGCGATGCCGCCCGCGTACCAGAAGATCTGCGTGGAATAGACGCGCGTGGCGCTCATCACGCCGATGTTTTCGGCGTAGGTGGTGGTGGGGGTGCCGCCCAAAAAGCCCGAAAGCATGGTGGAAAGGCCGTCGCCGAGAAGCGAACGCGGCAGCATGTCGTTATAGTTCTTGCCCACCACTTCGCCGACGACCAGCAGATGCCCGATGTGCTCGATGATGATCACGAGGGCGACGGGCGCGATCAAAATGATGGCCCCCAAATCGAACGTGGGCGCGGTCAGCGTGGGAAGTCCGATCCATGCCGCATCGATGACGGGCTGGAAATCGACCAGGCCGACGAAGCACGAGGCGATGTATCCGGTGATGACGCCGATCAGCACGGGAATGGTGGACCAAAAGCCGCGGAAGCACGTGGAGAAGACGATCGATACCGCGAGCGTGATGGCGGCCACGGCGAATCCTTCGTAGGAAAACGGCGCACCTGCATCGTAGCCGCCGTTGAAAAACGCCATTTTGATGGCGGTGGCGGACAGGCCCAAGCCGATGACCACGATGACGGGCGCCACGACGGGAGCGGGCAGGATGAAATCGAGCCACCCCGTGCCCGCCACCTTGATAATGCCTGCGACGACGACGTATACCAGGCCCGTCACGATCAATGCGCCGCCTACGGCGCCGACGCCCTGGCTCGATGCCACCATGGCGATCGGCGTGATGAAGGCGAACGACGATCCCAGATAGCTGGGAATCTTCCCTTTAGTGACAAGCAGATAGAGGATGGTGCCGATGCCCGAGCACATGATGGCGAGCGAGGGCGAAAGCCCGGTGAGGAAGGGGACGAGCACGGTCGAGCCGAACATGCTCATGAAGTGCTGGATGCCGAGAGGAATCGCCTTTGCTACCGGCACACGGTCGTCTACCCCTATGATGGGGCGTTCTTCTGCCATGGAGGTCCTTTCTGTCGTGGTGCGCACGAAAATGGTTTCGGCGGACGCTTTCGCATCTCGTCCGTCGCGCGCTTTCCCGGCTGATTCGTGCGCCCATGATACAGTACTTCGCCGCGCTAAAGCGTCGCGTGGTCGAATCGGCGCCGCCGCCGCGCACCCGTGCCGCTTGCCGTCGATGCGGTTCGTTTCCGCGCCCTCGTCGGATTAAAAACGCCGTGCGCCGCGATTCTCGCCGTTGCGGAGAGCGGCGCATCGGGTTTTTCGTAGTATGCACTGAAAACGGCGCATAGGGCATGCGCGAGCGTTTCGACGCCGATGGCCTCAGCCAGGTCTCGGCGCAGCCGAAGCGGGGCGTTTCGGCGGGTGAGGGGAGTCGTACATGGTTGGTTCTGCGGACACGTCGCGTGAGATCCGTTCTTCCGGCTCGGGCCGGCGGTTGACGTCCGAGGAGGCCGAATTCTTGAAGCGTTATCTGCTCGAATCCGAGCCGGTCGTGGTCCCGGGCGATATTTCCGCCTACAAGACCACGCCGATGGGCGTGCCCCATCCGCCGCAGCAAAGGCGTTCTTCCCGCTGACCGCGCGCATTCCGCCGCGTTCTTCCTTGCGCGTTCGGTGCCGTATAATCGGCGCTGGAATACGGTCGGAAGCGATGGTTGCGAGGTGCGCGATGGAGGATTCTTTCCCTTTGGAATTGGGCATGCGGTCGAAGCGGGAATTGCTTGCGGGCGCGCCTGACGCGTTCGGCGGACGGTTCGTCGGCCTGCTGCGAAGCGGCGTGGCGCTTCCCGAGGGCGGTGCCTTCTATCTTGCGCAGTTCGAATCACGCGCCATGGCGCGGGCGCGCATCGTCGCCTACGTGGATAAATACGGGCGCGTTTTCTCGACCGACGGGCCGCTCGAAGTTCCTCCTGCCCGCTATCCCAGCCTTGAGGCGTGCGTGCAGGAAGGGACGAACGACACGCGCGGCGTCATCGTCGCTTATGCGCATGACGGCGCGATGGCCCAGGTCGGTATCTATGACTGCGAAAATCCGGGACAAAACGGGCGGTTTCGCATCGATCGGCTGGAGGGGGCAAACGCGCCCGCATCGGTGGACGGATGGCTGTCCTACGATGCGTTCATGGCGCATGTCTTTTTCGCGCTGATCGCAAGCATGTTCGAGCAGCGCGCTTCGCATCCGTTCGATTTGGGTGCCGTGTTCGCCCGATTCGACTCGCTCGATTTGTTCGACGCGGTGAATCGCGAGATCCTCGAGGTCGAATCGGCCGTAGCGGAACGTTCCGGGCAGGCTCCCGGTGCGGAGCGCTATCTTGCGGCGATGCTGCACGATGCGGGCATCGTGGGCAAGGCCCTCGACGACATGGCGGTCGAGCTGGCGGGCGGATTCCGTTCGGTTCCTGCGGCGCGCTTGCTGCGCACCGTGCGCTACGCCGATACCTACTACGTCGATTTCTACTATGCCGACGCATCGGGCTCGCCGGTTGAAAACGGCATGTTCTCATCGATAACTGAAACCGCCGAAGCGCGGCGCGTGTTCTTGCGCACGGAAGCGGCCCTGAACAGGTTTTTGCTCCTTTGCGAATATCTCGAAGACCATTGGGAAGGCGGCGTTGCCGCCGCCGACGAGGCGTTTTGTGTTTCCGCCGACGCCTGGTTGTGCGATCGCATCTGCGCGCAGGCGACCGCGCCCGAAGACGCGCCGCTTCTTGAAAGCAGATGGGACAAGCACCTCGCTTTCGCCCGGGCATGCGAATCGCTGCGTCTGCCGTATCGCATCGGATACGAGTTTTGCAGCAACGAGGCGGCAACGATCTTCGGCATCGAAATCCTTTGTCCCGAATCGCAGGTCATGGCGGCGCGCGCATGGAACGAGCAAACGGATGCCTACGTGGAGCGCTCCATCGCCGAACGCAATGGCGATGCTGCGCGCTATGCGGCGCATGCCGTCATCCTGTTTGCCGCTCAGGCGTTCGGGGTGTCGTCGGATATCGCGAGCGTCAAGGTGAACTGCCTTTTCGGCGGGTGTGCCGGGAGCATCGCGATAGCGGGCGCTTTCGAGCGCGAAGCGTTCGCGCGGCAGTTCGCCGCCGATGCCGAGCATGCCTTCGCCGATCCGTTCGCATTCTTGCGCGCATGCGGCATCGCGTTCGATTTCGGCGATGGATTCGCGATGCGCGAGGTGCCTGCGTGTTTCGTGCGCGGCGAAGGGGATTTCGTCGATACGCGCGAGCCGCTCACGCACCGCGATGCTGTGCCGTTCTCGCAGGAGGCGCGCGATCTTGCAGGCGTTTTCGCCCCGTGCGATTTGAGTATTTTCGAAGACGGCGAACGTGCGCGCATCGCCGAGGAGGTGGTCGAGGCGCTCGATGCGGGCATCGATGCGGCGACCGAGCGCCTCAAGGCGGTCCACGACCGCACCGAGAACATCCTCATCCGCCGGATCTGCCGCGCGCTCATGGACGGCTTCATGCTGGGGGAGCTCGACGAGCATTCGTATCTCGAGGTGAAAGAGGCGTTTTTGGACGCTTATGGATTCAAGCCGTTGATGGCGCGCGCCACGGCGCTCGTCCGTTCGGGCGAAGAATCCCAGGCGATCGAGGTGCTCGAGGAGCTTCTCGCCAAAGTCGAGGCGACCGAGGGCTTCGCCGATACCGCCCAGACGTGCTACCGCTTCTTCGATAGCTACGAGACGCGCTACATGTACGCGCGCCATTGCGCCGACGATTGCGCGCAGCGTCGCGTGATGTCCCTTCCCGACGAGGCGTTTCTCGTGCATGATGCCCTTGCCCAGGTGTATACGACGTCCATATCCGGCGCCGATGCGGCGCTCGCGCATGCGAAACGCTGCATCGAGCTTGCCCCCGCGCGGGCCCATTCGTATCTGCGGGCGGCGCGCGCCTATTTCATGCGCGGCGAATACGAATTTGAGGCGGGAATGTGCGCCAAGGCCCTCGAGGTGGCGTGGCATCCGGCGGATGCCGGCTTGGCGCTGTATTGGATGGCATATGCGTTTTGGAAGCTCGAGCGCTACGATGCCGCCGCCGCGTGCTACCGCCGTTGCGCGGCTTTGCATTCCACGATGGCCGACCAGGCGATGGTTGAGTTCGAAGAGCTGCTCGAAAACGTGAAGGGCCTTCAGCGCCATACCGAAGAAGAGGAGAACGACATCCTGCGCAAGCAGGGCGTTCCGGTGGGGGCATTGACGAGCAATTGCGAGAGCTTGCTCGAGATGGCGAAAGCATCCGCCGATTCGGGCTGTACCTCGCTGTGCTGCGTGCTGGCGGCATCGGGCATGCGCGTGATTCGCGACGATGCCCTGATGCCGGTAGTGAAATCGTTCGCGTCGGCGGTGAAGGGCAGCTAGGCGCGGCGGCGGTGCGGGTTCCTATACGTTTTTCACGCTCATGGCGCGCATGGCGTTGAGGATGGCGATGACCGCCACGCCCACGTCGCCGAATACGGCAAGCCACATGTTGGCGACGCCGAGCGCCGCGAGCACGAGGATGGCGGCTTTCACGCCGATGGCGAACACGATGTTCTGGCGAACGATGCACATGGTCTTGCGCGCAATGCGGATGGCGCAGGCGATGTTGGACGGCTTGTCGTCCATGAGCACCACGTCGGCGGCTTCGATGGCGGCATCCGACCCCATGCCGCCCATCGCGATGCCCACGTCCGCGCGCGCGAGTACCGGTGCGTCGTTGATGCCGTCGCCCACGAAGGCGACGTTGCCGTGCGCCGCGTCGATGATGCGCTCGACTTCGTTCACCTTATCGCCCGGCAGCATCTGCGCGTGGAATTCGTCCAGTCCGAGCGTCTGCGCAACGCTGCGTGCGACTTCGCGCCGATCGCCGGTGAGCATGACGCAGCGTTCGATTCCCGCCGCGTGCAGTTCGTCGATCGCGCGCGCGGCATCTTCCTTCACGGTGTCGGCGATGGAGATGCTGCCTGCGTAGATGCCGTTTTCGGCGACGAACACCGTGGTGGATGCCTCATCGGCGGGCGCCGGCGCGTCGATGCCGTGGGCGCTCATAAGCTTCGCATTGCCCGCGAGCACGCGTTTTCCATCGATGAGCGCCGAAACGCCGCGACCCGACTCTTCGCATGCTCCCTCGATGCGGTCGCGCGCGATCGTTCCGCCCGCTTCTTCGAAGGCCCTGCGAATCGACGCCGCGATAGGATGGTCGCAGTAGGCCTCCGCATGCGCGGCCATCTCGACGATGCGCGCGGTATCGTCGTCGGCATCGCCGGGTGCGCTATCCGCCCGCTTCGGCGCGTTTGCGGGATGCACCCCCACGACTTCGAACGCGCCGCTCGTCAGCGTGCCGGTTTTGTCGAATACCACGGTATCCGCATGGCTGAGCGCTTCGAGGTAGTTCGAGCCTTTCATGAGAATGCCGAGGCGGCTTGCCGCGCCGATGCCGCCGAAAAACGACAGCGGCACGCTGATGACGAGCGCGCACGGGCAGCTCACCACGAGAAACGTCAGGCCGCGCAAAATCCAATCGGACCATGCGCCCATGCCGAACAGCGGCGGCAGTACGGCAATCGCGAGCGCGGCGGCGCAGACGATGGGCGTGTACACGCGCGCGAAGCGGGTGATGAAATTCTCCGTTTTCGCCTTTTTCTCGCTTGCGTTTTCCACCAGTTCGAGAATGCGGCTCACGGTGGATTCGCCGAAGGGCTTCGTGGTGCGCACATGCAGCACGCCGCTTATGTTGATGCATCCCGAGACCGCATTGTCGCCCGCTTCGACGCGTCGCGGCATCGATTCGCCGGTAAGCGCCGCGGTGTCGAGTTGCGAGGCGCCCTCGATTACGACGCCGTCGATCGGCACGCGCTCGCCAGGCTTGATGACGATGACGTCTCCCACCGCCACTTCGGCGGGGTCGACCTGGATGAGCGCTCCATCGCGCTCGATGGTGGCGTAATCGGGGGCGATATCCATCATGGCGGCGATGGATTTGCGGCTCTTTCCTACGGCATAGCTTTGAAAGAGTTCTCCTACCTGGTAAAACAGCATGACGGCGGCACCTTCCGCCATATGCGGTTCGGCGTCGGGGAAAAAGACCATGGCGAACGCGCCGATGGTGGCGATCGACATGAGGAAATTCTCGTCGAATGCGTCGCCGCGGCGGATATTGCGCCATGCTTTGCGCAATACGTCATAGCCGGCAACGAGGTAGGGGATAAGGTAGAGCGCGAAGCTCGCGTAGAGCGCGTTGTCTTCTCCCAGGACGCGTGCGAGGACGCCCGTTTCATCGAGCGCCATGACGGCGAAGAAGAGCGCGAGCGCGATAAGGATGCGCCTGAGCCATTTCTTTTGCTTCTTGTTCATGAAAACGATGCTCCTGACGGGTTCGAGGATCCGAAGGTTCCATGCCGCCCTGCACGGATGGCGCGATCGCATTGCGGTTCTGAGCGGCCCCAATGAGGGCAGCGTCGTGCGGATTGCGTCATCTTGCCTTGCGGTGCCGCCGTCGGCGACGGGGCTTCGTCGTTTCGGCCCTTTATCGGATGATTTCGCAGTCGGGTTCGATGTCGGCCGCGAGTTCGATGACGGTATCGAGCACGGCGTCGAAGTCGTCATCGGCGGCCTGCAAAGTGAGTTTTTGCGTCATGAAGTTCACCGATGCCGATTCGACGCCGGGCAATGCGGCGATTTTCTCTTGGAGCTTGCGGGCGCAGTTGGCGCAGTCGATTTTGTCGAGTTTGAAAGATTTGCGCATGGTGTTTCCTTCCTTTTACCTATTTCGGTCGATTCGTGCCGGTTTTTCGGGGTTCTGCCACTCTGGAGCGGCGACTTGCGGCAGTTTTCGTTTTGTTAATCTACGGATATGTTAAAAATGGTGCGTAACGATGCTTTGGTAGAGGCTTTCGCTTTCATTGCTGTGGCACAAGTCGATTTTTCCGGCCTCACAACATGATTTTTTTTCGTCGGTTGACCGACGTTGCTTTTATTAGGCATTGCTGCACCGTTTGCGGCGCATCGCGTATGTGCCGGTGCCGTGCGGCCGCCGTGCCGTCTGCAGCGGTGCGCCTCAGACGGCACGCTCCGCATTCCGCAGTATGCCGCTTCGTCGCGGTTATTCGCAGATATGCCTCATACCCTGGGCGAGCATGGTGTAGACGTGGTCGTCGGAAAGCGAGTAGCGCACGTTTTTGCCATCGCGCTTGAATTTCACGAGATGAGCTTGTTTGAGCGTGCGCAACTGGTGCGAGACGGCGCTTTGCGTCGCGCCGACCATGTCGGCGATATCGGCGACGCACAGCTCGTTTCCCATGAGCGCGTAGAGGATTTTGATGCGGGTGGTGTCGGCGAACACCTTGAAAAGATCCGCCAAATCGTAAAGAAGCTCCTCGTCGGGAAGTTCGTCGAATCCGTCGTTTCCCTGGGGATGGACGCCATTGCAGCATGCGGCCGCCGCATGGTCGTGGGAAAGCGTTTCGTCGTCGCGGGCGAAGGCATGCGGGGCGTTTTCCTTGCGTTCGGGGGCTGCCGTCGTGTTCGTGTCGCTGATAGGCGTGGCGACGGATGCGTCCATCTTGCCGCGAGGCATGTCGGCGGATGTCGGATCGTCGGCGAAAGGCAGGCCGTTCTTTTCGTGGATATCGGGCATTCTTCAAACCTTTCAACATATGAACAACTGTTCATAAGTATAGATTGCGGCACGAAAGTGTCAAGGGGATGCGCGGAAAGGATTGGGCAGGCGATGAGGGTCGCGTTGTCCGCTTCGAAAGAAAACCGGCTGCGTTTGTGCGGGATGCGTTGGAACCTGGGAGGCGTGCTTTGTCGGGGCGGCTTGCGTACATGCGCGGCGGGTACGTTGCTCATTCTTCGGGCGGGGGCTATCGTGCGTTCGGTTGTGTGTGTTGGTGCGAGAGACTGCATGGGAAGCAGGTTCTTTGCATCGTCGCGTGCTCGTCGAGTCGGTGTCTCCGTGATCCATTCGATGCGAGAATTTTGCGCCATCGCGTGCCAAGGGATTCTCAAGGTGCGGTAGATGAAAAGTTGATAAATGGACGGTATCGTATGCGATGAGCGGCATGCGTCGCACGCGGTTCGACGGATGAAAGCGATGCGCCGCCGAACTTCGCAGCCGCAACGAAAAGGAGTGGATGCCGTGACGGAAATCGATAAGAAACCCCTGATGCTGATCGTGGAAGACGAGCGCGACATCGCCGATATGCTCAAAAGCTATTTCGAGATGTCGGGCTATCTCGCGATGGTGGCATCGGATGGCGCGCAGGCGCTTGAAAAGGCGAAACGTTCGCCCGATATCATTCTGCTCGATGTGGGGCTTCCCGACATCGACGGCTTTTCGGTCTGTCGCATGCTGCGCGACGTGCATGTCTGCCCGATCATCTTTCTGACCGCGCGCGTCGAAGATGCCGACGCGATCGACGGGTTTTCGGCGGGTGCCGACGACTACGTCACCAAGCCGTTTTCGCTCGAAGTTCTCGGGGCGCGGGTGAAAGCCCAGCTTGCACGCGGCGAGCGCTTGAAGCGCGTGAGCGCCGTGCGTATCGACGACGCGCTTTCGATCGACTACGGCGCCATGACGGTGAGCGTGTGCGGAAAACCGGTGACGCTTGCGCGCAAGGAGTACGAAATCTGCGCGCTTCTTACGAAGCATGCGGGCCAGGTGTTCGATCGCGACATGATCTACAAGCGCGTCTGGGGCGCGCCGGGCGATTCGACCGTGGTGACCGAACATGTACGCAGGCTGCGTCGTGCGCTTGCGGCGGCGGGGGCCGAGAAAGAATACGTCAAAACGGTATGGGGAGTGGGCTACACGTGGCAGAGCTGAATGAGGAATCGGTGCCGAAAGACCTCTCGTCGAGCGGCCTTCCGGAATCGCCCGACGCATCCATGGCATGGGGAATGCCTGATGCGGCGCACGAGGGTTTCTTCCGTCGGGCGGTCGAGCGGCAGGGGGATGCGTTCGAGGAATGCGCCGATGCGCCCGCCCCTGCGCCCTCCGACGATGCGGATGCGCAGGGGCGGCCTGCCGCTTCTCGTGTGCGCAAGGCATGCGCATGGGCGCGTCATCCCGTGAAATCGACGCGGAGCTTTCTCGATACCTGCACCGTGCGCGCGGCGTTCTTCTTCTATGCGTTCGTCGGCATGGCGGTTGCGCTTGCGATATCGACGGCCGCCACGCTTTTGCTTGCGGGCGTTTCCGAAAATCTGCTCTACGGCGGCAATCGGGTGTATCCTGGTCTGTATATCTACGACGAAGAGGAGAACGCGCTCGTCAAAGCCGAAGATATGAGCTGGTATAACGAGGCGCAGGCTGAATTCACCAACTACGCCGACGGAAGCGACCCCATCGTGGTGGAAGGGCTGTCGCTGTATGTCGAAAGCTACCCTTCGCAGGCTGATTCCCGCTACCGCATTCCTCTCGACGATACGCCTGAAGACGTTCAAGGCGTCATTATTCACGACATGGACGAGCGCCTTTCCGATGATTACAGATTGCACGATACTGGCATTCCCCTTGGCGAACTTCCCGCCTACGATGCTGCGGCGAATGCCCAACGCGGCGACCTTTCCGCGCTCGCAGTGCAATTTCCCGCGAATTCGTACGGAGAGCGGCCCACGGTTTCTTTGGTGGGCTATTACGTCTACCTTCCCTCGGTTCCTGCTTACCAGATGCTGAATCTCGCCGTTTTCGTCGCGGTCCCCGTGATTTTCGTGGTCTGCTTCTTCGCGGCGAGCCGCGGGTTCTACAAAAGGAAGCTGCAGAGTCCGATCGAGGCGATGGACGAGGCGGCCCGCCGCATCGCCGAAGGGGACTTGGCGTTTTCGGTTCCGACGCCTGCCGCGGCATCGCGCAGCGAGCTCGACCGCCTGTGCGCGTCGTTCGAAATGATGCGCGCGCATCTCGAGCGCAACAACAAGGCCATGTGGCGCGTGGCGGAGAACAGGCGCAAGGTCAATGCGGCGTTCGCCCACGACCTGCGCACGCCGCTTACCGTATTGAAAGGACGTGCGGAAATGCTGAGTACGTTCGCTCCTGAAGGCGTCGTCGACGCCGAGCAGGTTGCCGAGGCGTCGAGGGCCATGAGCAGGCAGACCGAGCGCCTTCAGCGCTACGTCGAATCGATGAAGGACTTGGCGGATCTGGACGAATGCGCCGTCGAGCCCCGCGAGGGCGATGTGGGCGCATGGTTCGTGCGCGCCGCCGCCGAAGCCGCCGATCTGGTGCGTGCATCGGACAAGGAATTCGAGGCGAAGGCGGGCGGCTTGCCGCGCCATGCGATGTTCGACGATGTGGCCTTGTCGCGCGTCGTGGAAAACGCGCTTTCCAATGCGTTGCGCTATGCGCGGGGCAAGGTCGGCCTGTCGTGCCGTTGGGAAGAAGGGATGCTTGTCGTGCGCGTCGAAGACGATGGCCCCGGCTTCGACGCGATGGCGCTCGAGCATGGATGCGAGCCGTTTTGGCGCGACGGCGCAGAGAAACGCCGCGAGGATTCGGCTCATTTCGGATTGGGGTTGAATATCTGCGCCGAGCTGTGCGAGAAGCACGGCGGCAGCGTGCGGCTGCTCAATGCCGAAGAAGGCGGCGCCGTGGTGGAGGCCTGCGTCGCGGCGCCGCTTGCACGTGCGGTTTCGTAGTTGCGCGGCGGATGCCGTGCGGTGTTTTCCTGTTTCGACGTACCGGAAGAGAGGTCGGGCGGCTTTGCACGTTCGGCCTCTCTTGTCGTTTCGGGATGCATGGCGCCTGCGTGCAGCTTGCGTCCCGCCGTCTTTTCGGCGCTTCGCATCGGTCCGGGCGCGTTTCGCCAGGCGGCCTCGTCGACGATTCGTCGCAATCGCGTTGATTTTCGTTGATGGTAAGTTGAGATTCGATTTCTAGACTCTTCAATATCGGAAGTTCTTCGGAGCGATCGCCGAGCGCGTTCATGCGTCCGCTCGGCGATGTGCGAGCCGACCCCGATGCGTCGGGAGCCGAAGCGTTGAGGAGCGTGTTGTATGAAGCGGATCGAAATGAAGAAACATCGCATCGTGGCTCTTGCGGCCGTGCTTGTCGTTGTCGGCGTTATCGCGGCTGCGGCGCTCGCGTACGGCCCCGACCTGTTCGCCTTTTTCGCCGACGGACAGCGCGTGCAGGCATGGGTTGATGCTCAGGGCGCTTTCGCCCCCGTTGCCATGGTGGCGTTGATAACGTTTCAGATCGTGGTGGCTGTTCTGCCGGGCGAGCCGCTCGAATTGGGCGCCGGATACGCATTCGGCTTTTGGGAAGGAACGGCGCTTTGCCTGGTCGCGGGCTTGATCGGCGCGATCATCGTCGTAGCGCTGGTGCGTA
The DNA here is from genome assembly GCA_030525985.1 of Slackia sp. GTDB lineage: Bacteria > Actinomycetota > Coriobacteriia > Coriobacteriales > Eggerthellaceae > Slackia. The sequence goes on along the minus strand of JAUNDR010000035.1, from coordinate 2,248 downwards.
TGCTCGGCATGCGCGTCATCGAGCTGTTCTTCTCGCGGGAAAAAATAGCATCGATGAAATGGCTGCAGGATTCGGCGCGATTCGAGCTGGTCATGTTTTTGTGCTTCCTTATTCCCGGCACGCCGAAAGACATCATGACCTATATTGCCGGGCTGACGAAATGTCCCTTGTGGCGCATCGTGCTGATCGCCACGGTGGGCCGCATTCCCTCGATCGTCTCGTCGACGATGGCGGCGGGCTTCGCCGCAGATGGCAATTGGATGGCCACAGCGGTCGTCGTCGCATTGACGGTCGTTTTCGTTCTGGCGGGCGTCGGCATGTACGCCTTCATTGCTCGTCGCGGCAAAAATCGCCGGGAAGGAGCGTCTCGAAAGGCCGCTTCCGCATCCGTCGTGCGTTGCGAAAGCGAGCATCGCTTGGCGGCATAGAATTCGTTTCGGATTGCACGGCGCACATGCTGTTCCGGGGCTTTCGGGGCAGCATGCGCGCCGGCGACAGGCGGAATATTGCGAAGGAGTGTTGCGTCGTGCTGCCGTCGCGCCGCATTTCATGACGCGGCGCGGCGGCGGTTTTTATGCGCCGTTCGAACGCTTCGCTATGCCTGTTTTTCCGCATCGGCCGCGCGCTGCATGGCATGGCGGATGATGGCGGAGCGGTTGACGGTTCCTATGATGACGCCGTTTCGAACGACGGGGACCTTCTTGAGTTTGCGCTGGGCAAGAAGGGTGCAGGCTTGTTCGAGCGTGGCGTCGGAGGAAATGCTTTCAAGGCCCTTCGATGCGACCGACGCCACGGGTAGCGTCAGCAGTTCGCGCAGCTTCTCGTCGAAATCGGCGGCATCCGCCATCGCAATCAGCGAATAGCCGTTCATCACCAGCGGGTGCTCGTCGGCGAGATAGCGCATGATGTCTCCGTCGGAAAGAAAGCCCACGCCGCGTCCGTTCGCGTCGACGACGGGCATGCCGCTTACGCGCTTGTCGGCGAATGCCCGCATGGCATTTGCGACGGAATCGTTTTCATGCAGCAGATAGGGGTCGCGTTCCATGATGGCGGAAAGCTCGGTGTGCAACGCGCCCATTTCTTGGGCGGATGACGTGTCGGCCGCTCGTTTTCGTGCGGCGAGCGCGTACGCGAGAGAAGTGGCGAAGCCGATTCCTGCCACCACGGCGGCAACCGTCATCGCGGCGCCGAAGCCTTCGGCGCAGGCGAGCTCGTCGGATGCGTGCGCGGCCAGCGCGCCCGTCTGCACCGACGACATGACGCCTGTGTAAAGCGACGGGCCGATGCAGGCGGCTATCTGCACGAAGGTGGTGGAAAGGGCGACGCCGAAGGGGTGCTGATCGGGCGGAAGGGTGCGCAATCCCGCCGTTTGGGAGGGAGAGAAGATCAGTCCGACGCCGACGTAGGCGACGATCGAGCCCGCAAGCATGACGGCGAGCGAAAGGCTCGGCGCCCCGATGGCGACGATGACGAATCCCACGGTCACGATGGAAAAACCGACGGGCAGCAAGGGCCATTCGCCCCGCTTGTCCATGATGCGTCCGCCGAGCAGGGTGACGAACGTGTTGGCTAAAACGGGGACGAGCATGACGACGCCCGCGAAAAACGCCGTGGTGGCCAGCGCGCCTTCGAAATACAGCGGCAGCAGCACGCTCATCGAGAACGTGGACATCATGGCGACGGTGACGAGAAGCAGCGTGGGCCAGAAGCGTATGCTGCGGGCGGGGGAGAGGTCGATCAAAGGATGCGCGCACCTGAGCTGGCGCACGATGAATGCGGCGAACCCCGCTGCTGCGATTGCGAGAGAGGCGGCCGCCGCGAACGTATCGATCGTCAACTCGACAAGTCCGAACGACAGGGCGAAAAGCGCGACGCTGGAAAGAGCCACGGAGGGGATGTCGAGATGGGCGTCGGGGTTTTCGGTATCGAGATTTCTCACGAAGAAGATTCCCAGAACGCCGAGCGCCGCCATGGCGAAGACGGGCACGACGAAGACGTTATGCCAGCCGAAGGCGGTCACGATGCCGCCGCAGACCACCGGCGCGAATGCGGGCCCGAAGGTGATGGTGCAGCTTCCTATGGACAGATAGGTTCCGAGCTTGTTTTTCGGCGTGACGGCAAGCACGGTGTTCATCATGAGCGGGATGAAGATGCCTGTTCCCACGGCCTGTACGAGGCGTGCGGCAAGCAGGAATGCGAAATTCGGCGCGCAAAGTCCCATGAGCGACCCGACGAATCCGAGGCCGGT
>JAUNDR010000034.1:6376-18164 GCA_030525985.1 Slackia sp. | reverse complement strand
TGCAGCGTATCGCGCTCCTTCGTCGCGGCATCGATGCGGCGCTGCGCGTCGCAAACGAGCGCACGGACCTCGGAAAGCCTCTCGTCAAGGGCTTTTCTGCGGCCCCTCGCGGCATCGCGCTCTCCACGTTGCGCATCGAGGTCGCCCGCCGCCGCATCGCGCCGGGCGATCGCGGCGGCAAGCTTCTCCTGCAAAACCGCCGCCTCCGCCTCGAAACGTTCGACGCGCCGCGCGCATGAAGACAAGGTCTCTTGGGAAGCGTCGATCCGCTCGCCCATGCTGCGCGCCTTTTCCGCCAATAGCATGTCGCTCGACTCGAAACGTTCGCACGCTACGCGCAGACGGGCGATGCAGGCCGCCGCCTCGCTTTCCTGCGAAGTCGCCCGACGAAGGCGTTCTTGCAAATCCCGCACCTGCGCCTCGGCTTCATCGAGCCGGCCTTTCGCCGCCTCGATTGCGGCAAAGGCCTCGCTCTCCCGAAGCGAAGCGGCATCATGGCGTTTCTGCAGCAAGCGCAAATCGTCGACGGCAAGAGAAAGCTCTTTTTCCGCCAACTCGTCCGAAACCACGCGATATTCCTCTGCGCGACGGGCTTTGCGAGCAAGCGGCTTGAGCTGACGCTCCACTTCGGCGGCGATGTCTTTGACGCGCGCAAGATGGGCGTCCATGGCGGCCAGCTTGCGCTGCGATCGCTGCTTGCGCTGCTTGTGTTTGAGAACTCCCGCCGCCTCCTCTATGAGGGCAAGGCGGTCCTGCGGCCGGCCCGCCAGAACGGCATCGATGTTTCCCTGACCGATAATCGAGTGGGAATCGGCCCCGAGCCCCGTATCGTGCAGGATGTCCATGAAATCCATGCGGCGCGCGGAAACGCCGTTGATCAGATATTCGCTTTCTCCGCTTCGATACATACGACGCGTCAGCGAGACTTCGGAAAAATCGACCGGCAGCGTCATGTCGGCGTTATCGAGCACCAAATCGACCTGCGCCGCGCCGACGCCGCGGCGCGTCGTCGAGCCGGAAAAAATCACGTCTTCCATGGCCTGTCCGCGCAGGTTTTTCGCATTGCGCTCGCCCAGCACCCACAACACCGCATCCGATATGTTCGATTTTCCCGATCCGTTCGGCCCCACGATCGCCGTGATGCCGGGCTCGAGCGAGATGACCGTGCGATCGGCAAACGACTTGAACCCCTTGAGGACAAGCGATTTGAGATGCATAGAACCTACGCCTTGCTCTTCTTCTCGGCACGCGCCTGCTTCTTCTCCTGCTTCGCCTTGGCCTTATCCGCCTTCGACGACTTCGAGAAGCCCAGCGCATCGAGCGCCGTTTTCGCCGCCTGGCTTTCGGCCTCCTTCTTCGTGCGTCCCATACCGCTCGCAAGGGCCTTCATGCCTGCGAACACCTGGGAAACGAAGGTGCGGTCATGCGGCGGACCTTGGGTTTCGACCAGTTTGTAGGTAGGCGTGATGCCTTCTTCCTGAAGCTTTTCCTGCAAGGCGCTCTTGGGATTTTCGGGCTCTTTCGCCATATCGATGCTCATGCGGGGAATGAGCGTGCGGTTCACGAACGCCTGCGCGCCCGCGATGCCGGCATCGAGGAACAGCGCCGCCACGATGGCCTCGTACACGTTCTCGAGCGCCGAATGAAGGCCGCGACGGCCCGTGCCGCGCTCGGAAGAGCCGAACACGATGACGTCGGCGAACCCGAGCTTTTCCGCGACCGACGAAAGGCTCGCGCCCGACACGAGCGCCACCTTGATGCGCGTCAGCCCGCCTTCGTCCAGATCGGGATATGCATGAAACGCCGCATTCGCCACGATGGCGCCCAGGATGCTGTCGCCGAGGAATTCGAGGCGCTCGTAGCTGAATTTGACAGGCATGCCCTCGGTCGCGGAAGGATGGGTGATCGCCGCAAGAAGGAAGCCGTCGTCGATGAAATCGTAGCCGATGATGCGCTGCGCCGCCTCGATCTTCGATTGCTGCTCTTCGGTATACGCCATTATTTGCCCACCGCCTCGGCGATGAGGCCGGCGATGTCCTTGCGCACCATCGTCGCCGACGCCAAAACGCCGTTCTCGATGGCTTTCGCATTGCTCGACCCGTGACCGACCAGGCAGACGCCCGCTACGCCGAGCAACGGAGCCCCGCCGTAGGTATCGGCGCTGATGCTGTCTTTCAACTCCTTGAGTTCGCCCTTGACCGCCAAAGCGCCCAGCTTCGTTTTCAACGACGAGGTCATGACGCCCTTGATGGCGGAAAACAGCGCTTTCGCCGTTCCTTCGACGGTCTTGAGCACCACATTGCCCGTGAAGCCGTCGGTCACCACGACGTCGTATTTCGCCGTGATGATATCGTTTCCTTCGGCATTGCCCACGAACCCGGGCACGCTCTCTTTCATGAGGGCGAATGCCTGCTGAGCGAACTGGGAGCCCTTGGTGTCCTCTTCGCCGATATTGAGCAATGCGACGCGCGGATTGCCGATGCCGACGATTTTTTCAGCATAGATGGAGGCCATCCGAGCGAATTGCACGAGATATTCCGGCTTGCAATCGGCATTCGCTCCGATATCCGCCATGACCACAGGAGCGACCGGCGAAGGGATCACGCTGCACAGCGCAGGACGGGCGACGCCTTTGATGCGCCCGATGCCGAGCGTGGCGCCCGCAAGGCAGGCCCCCGTGGAACCTGCGGAGAAAAAACCCTGGGCGCGGCCTTCTTTGACGGCGCGGCACCCTACCACGATGGAGGAATCCTTCTTTTTGCGCACGGCTTGCGCGGGATGCTCGTCCATCGCGATGACCTCGGATGCGCTCTGGGCGACGCAGCGCGCATGGGCGCTAGCGAAAGGCTCGACCACATCGGCAGGACCGACCAGGACGACCTGGAGGCGCTCGTCTTTCTCGAGGGCGGCCGCCACTCCTTCGAGCACGACGCCGGGAGCGTTATCGCCGCCCATGGCGTCGACGGCAATGGTCACGGTATCGTCATATGGCATGGAAATCCTTTCGATCCTGGCTTGCGCGCGATGCGCGGAACATACGTGAATAGGCACCTTTATACACGAATTGCCGGCTCATGAGCCGGCAATGTGTCGATGCAGGAACTTGTAATGTTTCCGTTACTCGGTCTCGAGAACCTCGCGCTTACCGTAGTAGCCGCAGTTGCCGCACACGCGGTGGGGCAGCTTGACTTCGCCGCACTGCGGGCACGTGGAACGAGCGGGCATAGCGAGAACGCTATTGGCGCTGCGACGAGAGTGGGTACGAGCACGACCGGTCTTTTGCTTAGGCACTGCCATGGTTTTCCATCTCCTTATCCCCTCGACCGAGCATCGGCCGAAACGATCCATATCCATAAAATCAGACGAAACGAGATAATAGCAAAGCACTCGAATCTTCGCAATACTCGAAACATCGCTTCAAAATATTTTCGCTCCGATTACGCGAATCAGTCGAATGAAAGATCCTTCAGAGCAGCAAAGGGGTTGTTCTTCCCGACGACTACGTCATCGCGAACGCATGCGCAGTCTCCTTCATTGAGATTCTTACCGCACTGCGGGCAGATCCCCCTGCAATCATCGGAGCAAAGCGGCACGAGCGGCACATCGACCAGAAGAGCCGCCATCAGAAGAGGCTCGAGGTCGATTTCGTGCGTCTCGGGCAGAACGTCGAATTCGTCTTCATCCATATCGTCGGGGGCTTCGCCCTCCCCTTCGATGATGAAATAGCCTTCGACTTCGCCATTCACCTGCACGGTCATATCGTCGAGGCAGCGGCCGCACGTCGTGCGCAGCTCTCCTTCGATCGACCCCGAAACAAGGATGGCGCCGCCGACATTGGTCAAAACGACCCGATAAGGCAGCGGTGCGACGGCGACGTAATCGTCGGGACCGCACGAAAACGAACCGGGATCGTAGAGCCCATCGAAAGACGACGTTTCAGCCGGCGCGAAAAGCTCGGCGGGAACCTGAACGACCAAATCCATTATCGGCCGATACCCTGGTTATTGAGGCGGTCGCGGCAGCGGCGCACGCTCGTGATGAGCGTGTCAAGGCTCTGCTCGACATGGCCGAACACCTCGTCGGCATAGTCCTCGGCGCCGGCGCGCGTCTGACGCTCGAGTTCGCGCGCATCGGCCATGATGGTATCAGCCTGCTGCTGGGCGATACGGACGATCTCCTGCTCGGAAGCGATTGTCATCGCCTGGCTGCGGGCATCCTCGATCAGGCGGGCACTTTCGGCCTCGGCGTCGTCGATCAGGCTCTGTCGCTCGCGCACGATCTGGCGCGCCTGGGCGAATTCGCCCGGGAAGGTATCGCGAATCTCGTCCATGATTTCGAAAGCCGCCGCGATATCGACTTGACGAAGATTTCCTTTACCGAAAACCGGCTTGGAGTCCTCGAGGAGAATGGAAAGCTCCTCGATAAGCCCAAGAACTCCTGTTTCGTCCATGAGTAGTCCCTTTCATGCGTGCTGCATTGAAGCCGCGTTCTTAAGGGGGCGCGCCCCCGAGATTCTGCCATGATGACGGGACGAAGAAACGACCCGTGCGCAATATCGCTTCATTCTAGCATGAAAAAGCGGCATCGATGCTATCTCCACACCGTCGCGCGGCGTACGGCGCATCGATACCGCCCTCGTCGGCGCTTTCGCGCTGGACCGAACGGCCCGGCGAAGCGTGGCGGCCTCTACTGCGCGAAGCGCTCGGTGAGCGCCGCCTCTACGCAAGGAGGAACCAGGTCGCCCACCGCCCCGTTGAACGAGGCGATTTCGCGCACGATGGAGCTCGAGAGATACATGTACTGCGGCGGCGACATGATGAACATGGTCTCGACATTGCTGTTCAGACGGTAATTCGCAGCGGTCATCTGGAATTCGTATTCGAAGTCGGTGATGGCGCGCAGCCCCTTCACGACGACATTCGCGTTGATTTCCGCCGCGAAATGCACGAGCAGGTCGTCGAAAGGCTGAACGGTCACGTTGCCGAATCCCGCCGTCGCTTCGCGAGCGAATGCGACGCGCTCGTCAAGCGAGAACAGCGGCTTTTTTTTCGCCGAAACCGCAACGCCCACCACGATTTCATCGAATATCTGCGATGCGCGGCCGATAACGTCGAGATGACCGTTCGTGATGGGATCGAACGTGCCGGGAACGAGGGCTTTCCTCATAGCAGGGCCTCCTTGCAAGCCTGGGAATATCACATGAAGCGGAAAAGGTCGATGACCGTTTTCGAGAATCGTTTGCTGGCAAGTATATCCGCGGTCACGCCTTCGGCGGAGAAAAACGCCGCCAAATCCTGCGAGGCGTCGTGCTCGTAGCTGATAAGCGCATCCTGGACGAGCCTGCCTTTCTCGCGCAGCGTGCGAATCAATCCGTACACCTCGTCGAAAGTAAAAGCGTAAGGCGGGTCGAGGAAAACCACATCGTATGCCGCCCCGGTCGCCGTCGGCGGGTTTTTCAGGATATCCGCCCTGAAAATGCGCGCGCGATCGGGCGTGAGGCCGAGCATGTCGACATTGCGGCGCAGCGAGGCAAGCGCCGCCTTGTCGCGTTCGAAAAAGTGCGCCGAGGCGGCGCCGCGCGACAGGCATTCGATGCCGAGCGCGCCGCTTCCCGCGAACGCATCGAGCACGCGCGCGCCTTCGAGCGTCCCGCATGCGGAAATGACCGAGCTTATGAGCGACTCTTTGACCCTGTCGGTCGTCGGCCTGGTCGATGTGCCCTTCGGGGCATCGAGGGGCCTGCCTTTGTACAAGCCGGCGATCACGCGCATGGCATCCTCCTTATCGGTGCGCCGTGCCGCCGAAATCTTCGACGGCACGGCATTCTCGTCTTCCTACATTCGAGCGAATGCGACATCGGCCTCGCGGTAAAGCAGCCGCGTCTCGGCATGCTCGCCCTCGGGATCGGCGGCGATCACCCGCTGTGCATCGGCATGGGCGGCCTCGATCAAAGCGGCATCGCGCGTGACGTTCACCAGCTTCAACGAGCTCGCGCCATGCTGCCTGTTGCCGAGGATGTCGCCTTCCCGACGCAGCGAGAGGTCGAACTCCGCCAGCTCGAAGCCGTCATCGATACGCTCCATCGCCTTCAGACGCTCGACCGCATGCTCGTCGGACGTCGCCGCCACGAGATACACCTCTCCCGGCTTCTCCGAACGCCCGACGCGCCCGCGCAGCTGATGCAGCTGCGACAGGCCGAAGCGCTCCGCGTCCTCGACGATCATGACCGTAGCATTGCCCACGTCCACGCCCACTTCGATGACCGTAGTGCTGACCAGCACGTCTATCTCTCCCGACCGGAAACGCTCCATCACGGCGCGCTTCTCGTCGCCTTTCATGCGGCCGTGCAAAAGCCCCACGGTATAGGCCGAAAACGTCTTCGCCTGTAAAAACGCCGCTTCGGCCTCGGCGGCCTTCAGATTGTCGCCCCGCATATCCGCATCCGATTCGATGCAGACCACAGGCTGCTCCTCGTCGGCATCGGAATGCGAAGAGCGGCGTTTGCGCGACGAGGCGTCGTCGCTTGCCGGCTTTTCTCCCACAAGGGGGCACACCACATAGACCTGCTCGCCGCGCTCGCACGCTGCAAGCGCGGCATCGTAGGCGCGGCCGCGCTCCCTGAACCCGACGACGCTCGTCGATCGCTTCCCCCGATTGCCCGGCGTCTCGCGCAAATAGCTCAACGACAGAGAACCGTATAACGCGAGCGCAAGCGTGCGCGGAATGGGCGTGGCCGTCATCGACAGGAAATCGGGATTCACGCCTTTGGCGATAAGGCGGTCGCGCTGATCGACGCCGAAACGCTGCTCTTCATCGACGATGACGAGCGTGCATGCCCTGCATGCCACGTCGTTTTCGAGCAAGGCATGGGTGCCGAACGCAACCGACGCCGCACCGCTGCCAAGCGCCGCTGCGGCCTCGGCGCGCTCGGATGCCGAAGCCGACCCGGTCACGAGCGTCCACGTCACGCCCGCCGCATCGAGCATGGGGCCGATCTGGGCGGCGTATTGACGGGCGAGGACGTCGGTCGGCGCCATCATCAACGCCTGGGTTCCGCTATCGGAGGCAAGCGTCAATGCGAATGCGGCCACCATGGTCTTGCCCGTTCCCACGTCGCCGAGCAGCATGCGGTTCATGCGCCGCGGCGACGCCATGTCCGCGCGCACCTCTTCGATGGCGAGCATCTGATCGCTCGTCAACTCGAACGGAAGCGACGCGAAAAGCCGGTCGAAGCACGGCCCGCCCGAAACATGGGCGAACGCAGGCGCGGCGGCATCGGCTTTCGCCTGCCTGCGCATCATATGCAGCTCGAGCAGCAGCACTTCTTCGTAGGCGAGACGGCGACGGGCCTGGCGCCGTTCGGCGGCAGAACGCGGAAAATGAATGGCGCGCAATGCGCACGAACGAGACATCAGGCGATAGCGCATGCGCAGCTCATGCGGCAGCGGATCGTGCATTCCTGCGCACGACGCCAGCGCGTTTCCTATCAGGGTGCGCACCTGCCCCGCAGGCAAACCCTCCGTCGCCCGATGCACGGGCACCACCTTGCCTGCAACAGGAGCATCGTCGTCGAGCTTGTCGAGAAACGGCATGGTCATGCGCTTGAAGCCGTAGTTGAACTCGACATCCCCCGCAACGCTGACGCGCGTTCCCGCAGGAAGCGTTTTAGCGAGCCACGATTGTCGGAAAAACGTGGCGACCAGCGTGCCGGTGCCGTCGACGAGCGTCACCTCTGCAAGCTCGAAATGAGGCTTGGGGCGCTTGATCGTCACCTCATGCACGCGCGCGACCACGGTCGCAGGACGCCCGATCGGAGCGGAGGCGATGCTTTGCACGCTCGACATATCGATATAGCGATGGGGATAATGCGTCAAAAGGTCGCGTACGCTGCGCACCCCGAGACGTGAAAGAGCCGCCGCCCGAGCGGAGCTGACGCCCGCGACATCGGTCACGGGCGACTCCGGCCTCAAAGCGGCGGCAAGACGATCGATCATCTTGAAACGATCCTGCGGCTATTCCAGGGAGAACACCACGGGATAGAGCGCCTGCTCGCCGCGATGCGGATCGATTTCGATGTCCTCGTAGACCTCCTCGATGCGAGCGACCAGGGCATCGAGCTCTTCATCGCTCATCTGCTCGCCCGCAAGAACGGTCATGGTGTCGGCATCGTCGGCGTCCATCGCCTCGAGCAGGCTCATGACCACGTCGGAAACGCTGCTGCCGACGCTTTCGATCGAGCCGTCGGCGATGCCGATGACGTCGCCGTCTGCGATCGGATTGCCATGGGCGTCTTTCGAATCCTTGACGGCATGCGTGACCTCGCCCGTTTTCACGTCGGCGAACGACTCGGTCATCGATTCGACGTTGTCTTCGAGAGACGCCTCGCCGTTGAAGCCGAACAGGGCGGAAAACGCCTGAGGAACGCTTTTCGTGGGAACGACGGCGCAGGGCTTTTCAGACACATCGACGCATGCCTGGGCCGCCATGATGATGTTCTTGTTATTCGGCAGGATAATCACCGCATCGGCGTTCACCTTATCGACGGCGGCAAGGATGTCGGCCGTAGAGGGGTTCATCGTCTGACCGCCCGAGATAACCACATCGACGCCGAGGGACTCGAGGATTTTCGCGTTGCCGGAACCCGGGGCGACCGCCACCACGCCGAGCGGCTTGCGCTCTTCTTCGCGCTCGTGCTCGAGCTTTTCGGAACGCTCTTCGCTTTGCAGCTGCATATTGTGGATATGCACCTCGGAAATCTGGGCGTCGTGGGTCAAGAACCACCCCAGCACCTGGTCGGGACGATTCGAGTGCACATGCACCTTGAAATTGGGATGCATGCCGACCATCAGGTCGCAATCGCCCATGGTGGGCAGGAATTCCTTGGCGGCATCGACATCGATCGCGTCGGAATGAACCAGGAATTCGGTGCAGTAGCGATACGCCGAGCCCTCCCAGTCGTTGATCTGCTCGATCTCCACCTTGGGAGCGGGGCGGGCGAACGCCATGGCGTCGCCGACGAAGCCGTCTTTGCCCGTTAGCGATGCCGCGAATGCATCGATGAGGATGGCCAGGCCGAAGCCGCCCGCATCGACCACGTTGCTCTCTTTGAGAACGGGAAGGTAGTCGGGAGTGCGCTGCACGGAGGCATACGCCTCGGCGACCACCGCATCGAGCGCCTCTTCGAGGGGAAGCTTCTTCTTGCGCGCCTTTTTCGCCGCGGCGGCGGTATCTTCGACCACCGTGAGAATCGTGCCCTTGACGGGCTTGCGCACCGCCTGGAATGCGACTTCGACCGCACGCGCGAAGCACGAATCGAGCGCCGCGGTGTCGAAGACATCATGACCCTCGTAGCCCTCGCACAAGCCGCGCAGGATTTGCGAGGTGATGACGCCGGAGTTGCCGCGTGCGCCCATCAGCGCGCCGGTGGTGATCGCCTTGCGGATTTCCACATGCGATGCGCCGATCTCCAAGCGCGCCAGATTTTCGACGACCGTCTGCATGGTCAAAGACATGTTGGTGCCGGTGTCGCCGTCGGGAACGGGGAACACGTTGAGACGGTTCACTTCCTCTTTGCGTTCGGCAAGCGCCGTGGTGGCGGCCGCAACGGCATTGAGGATGTCGTTGGTCGTATAATTGCTCATAGATGTGTCTATCTCCTTGAAGCTTGCGCTATTTACGCACCTTGATGCCCTGGACGTGCACTTCGACGCCCGCGACGGGCACCTGGGCATGCTCGGTCAGCGTATAGGTGACGTTGTCGATAAGATTCTGGGACACGGCGTTGATGTTGGTGCCGTATTCCACCACCACATACAGATCGACGCGAACGCCGTCCTCTTTCGCTGCGACGACCACGCCGCGGCGAAGGCGATTGGCGGGCAGGATATTCGCGATGCCGTCGGAAACGCATGCGGCAGCCATGCCGACGACGCCGTAGCAGCCCAAGGCGGCATTGCCTGCCAGATCGGCGAGAACGTCGTTTGAAACGTGGAGATTGCCGGAAACCTGCTGCGTCATGAATTCATTCCTTTCTCACGACTGCAATGCCCGTAAAGTATAGCCCTTATGAAACGATGCGTAGGCGATGGGGTCTTTTTGCGCCGATTCCGCAGGGAAATGCACACAAAAAAGCCCGCATACGCGGGCTTTGCACACTCAAGGGGGCTCGTTTACGCGCGGGTAACCTTACCGGCCTTCATGCATTTGGTGCAGACGTTCTTCTTGTGCACCGTGCCGTTTTTCTCGACGACGGTCACCTTCTGGATGTTCGGACGGAACATACGGTTGGTGACACGGTGAGAGTGGCTGATGGAACGGCCCGCCTGAGGAGCCTTACCGCAAATTTCGCAAACCTTGGACATAATCTTTCACTCCATTACTATCAGATGACCATCTGGGTGTAAGCGTAAAGCCCGATTACTATATCACGCCCTCACACCCGTGGCAATACTCTTTTCTAACCTGCATAACGCCTGTCCACAACCATGAGACGGCCGCAATGCGGGCACAGCGACAGCGGATACTCCGAACGCAGGATGAGCACGCGGCTCGGATCGATATGCGCGCGGCAGGTGTTGCATGCGCCGTCGACGAGATGGCACAGCGCCACGCCCTGCTTCGCCTGCGCGATGCGCTCGTAACGGTCCATGATCGGCGCGCCGATCGTCTCGGCAAGCACACGGCGCTCGCGCTCGAGCTCCGATTTCTTCGCAAGGATGGCGCCGCCCTCGCGGCGATAGGCTTCGACAAGCTCCGCTTCGCGCTCATCAAGACGGGCGAGCATGGTGCCTATCTGCGGCTCCATGCCGGCGATTTCCGCGAGACGCGACGATATTTCGTCGATGCGGGCCGCCAGGCCCTCCCGGCGCTGCGCGATTTCGTCGAGCTCCTCGCTTCGCGCGGAAACCACGCGGTAATCGCCCGACGCCGCCTCGATCGCCTGCTGGGCGAGAACCGCCTTGCCCGCTTCGGCGTCATCCTGGGAGCGCAGGCATGCGAGCTGCGACTCCGCCTGTTCTCGCGCGGATGCCAGCGCTTCGCGCTTCTGCTCGATCGCACGGCGCTTCGCACGCACGTCGGCGATCTTCTGCTTTTGGGGAAGCGCGTCGAGGCCGCGCGCAAGCTGCGCGATGGAAAGATCGACGTGCTGCAGCTTCGTAAGGCCGATGATCTGATCGGATGTCGCCTGCATGCTATACCCTCCTGCTTTCGGGATGGAACCAGTTGCCTTGCTGGGCAAGGCAGGTTATCGACTCGCGCGAAACGCCGGCGGCGGCGCACGCCTCGGCGAGCACGGCGGAAAACGGCAGCTCCGACACATCGTGGCCCAATTCGATGATCGCAAGGCCCGCCGCAGCCGCATCGAGGGCAGTATGATACTTCACTTCCCCGCACACGAGCACGTCGATCCCACGCTCCAGGCAAAGTCTCGGCGCATCGCCCGCCGAGCCGGTCCAGGTGGCGACGCTCGATACGCAAGCCGCCGCATCGCCCCAGACGCGCGGAGGACGCCCGAACACCGCCGTGCACCGCAACGCCAGCTCTTCGAGCGTCGGCGATTCGCCGGAAACGACGCAAACCTGCCCGTATCCGAGCGCGCCGTCGCAATCGAGCAGATCGAGCACGCCGACGCGCTCGAGGGAAAGAAGCCTCGGAAGCACCGTCTGGGCGGCGACGCTCACATCGAGCGCCGTGTGATAGTTCACTAGGGCGATGCCGCGGCGCGCCGCTTCGTAAACGACGGCTCCCGATGCCGCGGCGCCGCTTTCACGCGGCGCGATAAGCGACG
>JAUNDR010000034.1:0-6366 GCA_030525985.1 Slackia sp. | reverse complement strand
GATCGAGAAAAGCGGGATGATGCGTCAAAAGCACATTCGCTCCGCACGCCTCGGCGCGCTCGATGGCATCGAGCGTCGGATCGAGCGCGCAGGCCACGCCCGCAAGGGGCGCCGCCGCATCGCCGACGAGAAGACCGGTCCTATCCCATGGCTCGGCATCGCACGGACGAAACATTTCCGAAAGAACGCCGACGAGCGCGCCGATTGTCTCGGGCGCGCTTTCGCATCGCATGGCGAGCGAAGAGCGAAGCGTCGTTCGAAGCTGCGTGGAATCGGTCGGGCGGCAGGCGCCGTCGGCGCCCTCGTATCGCTGTTCCATAAAGCCCCCTTTCGCCGAAAACGGCTGCTCTGCTTACAGGTCGAAGAAGCGCACCTCGCGTCCGTAGCCTGGCACGGCAAGCCTGCGATAACCCGCGTCGTGCATCAGCTTGTAGGCGTCGTGCACGCCGCGGGCGATATGCGCGGCCTCGTGCGCATCGGTGCCCACGGTGCATGCGACCCCCGCACGGGCGAAGCGCGCAAGCAAATCGGGCGCCGGATACATCTCGGCGCAAGGAGACGCCGCGCCCGACGTGTTGACCTCGATCATGCGACCGCCCGCGACGGCCGCTTCGACCATGCGGTCGTAATATGGCGACAGGTCGAACGAAGGGCGATGTCCGAACTTCTTCACCACGTCGGGATGGGCCATCGCCGTGAACGGCATGCTGCTCGCCGCCGCATCGCACCATAGATCGATATAGCGCCGCCAGACGGCATCGACATCGGCGTCCGCCCAGCGATGTTCGCTTTTCCTGCTGTTGACCAGCCATCCGTCGATGAAATGGACCGACCCGAGCACGATGTCGAAGCGGTCGAAATCCTCCGTCGATAAATCGCGCGTTTCGTCGGAGCCGAGCCAGTCGAGCTCGCAGCCGAGCAAAAGCTCCATATCGGGATGCGCGGCGCGCTGTTCGAGAACCGCCGCGCAATACGGCTCGAGACGGTCGGCAGGCATGCTCGAATGCCCCGTCGGATCGAGCTCGTCGGGAATCGGGAAATGCTCGGTCGCCGCCATGAAGCGCACCCCTGCCGATACCGCGGCTTCGACCATCGTCGGAAGCGCATCTTTCGCATGGCCGCAAAACGACGAATGGGTATGCATCGTGACCAAAGGCGTCATGCGACAACCTCCTCGAATGCGGAAAGGAAGGCATCGATGTCTTCTTGGACGGTTTGTTCGCCGAACGAGATGCGCAGCAATCCTTGGGCGAGATTGCGCGGCGTGCCGAGCGCCGAGAGCACATGGGACGGGTCGAGCGACGCGGACGAACACGCCGAACCGCCCGAAACGCAGATGCCGCGCATATCGAGCTGGAGAATGAGCGTCTGGCTTTCCATGCCGCGCACGCAGACGCTCACGATATGCGGCGCGAAGCGCTCGTCTCCCGGCGCCACGTCGACGGCCGCAACGACGCGCGACGACGCGCACAGCTTTTCATACAGCTCGTCGCGCCAACGCATGCTGCGCGCGGCGAACGCCTCGCGCTCGCGCACCGCATGATCGATGGCGGCCGCGGCGCCGACAATGCCCGCGACGTTTTGCGTGCCGCTGCGCAATCCCCTCTCCTGCCCGCCGCCGACCAGAAACGGCTCGAACGGCGTGCGGGTTTTCAGATACAGAACGCCCACGCCCTTGGGGCCTCCCACCTTATGCGCCGAAAAAGACGCCGCGTCCGCTCCCGCATCGCCCACGGAAAAGGCGATCTTTCCGAGCGCCTGGACGGCATCGACATGAAAAAGCGCCCCGTGTTCGTGGGCGATGCGCGCAAGCGCCGCCGTATCGTTCACCGTTCCCACTTCGTTGTTGACCGCCATGACGCTTACGACCAGCGTATCTTCGCGCATGGCGGCCTCGAGAGCGTCGGCATGGACATGGCCCGTCGCGTCGTTTTCCACGAAATCGACCTCGAAGCCGAGGCGTTTCAGGGCGGAGGCGCAATGCAAGACGGCATCGTGCTCGATGCGGGAAACCACCACGCGTCCCCCTGAAAAACCGCCTTTCAAACGACGGCGTTCGCGCTGCGCGACCGCCATGCCGATCAAGGCGGCGTTGTCGGCTTCGGTAGCGCCCGAAGTGAACACGACCTCGTCGGGACGCGTCGCTCCGATGGCGCGGGCCACGCGCGCACGGGCGTCTTCAAGCGCCGTAAACGCCTCGCGTCCGACGCTATGCAAGGAATTGGCGTTGCCGAACGGCGCCGCGACGCCCTCTTCGAGATACGGCGCCATGGCGGCTGCGGCAGCTGCGGACAGAGGCGTGGTGGCCGCGTTGTCGAGATAGATTCTTTTCATGACGGCTATGCGATCGCGCCAGCCTGAGCGGCGACGGCCGTCTCGATCATAGCCGAAATGGCCTGGGCACGGTCGGCGGCGCCGAACACCGCATTGCCCGCGACGAACACGTCGGCGCCCGCAGCGGCCACCGCGCGGGTGGCGTCGTTCGCGCCGAGGCCGCCGTCGACTTCGATCAAGGGGCTGGCACCTGCCGCACGCGCGATCTCAACCACGCGCGCCACCTTCTTCTCGGTGCCTTCGATGTATTTCTGGCCCGAGAAGCCGGGATAGACGCTCATCACGAGCACCATGTCGAGCTTGCCGATATAGGGCTCGACCACGCTTGCGCGCATGTCGGGCTTCAGGGCGAGACATGCCTTGGCGCCCGCTTCGTGGATCATGTCGATCGCGCGGTCGAACTCGCCGGTGGGCTCGTCGAGCGCCTCGGCGTGCACCGAGACGATCGCAGGCTCATGCTCCAAGAACCACGGCAGCTGATTGAGCGGATTGGAGATCATCAGATGCACGTCGAGGGGCAGGTCGGTGATACGCTTGAGCTGCTTGACGAAAGGAACGCCGAGCGTCAGGTTGGGAACGAAATGGCCGTCCATCACATCGACATGGACGAAGCCCGCACCCCCCTCTTCGATGACGCGGATATCGCGCTCCATATTCATGAAGTCGGCCGACAGGATGGACGGGGCGATGCGAGGCTGAGTGAACATCGGATTCCTTTCATGGCGTAAACAGCTCCAAATAAGCCCAATTCTAGCGCAAGCGCCGCCCCGTTCGCGCCGTCCTGCACGAATCCTGCGCAGGACGGCCGGGCGCACGCATGCGCCATGTCGCGACGGCTGCGGTCGTGCCATAATGGCGAAGGGCGCGAAAACGCCGCAGGATACCCCGGAGAGAAAGGGCGCCGTGAACTACTTCGTCTATGCCATGCCTCCCGGAAGGCTTTCGATAGCCGCAAGCGATCGCGGCATCACGCGCATCGCATTCGGCGACGTGCCCCTCGACATGCCCTGTCGACCGAGCGCCATCACCAATGCCGCCGCCACGCAGCTTCAAGAATACTTCGCCGGAAAGCGAAAAACCTTCGACGTCCCCGTCGATTTGCAAGGAACGCCCTTTCAGCTCGAGGTGTGGAACAGCCTGTGCACCATCCCTTACGGACAGACGCGCACCTATGCCGACATCGCCGCGCAAATCGACCGGCCGAAAGCGTTTCGCGCCGTCGGCATGGCGAACAACAAGAATCCCGTTCCCATCATCGTGCCCTGTCATCGCGTGATCGGCGCGGGAGGAAAGCTCATCGGATACGCGGCGGGAATCAAGGTGAAGCGCTATCTGCTGGAGCTCGAAGGAATGGACCCCGAAGCGCTTCGCTGAAAGCGGCAGGCAAGCGCAAAACCGTCCAGGAGGACAGGCACTGCGCCCGCCGTTCTTGCGCAGGGCGGCACGAGAATACAGGTTCTGCGCAAACGCGGCGGCGAGAGAGCGCCGAAAGACGGAGGCGATGCATCCTTTCGGCAGAAACCCCATCCGAATCGCACTTCGTTTCCCAGGAGCGAAAAAGACGTATATATGAAGAAATCCCTGGCGGAATATGCATTCTGTCAGGGATTTCGCTTTCATGTCATGCCGCTTTCGCATGGCGGCGCCATGCGAGCGTCCTCGAAGGAGGCGTTAGCGCATGCGGCGCAGGCGCACGGCGTAATGGGCGTCGGGACCCGTCGCGGAAAGCGTGGTGGCGACGGTCTTTTCCACTTCGAACGCCTCGCCGAACTTCGTGCGACGGAAGCGGTCGATGACGCGCGCATTTTCGGCTTCGAACACCGTGCACGTGGCATACGTCAACACGCCGCCCGGCTTGACCATTTTCGCCGCCTCGACGAGCAGGTCGTATTCCACCGACGCCATCTCTTCGATCTGCGCAGCGGTCAAACGCCAGCGGATTTCGGGATGACGGCGCAGCGTGCCGACGCCCGAGCACGGAACGTCGACGAGCACCGCGTCGAAAGACTGCTCGGGAAGCGCCTCGGACAGCTTGCGCGCATCGGCGGTCAGAGGACGCACCGACTGGATGCCGTACGCCGCCGCGCGCTTGGAAAGCAGCTCGCCTTTGAAGGCATGGTCGTCCACCGACACCATGGGGATGGTGCGGCCGAAACGACGCACGGCGTTGCTCTGCATCAGGATGGTCTTGGTGCCGCGACCCGCACCGATCTCGAGAAACGCCTCGACATCCTCATCCGGGCACGCTAGAGCGGCCACGGCCTGGGCGGCTTCGTCCGAAACGCATACGCTGCCGTTTTCGAAAAGCGCGCGCACTTCGGGCTTGCGCAGAACGCGGGCGTCTTTGACCAGATAGCATCCGGGAACCGTGGCGGAGGGCTCCATCAGGCTTCCCGCCTGGTCGAACACCTCGACGACGTCGGCATCCTGGGCCTTGATCGCGTTGACCGCGATGAAGACCGGCGCATCGGCGTTGCAGGCGCGCATGAAGTCGGTGGCCTGCTTCAGGCCCATCTCGTTCATAAGACGCTTGGCGAGCCACAGCGGGAATGCCTGGGAACGCGCGAGCACCTGAAGGCTCAGGTCGGGATTGCCATAGGGGAACTTCTTGGCGCTCACCGACATTTTGCGCAAGACGGAGTTGGCAAGGCCCGACGCCTTCGGCTGGATAGAGCGCACCAGCTCGACGCCCTGATCGACCGCCGCATAGGCGTCTTTGCCCAAGAAGAGCAGCTCATAGGCGCTCACGCGCAAGGCGTCGCGCACGTCGACCTGGATGTCTTCGGGAGAGCGCAGGTTGCGGTCGATGAACTCGTCGAGCGTACCGAGCGTGGCGGTGACACCGCGGGCGATCTTCGTGGCGAACGCCGCGTCTTCGGCGGAGATGCCTTCGAACTTCGCGATCACACCTGGCGTGACCTCGGAAACGAACGCGTCGCGCTCGCGCACGATGCGGCCGATGGCGCATGCCGCAGCACGACCCGGCGACAGCTTGACGCCGAAGCCCTTGCCGCCAGAACGCGGAGCGCGGCGCTGATCGCCCTGGGGTCGTCCCTCGCGACGAGGACGCTGCTCGCGCTCCTCGCGAACGGGACGGACGTCTTTTTCAACGACGGCGTCGGATACGCCGAAGCGCGAAGAGGCGCGCGGGCTCGTCATCGCGGGACGCGCAGGAGCGCCCTGCACGCGACGCTCGTCATCGCGACGCTCGAAGCGACGGTCGGGCCGCGCTGGCCGCCGCGCGCACCGTCTTTCGGGCCGCGATAGGAGCCCTGGCGCTTGTCGCCGAAGGATTTGCCACCCGGCTTGCCGCGATAGCCGCCGGAACGATCGGACTTCGGGCCGTCGAACTTCTTATAGGGCTTCGCTCCGTCTCGGGACTCGCCGCTACGCGAGGGACGATCGCCGTTATAGGAAGGCTTTCCCCCACCGTAAGACGGCTTGCCCGCATGGGGACGTCCGCCGCGAGAATCGTCAGAAGACCTCTTGCCGTCGAATTTCTTGTATCCGCCCTGCGGGCGGCCGTTGCCGCGCGCAGACGAAGGCCTGCCCGATCCGCCTCGACGCGAACCTGCCGCATATCCGCCGCGGCCCGCAGAACCGCGCTGTCCCCCCTGATGCTGGTCGGTCATTTACATCCGCTCCCATGTCATAGTGCCTGATTTGATATTCTGCACGCCGCTGGCGAATGCCGCGGCGTTCATTTCCTTTTTGCCATCGGGTTTCACCGATCCTATTTCGAGCGCGCCATCGCTGCATCCGATGAACAGGCGCTTCGCAGCGAATGCCACCGAACCTTGCGCGATGGCTCCGCACGGGCATCCGTCCGCCTCGCAGCAAGACGCCGCAAGCACCGTGACGTTTTTGCCCGCGATGACGCAACGGCTCGGATGGGCGGCGCTCGATGCGCGCACGCGCCTCAGATTGTCTTGGACGCAAAGCGCGGGGTCGATATTGAGCTCGCCGCGCTCGATCTTGGCGGCATACGTGGCCGCAGCATCGTCTTGCGCAGTCCAGCGAATCGTGCCCTCC
>JAUNDR010000033.1:13581-18745 GCA_030525985.1 Slackia sp. | reverse complement strand
GTGACCATGCTGGCCTCGAAACCGGGGCTTGAAACCCCCTACGCCTTCGCTTTCTGCGGCACGGTTCGCGTGGCGCCGATCGCCGATATCGAACCGTTTTTAGCCGGGACGGACGACAAGAGCATAGGCGGCGAAAAGAACCGGACGGCGAATGAGCCTCCGCGCGCGGCGACGGGCAACGCTCGCAAAAACGCATCCGCCACAAGCAAGAACACGGCGAACGGTCGGGACGGGCGAAGGCTCGCACGCGGCCCGCAAAGCGAGTTCTTCCGCGCCGAAGCCGAAGACGACGACGGTTACGACCCCTACTCCGACCGCCGGCCCGAGCCGGAACCGCTCTTCCAACGCGATCCGTGGAATTAGCGAACCCGACGGCTTGCGCGCCTAAAACGCCTCGCGCCCCGCGTCGGCGAAATGGGCGCGGGCTATCGCGAGAGCGCCCTCGCGATCGGAAAAGCAATCGCCGTCGGCAAGCCGGCCCTTCGCAAACGTGGTAAACGACGCGCTGAGACACAGATTCCCTTGCTCGTCCTCGAACGTCACATCCACCACCTGGATCGTGCGGCCGCCATGCACGACGCGCGCATCGACCTTCACACGCTGACCGTTGATGTGAATCCCTTTGCAGAAGTTGAAATTGCACTGCAACGTAACGGGCTTGCAACCGCACGAATACGCCGCCATGCAGGCCGCCATATCGGAGACCGCCATATAAAATCCCCCGTGCAAATCGCCCGCAAGATTACTCATGCCAAGAGATGCCGGAAAAGAAAGAATCACATGGCCCTTTTCGATCAGGTCGGCTTCAATCCTATCGAACCCTTCCAAATCGTGCAGGATATTCAATGCCCCGCGCACGCATCGTTCATCAAGGCCTTCGTCGACAACCGTCATCGCCTCGCTCCTTTCTGCTCATGGCGGCACAGCGGCCTCCGCATAACGACCGCTCCTTTTGCAAATATAAATATCTTCGAAATAGGCTTCATGCTTTTTTATTACTCAAATAAGATTTTCTGACCGAGTATCAGCTATTACGAACAAATCAAGCATGCAAACGATAGGCAACCGCTATTCTTCGGTTGCCGTCTTATTCGCCTCGCTTATAAAACCCTTAAAGCTGATTTGCCGAATTTACCCATTTATTAAGATATGTATATATAAATTGAAGTTTATTTTCAAAATATCGGTATGAACACTTCTGCAAGAATCGTATTTACCCATATAAATACAGATTTTGAATAATCAAATAGAATTCGCTTATCAATTAACACAAAGCGTATCTTGAGCTGCCTATTGGACGAAAAAACCACAGGGGGACACAATATCCCCATAAGCACGGCCGAGCCGAAAACCCGCAAGAGTCGAAAGCAAAGCCTGAAGTAAGCGCTTAGGTAACCTGAAGGAGGGTTAACATGAGCAAATTGTCCAAAGAGCAGTTCGATGCGTATCTCAAGCAGATCCGCGAATTGGTCGAAGGTCCCTTCGAGGAGATGCAGCCCGAAATCGAAGTGACCAACGTCTTCCCCGAAGAGTTCTATGAGCTCGCGAAGAAGAACGACCTCTATCGCTTCGCCCTGCCCGAGCAGTACGGCGGCTGGGACCTGTCCGAGCTCGAAATCCTGCGCGTCCAGGAAGAGTTCTCCCGCGGCCCCGGCGGCATGCGCATGCATCTGCACTACGCTGCCGACCTGAACTGGCGCATCCTCGACGACTACGGTTCGGACGAGCTCAAGGCCCAGTACATGGACAAGTTCCAGGACAAGACCATCTTCACCTGCTTCGCTCTGACCGAGCAGTCCGGCGGCACCGGCGCCGACATCCACACCACCGCAGAGAAGGATGAGAACGGCGACTACATCCTCAACGGCGAGAAGTGGCTCATCTCTCACACCGACTGCTGCGAGTTCGCTTACGTCATCGCCGTGACCGACCCCACCAAGACCGGCGACGAGCGTCTTTCCGCCTTCTTCGTCCCCGTCGACACCCCGGGCTACGAAGTCACCCCGATGCCTCACATGATGGGCGCTCGCGGCGCGGCTCACACCGGCCTCAAGTTCACCAACATGAAGCTTGACAAGAAGTATCTGCTCGGCAAAGAGGGCCAGGGCATGGAAATCGCCATCCACTCCCTGTCCGTCTCCCGCGCCCACATCGCCGCCTCCAATCTCGGCATGTGCCAGCGCATGCTCGAGATGGCTCTCGCTCGCGCCAACGACCGTGTCACCTTCGGCAAGCCGATCGCTACCCGTCAGATGATCAAGCGCGAAATCGCCGAGATGCAGATGTACACCCATGCCCTGCGCTGCATGGTCTACGATTTCGGCCGCGAGTACGACGCCGACCCGAACGGCAAGTACATCGAAGAGAAGGCCGCCATGTGCAAGCTGTTCTCCATCTACTCCACCCGCATCGTCTCCGACGGCATGCTGGAGATCTTCGGTGGCGACGGCTACTTCGAGGACAGCCCCTACGGTCCGGTCGAGCGCATGTATCGCGACGCCCGCGCTATGTGGCTTGAAGAAGGCGCTCCCAACGTTCAGCGCATCACCATTGCCCGCAACTGCCAGAAGTTCGGCGGCAAGGTCGAGTATCAGCTGTAATAGGGCAACCCTTAATCGCGGCACCGATCGCACAAGAACAAACTCACTCACGCAGGAAGGGTTGTCCGCATACGCGGATAGCCCTTCCTTTCTTTGCGATACGTTTCATTCGTAGAAAAGCATCCCGACCGCAAAGTCGGACGCCAAGGAGGATACCATGCTGCCACTCAAAGGCTTGAAGGTCGTCGACCTCACCACGTTTCTCGCCACCCCCACCACAGGACGCGTTCTCGGCGAATGGGGCGCCGATGTCATCAAGGTCGAGGCGTTCAAGGGCGACCCCTGCCGCACCAACCAGGCCGTCGTGTTCGGCATGCCGTCGAGCGACGAGGAAAACCTCGCATTCGACATGGCGAACTTCCATAAGCGTTTCGTCGCGCTGAACCTCAAGAGCGAAAAAGGCCTCGAGGTCATGATGAAGCTCCTCTCCGAAGCCGACATCTTCATCACCAACACGCGCACCAAATCTCTTGCCAAGATGGGTCTCGACTGGGAAAGCCTGCATGCCAAATTCCCGCGCCTGATCATGGGCCACGGCATCGGATACGGCAAGAAAGGAGCCGAGAAAGACGCCGCCGGCTTCGACGTGACCTGCTACATGGGTCGAGGAGGCGTCTTCGGCACCACCGTCAACAAAGGCGACGCCCCCATGATCCCGACCAACGGCTACGGCGATTTCCAGTGCTCGCTGTTCTTGGCTTCGGGCATCCTGGCCGCCGTCATCGGCCGCGAAAAGACGGGCGAAGGCGACTATGTGACCTGCTCGCTGCAGCATGCGGGCATTTATGCGCTTTCCACGGGCATGGTTTCCGCTCAGTACGGAAACCCCTACCCCAAGAGCCGTCTCGAAGTGAACAATCCGCTGAACAACGTCTTCCGCTCCAAGGACGACAAATGGGTCGTCTTGTGCCTGCCCGAATACGATCGCGATTGGCCGCGCGTCATGCACCTGATCGGCCGCGACGATTTGGCCGAGCATCCGGATTATTCGGTATGCCAGACCGTCAACGACAAAGGACTTGCACCCGAGGTCGTCGGGATCCTCGACGAGGGCTTCGCCCAGTTCACGCGTGACGAGCTTTTGGAGATGTTCACCGAAAACGACATGCCGTGCGAACCCGCCCAGACGCCGCTCGATATCTACGAAGACGAAAACGCCCTGGTAAACGAATATATCACGCAGGTTCCCTACCCCAATGGCGGCAAATGGTGCCCCACCGCCCCCGTGCAGTTCGAGCTTTCCGAAACCGCAGCATTGACGCCCACCGACAAGCTGGGATCGGCCACCGAAGACGTCATGAAAGAGCTCGGCTATTCCGACGAAGACATCAAGACCGCCCTGGAGGAAGGCGCTGTCAAGGGCGCAACCGACCTGGCCGTCTTGCAGGGAAAGGCATAAAGCCTCCTGCGCGAACGCGCTGCCGAAGCCATTCGAAGGAAGGGGCTTAACTCCCCTTCCTTCTTTTCCGCATACATGCGACAGAGGGGATCGCCCGCATGATTACCGACCTGAAGATCAACGAAGACGCCAAGAAGCGCTATTACGACAAAGGCTATTGGACGAAAGACACCATAGCCGACGTGTGGAACCGACAGGCGACATCATGCGCAAACGATCAGTATGTGAAAGACGACCAAGGAACAGCGTTCACATACGCAGAGTGCGACGACATCGCTGCACGTCTGGCCTCATGGCTCGTCGAGCGCGGCGTGAAGCCCGGAGACGTCGTGACATTCCAGCTTCCCACCTGGGCCGAATTCTGCCCGATATATCTGGCGATCGCCCGCATCGGCGCCGTCATGCACCCTTTGGCGCGCAACTACAGCACCGACGACATCGTCTACGCCATGAATACCGTCGGATCGCGCGCTTTCATATGCTCCTCGCGCCACAAAACGACCGATCACGAACAGCAGGCCGAAGACGCGCTGCCCCGGGTGAAGACCCTTGCCAAGGAGCGTATTCTCATCGTTGACGCCAAACGGCCTTCTTACAAGGATTTCGACACCTACTCCCGCGTCATAAAAACCCGCGAACCCCTCCCCTACAAAAAACCCGCCATCACTGCCGACAACGTAGCCTGCATTCTTTCCACCAGCGGAACCACGGGAAAACCGAAGCAGGTGCTTCTGACTCACAACAATATCCTGTTCTCGGAACGAGCCTTCGTAGGCGGCCTCGGCGTAACGAAGCGAGACGTCATGTTCATGCCCTCGCCCCCCAATCACGCCACGGGATTTTTCCATGGATTGATATCGCCCATGATTCTGGGCGGAAGAACCGTTTTGCAGCAGGATTTCAAAGCCGCGCAAGCCATCGAAATAATCAACGAAGAACATGCCAGTTGGTCGATGGGCGCCACGCCTTTCATCTACGATATGCTCAATACGCTTGAAGAGATGCATACCGAAGTTCCCAGCTTGAAGCTCTTTCTTTCAGGAGGAGCACCGCTGCCCGGTTCGCTTACCGAACGTGCCGCGCGCCACGGCATTCTTCTGTGCGAATGCTACGGATCGACCGAAAGCTGCCCGCATGCCTACGTGCCGCCGCAAAAATGCGCTGA
>JAUNDR010000033.1:0-13571 GCA_030525985.1 Slackia sp. | reverse complement strand
GGGGCATGGTCGGGTGTAGCGCTCGAAGGCATCGAGGTGCGCGTCGTCGACGAAAACCATCGCGAAGTGGCACGAGGGACGCAAGGCGAGGAGGCGAGCCGCGGACCGCATCAATTCGTGGGGTATCTGAACAATCCCGAAGAAACCGCAAAAGCCCTCGATGACGACGGATGGTTCTACAGCGGAGACCTATGCACCATGGACGACGAGGGACGTATCCGCATCAATGGACGCAAGAAGGAAATCATCATCCGAGGCGGCGAGAACATTTCGACACGCGAGGTGGACGATGCGGTCGATGGATGGGACGACATCGTAGACCATGCGACCATCGGCGTGCCCGACAGCCGGCTCGGAGAGCGTATCTGCCTTTTCGCCGTGCCCAAACCGGATATCGACCACGAGCTATGCCTTCATGAATTGACCGATTATCTCGCCGAAAAAGGCATTTCGAAGAGACTTTGGCCCGAACGAATCGAAGAAATCGCCTCGATCCCCCATACGGCCACAGGAAAGGTCAAGCGAAACCTGCTTGCCGACGAGCTGCGCCGCCGCATGGAAGCGAACAAAGGAGAGACACGATGATCAAGCAGGAGTACAGCAAAACCCGCACACGCGCCACATGGAAACCGCGCGTAACGGCCGAAGACCTTCCTTTTTTCGAGGACGAAGCGTCTCATACCATGTTCCTGGGCATCGCAGGCGCCACCGACGTCTATCAAACGGGAACGGGGCGCACGCTGGTAGCCGAATTGCCCTACGCTCACCTCGAACCCGAAGTCGAAAACGCCCGACCTGAAAAAATCGAGCTCATCGACGAAGAGAATCTGCCGGAAGAAATAACCATGACCTACCGTATCGACGGCGGATTCAACAACAACTGCATTTTGTTTTCCTGGTCCATCGCGCAAGACGCTCCTTACGAACTTTCCTGGGTCGCCCTCAAAACCTTCACCGGCATGCAGATGAAATACGTGCTGCCGAAAAAACGTTCGCCCCTGGTATTCGCGCTGGCCGACGAGGACGCATTCGCGTATTGCAACAAAATCCCCTGCGAAGAATGCGCGTTCCGCTGCAAAAGCGGATTTGCAATTTACGCCTGCTTCAAGGGCCTCGGTATCGTGCGCATGACGCTCGATCGCATCAGCATGCTGAACCTCGAACAAATCAAACGCTAGAAAGCGCTCGAGTCCCCTCATTCACATGCCTTTTCAGAAAGAGCGCCCGTAAAGGGCGCTCTTTCTGTTCCGTCCATCTTGATTCGAGAGTTATAGGACAAAAAGTGTGTCTGGCACCCCTATTCATTCCGTCGAATAGGGGTGCCTCGTCTTGTGGTGCAATTCCTCCCAGACGAGCCCCTCTCCCCATTTCTTCGGGGCCCCGACGTCATCGGCGTCGATTCCGTATTCCGCC
This sequence comes from Slackia sp., assembly GCA_030525985.1. Lineage (GTDB taxonomy): Bacteria > Actinomycetota > Coriobacteriia > Coriobacteriales > Eggerthellaceae > Slackia. The sequence continues at coordinate 12,158 of JAUNDR010000033.1, read as the reverse complement.
CGAAGAAGCTCCATGTCCGAGTCCGTCGGCATCTCCTCGAGGGTCGCCCTCATGCTCTTCGGGCATTCCACGTGCATGTAGCACCACCAGAAGACGGCCTTGACGCGCTTGAGCGTCGACAGGCCGCGATGGTTCCTCAGGACGGACCGCAGCTGCGCGTTCACCCCGCCCTCTATGGCATTGTTCGTCGCGGGAAGCGGCCCCTCCGCCGACAGCGCGGGGTCGAGGTACGCGAACAGCGTGCCCGCGTTGACCAGGGAGACGATTCCCCGACGCGCCCTGCGCAGGCGCTCGTGCGCGTAGACGAGCCGCCCGTCGACGAGGCTCTTCTGCGCCAGGAAGTCCGCCCAGAAGTCGCACCACTGCAGGAAGCGCTCGACCCACCATTCGGCCTGGCGAAGGGTCTCGATATGCAGGAGCTCTTTCGCCAGCGCGTAGAGCCCGATGCCCGCCTGGAGCTTGGGACGGGTCGTCGTCTGCCTCTTGACCTGGCAAAACGCATGGAACAGGCATCTTTGCACCCTAGTGCCCGGCCATTCGGCCGCGACCGCCTTGGCGAACCCGCCCCCGCCGTCGGCAACCACCATGTCGGGAGGGGCCACGCGGGAGAGGAGCGACCTCCACGCCGCGCTGGTCTCGGCGCGCGCGAGGTGCCGGGAAAGCACGTGCCGCTCCGTGCAGGCGATCAGCACCACCGCGTCCCTGGCGACCCATATCCCGCCCACGAACACGACGCGGTGCACCTCGTCCACCGCGTCGGGCATCGGCCAGATTCCCCAGAAGGAGGCCGTCCTCCTCCGGAACGCGCGCCCCTGCCCCGGCATGTCCCGCTGGGACCCCTTCGAAAGAAGCCAGCCGACGAACTCCCGCAGCCGGGCCGCCTCGTCGTCGTAGCGAACCGTCCTCGACGCGCCGCAGTCCCGGCAGCGCCATCTCTGTGACCCCGCCCCGGTCTTGCCGTTTCTCTTCATCGCAGCCCCGCAGCACAGGCACCTCACGCTCTTCAAGAAGACTCCTCCCGCTGGATTTTAAGAAGCAGGAAAAAGGTACTTCATCAGGAAAAACGCATCGGGCCCAGACACACTTTCCGTCCGACCGCTTAAAATCGTCCGCGAAATTTAAGCAGCGTTAAAAAAAGCGTTGACCTGCGTCAACGCCTTTCAATAGGACACACTTTTTGTCCTATAACCCTGATTCGATTCGTTGGCAAAACCTCGCGTGCCGACAACCGCCTTCATCAACGAAGCAAATCGCACATCGATTCGCCGCAACGCAAGACGACATCCTCGGGAACGGGGAATTTCGTCGCGAAATCGATAAAGCTCTCAAGCGCCCGATTTTGGAATTCTTCTTTCTTGTAAGCCATGCAGACATGATGGAAATCGCGAGGAACCTCACGTTCGTCGATGGGAACGATGTCGATACGGTCAAGGAACGGCTTCAGGCCGATTGTGTACGTGAGAAGAGCACATTCGTCCTGACGGGCCGTTGCCAGCATGCCTCCCATGGTGATTTCGTCATCGAAATCCTGATGAGCGGCAAGACCGCTTTCGTTTAGAACCTTCTCGACCTCGTTGCCGATGGGAGTCCCCGAACGATACGTATGCACTTCGTAACCGCGAAGATCGCTCAGCGAAACGCATTTCTTCGTTGCGAGGGGGCTTCCCTTGCGAACGCCCAGCACAAGTTGATGAGCCACGATGGGTTCAAAACGCAGGGAAGTCTCGTCCTCTTTGCGTGCGGCGAAAATAACGTCGTACTTGTCCTCCTTGAGGCCCCGAATCAAATCGAGGGAAAACCCTTGAGAGACATCGATTTTCACCGCATCGCCGTAATGTTCGTGGTATGCCCTGATCAGCGCCGGCAGATAATCCCCCGTAATGGTGTACAGGCCGCCGATAGAAAGGCTTCCCGACAAATTGCCCGTATACTCGCGCATGACGGCGATGCCTTTGTCGAGTTCGCGCAGCGCGTCATGGACGTAAACGGAAAACTCCTTGCCGTAGCGTGTCAATTTAACATTGCGGCCTTCTTTGCGAAAAAGCGGAACGCCGAGTTCCTTTTCGAGGGATCGAATGGCATCCGAAAGGGCCGGCTGGGTAATATAGAGCTCCTTAGCCGCTTTCGTATAATGCTGAAGTTCTGAAAGCTTCCTGAAATAATACAACTGCGACAGATTCATATCGCCCCGCTTCCCGATTCCGTGAATGCGCGTCTGGAAAGATTCGCGCGAACCCCTCCAAGCCGAGGTTCATTATAGAGGAAAATGCCATAGGAGCAGGGTTTTCGTAACGATAAAAAGCATTCTGAAAACCACTCCCAGCGCTTTCGGAAAAGCAAATGCGTCACAACCCCGCCCATCACACCACAATATCCGAAATCCGTCCATCAAAGCGAAGAAGCCGCACGATGCGCCCTATTTCATTTTTCTTGCGAATGATGCGACGCCATTTCATGCAATCGAAAGAATTGGATTGACCGCCTCCTCCGTCCGATAATGAAGGCACAGCCCGGCCGGCTTCCGCAACATGGACGACTAAGGAGGTTCGGATGAATCCCAAAGCAAAAATCACCGACGAACAGTTCGAAGCGTACCTCAAGCAAATTCGCGAACTGGCCGAAGGCCCCTTCGAAGAAATCCAAAAAGAGGTGGAGGTCACCAATACGTTTCCCGACGAGTTCTACGAACTCGCCAAGAAAAACGACCTGTACCGTTTCTACCTTCCCTCCGAGTACGGCGGATGGGATCTCGACGAGCTCGAAATTCTGCGCGTCCAGGAAGAGTTCTCCCGCGGCCCCGGCGGCATGCGCATGCACCTTCACCATGCAGCCGATATGAATTGGCGCATCCTCGACGACTACGGCAAGCCCGAAGTAAAGGCCGAGCTCATGGATAAATTCCAGGACAAAACGGTCTATTGCAACTTCGCCATCACCGAGCAAACCGGCGGCACCGGAGCCGACATCCACACCACCGCCATCAAAAACGCCGATGGCAACTACGTACTCAACGGAGAAAAATGGCTCATCTCCCACACCGATTGCTCCGATTACACCTACGTGATTGCGGTCACCGACCCGACGAGCGATAAGGACTCCCGTCTTTCGGCATTCCTCGTTCCCAACGATGCCCCTGGATTCGAAATCGTTCCCATGCCCCATATGATGGGGTGCCGCGGCGCAGGACATGCGGGCCTGAAATTCACCAACCTCGTACTCGACCCCAAATATCTCCTGGGCGAAGAGGGCCAGGGCATGGAAGTGGCCATTCATTCGCTTTCCGTTTCCCGCGTGCACATCGCCATGTCCAACCTCGGAATGGCGCAGCGCATGCTTGAGATTTCGCTCAAGCGCGCCAACGACCGTATCACGTTCGGCAAGCCGATCGCGTCGCGCCAGATGATCAAGGCGAAAATCGCCGATATGCAAAAGATGATCCACGTGCTGCGTTGCGCCATCTACGATTTCGCCCGCGACTTCAACAAGAATCCGCACAACGACTACGTGACCGAAAAAGCCGCCATCTGCAAGCTTTTCTCCATCGATACCGTAAAGCTGGTCTCTGATGAAATGCTCGAAATTTTCGGCGGAGACGGATATTTCGAAGATTGCCCGTACGGTCCGACCGAACGTTTGTACCGCGACTGCCGCGCCATGTGGCTCGAAGAAGGCGCGCCCTGCGTTCAGCGCATCACTATCGCCCGTGAAACCATGAACCACGGCGGCAAGATCGAATACACCTTCGATTAGGCCCTCCGCCCCGCAGCGTCCCAATACCCGACTTCAAAGAAATACTTACTTCATGCTTAAAAACGACCGCCCCCTGGACGGTCGTTTTCTCATGCACCCGGCGAAAGGCCCGTCGATGCGCGGCTTCCCACCACCCCGCATCGACGGGCCCCATATTCGACAGCACGGGACAACCACCTGGTACAATGTCGAATGAGTATAATCTCGAGAACCGAAAATCGAGCCACGGCGTCGAACGCGGAGGGAACATGAATCTTTCCCAGCTGTACTATTTTCGAAAACTCGCCGAATTGCAGCATTTCACACGAGCAGCAAGCGAGCTCTACATCACGCAGCCCGCACTTTCGAATTCAATGTCCCATCTAGAAAAAGAGCTCGGAATCCCGCTTTTCGAACGCGAGGGACGCACAGTCAAGCTCACCCGCTACGGCAAGGAGTTCTACCATTACACCTGCGAATCGCTCAACGCGCTCGAGAGAGGAGTCGCATTAGCCCGGGAGCACGCCGGATCGTACCAAGGCAGCATAGACATCGGCACCATTTACACCATCCAAGGAGACTATCTCCCCGCGCTTCTCCATGCCTACCGCGATCAATATGGCCGAAATATCAGGTTCAATCTCTTTCAGGGACTCTCCTTGCCGCTTATAGAAGACCTCGAGAACGACCGCTACGAAGTGGTGTTTTCGGCATACATTCCCGGCAAGCCGCATCTCACATTCGTCCCCGTGCTTTCCCAACAGCTCATCGCCCTCGTGCATCGCTCCCACAGCCTCGCCTGGCGCGATGAGCTATCTATCGACGACTTGCACGATGCGAAAACCATCGTCACCTACCCGCCGGAAACACCCGTCGGCGCCGAGGTCGAACAACTGATCAAAGCACACGGCATCACGGCGACCGATACCTCGTGCAACGATGAAATAACCCTCGGCAGCGTCGTCGACAGCATGCCCGAATCGGTGGGCCTTTCGCTTAACACCATCGGTCTGGCGCCGTTTCGCACGCTGATATCCAAGCGCCTTAAGGAAGTGACACCCGATTTCCATCAGGTCTGCTTGGTGTATAAAACAAGCGCCTACAAAACCCGAGCCGTCGAGAACTTCATCGAATTCGTCCGCTCGTTTTCTTGGGACCAACGCATATGATTCCAGCGGCGATGGGCGCCAGACCCCCCCTACCGCCTATCGAAACGCAACGACCGTGCGCCGCTAATCTGAAAAACAAACGTATTCGACAAAAAAGAAGGCGCGTAATCCGCGCCTTCTTTCCAACCGATCGAAGTATTGCTTCGTCGAAAGATTATTCGGTCCACTGCTCCTGAACGCTTTTCGCTTTGCTGAAGCTGTACAGGCCGAGCACCAAAACCACGACCAGCAGCACAATGGCCACAGCAAACAGGATCGGATAACCGAAGCCTCCAAGGAAGGCCCAGAACACCGGACCCACAGCGCCCATGATATTCACGAACATGCTGATGCGGGAATAGATGTCGGGATACTCGCGATTGCCGAAAATCTGACGCACGATGACCGGAACCAGCACCACACAGGCGGCGAAGAAGAAGCCGTAGATGGCGGCGCCGGCATAGAGCATGATTTCGCTGCTCGTGCCGAACCAAACCAACAGCACGCCCGCGACACCCGTGATGAATGCCGCAATGAAGGACAGCTTGGCATTCTTATCGGCAGCGACGCCAAGAGCGAGCTTGCAAATAGCCTGGGCGACCATCATGACCGTAGCCATCATGACGCCGACGGCCAACGCGTCGAAAGTAACGTCGGTGAGGGATTTGGTGTAGCTCGGGAACTGCTGAGCGACGATGGTCAACAGATTGATAAGACCCGCAAACAGGAATACGGTGTAGAACACGGGAGACTTCAGAGCCTTAGACGCGTCGATACCGGCGGGCTTGCCCGAAGCGGTCTGGGGCTTGCCGTAAGGAAGCGCGCCTGCCTCCTGCGGAGTCTTGCGGATGCAGAACAGCGTGAACGGCAGCGAGGTGACCAGCGCAGCCACGCCCCAGATGATGTAGATGGTCCAGATGTCCATGCCGTTGCCGCCGGCATACAAAGCGTTGAAAACCTGCAGCCAAATAGCGCCGCCGATACCGGTGAAAGCCATGCAGGTGCCGATCACGGTGCCTGCCTTCTGGTTGAACCAGTTATTGGCAAGCGTAGGAACGGCCAGCCACAGAATGCCTACTTCGCCAAGACCCATCATAAGACCCGCAAGGTAGAAAACCCAGAGCTGCTTCACGAAGCCGATCAGCAAGAAGCCGCCGCCGACCAACAGGGCGGATACGCTCAGCACGACGCGGATATCGTATTTCGCAATCAGACGACCGATGAATGGAGCCGAAAACGCCTCGGCGAGATACAAAACGGTGATGTAGAAAGCCCACACCGATTTTTCGACGCCGAGCATATCGGGAACGACTGCCTGAAACGCGCTCCATGTGGAAAACACAAGCGCAGAGCATCCGAAGGTGATCATGATGCCCGTGACAGCGATGAGAATATGACGCACGCTCATCTTGTCGGTATACGTTGCTTCGCCCAATGTCATTCCTCCTTAAACGAAAGATCGGACGAGATCATCGCCTCTCGATTCCGGGGGCCAGAATCCCGCAATCGAGAGGCGACCTTGGACCGAACACCGACCCAAGAACAAACTCGCCTAGTATATTCCCCCAAATATCTCCATATCGTTACGGTCAGAAATTCTATTTTGACCATGCTTTAATAGATAGAACCTATACATTGAGGCGAGATATAGAAATTGCAGATAGGTAATTGAAACACTCTTGCGGAAAAGAGAGTCATGCATGCCGCAAAAAAATACCGCCCGAAATGGACGGTATTTTCCAAAAACAAACCCCGATTGCGCAAAGCTTCCCGCCCAATCCCGAACGACGGTCGAACGATGCCGCTACACTTCTTGCGCATAGCGCCGCATGATAAGCGGCGCGGCGATATACACCATGATCTGGTCTGTTCCTTCGGCTATTTGAAAGCCCCGGCAATCCTGCCATATGGAGGACACGCGCTCGACCGAAGTGTAGCCCCTGCCGCCGAGTATCTGCATGGCATCGCTCGCCACTTCGGTTGCCGTTGCAGGCACATAGCGCTTCATCATCGCAACGGTCAGACGATCATGCTCTCCGTTGTCGAACTCCCACGCCGCCCGATACACCAGGTTGCGCATATTGGTCAACTTCACTTCCATGTCGGTCAACATCTGCTGAATCTGCTGAAATGAAGACACCGTTTCGCCGAATGCCTTGCGCTCCCGAGCCCATCGAACCGCATCTTCCATCGCCGCCTGAGCCTGGCCGAGCGCCGTCGCGCACACGAACACGCGCCCATATTCGAAGAATTTAAAAAGCTGCGAAAACCCCCGCGCATCTCCGCTGAGACGATACGACTCGTCCAGGCGCACGTTATCGAATTGGATACTCGCAAACGGAAGCATCGACTGTCCGATTTTGCTCTCCGGAACAACGCATACGCCTTCCAAATCACGCGGAATGAGCCAAAGCGACAAAACGGGTCTCCCTTCATCGCGCGAGACCTCTTCGTCAATAGCGGCAACAAGCAAAGCGGGAGCATACTCGCCATTGTTCACAAAAGACTTCACGCCGTTAAGAACCAAAGAGCCATCGACGGACTCGACCGTGGTGGTCATGCCCATCGTGTCGGACCCCGCATGAGGCTCGGACACCGCCAAGGCAAAAGCGAGGCGGCCGGTCTTTTGATACTCCATACGCACGGGATCGGTCTGCGATTCGCTCGCGAACGCCTCAAGAATCTGGAGCTGCAAAAAATCGGTCGAAAACGGCAATGCCGCACCCGTCGCACGCGAAAGCTCTTCGAGCACGAGCACCTGGGCGAATACGTCGTAAGATTCATGATTCCTGCGATGGATGACGCCGAAGCCCTTGAAGTCAAGGTCGACAAACGCCTTGACCACCTCATCCGGCAGCCCCCCATCACGGCGCCATTGCGCAACCGACGCTTTGTCGAAATACTTTTCCGCAAATGCACGCACCTCGGAAACCAAAGCGCGCTCGGCATCGCTCAATCGAAAATCCACGGATGCCCCTTTCGCTCGTTCCTATTCCATAGCCGAACCGCAGCCATGTCGTAAGAATTATAAATCCCTCATATACTAAGGCGCTTGCGCCATAATGCTCATTCTGTCCAAAGCAAAGCAGTTTGCATGCGGGCATGGACGATTCTCCTGAAATATCGTCGCCCCTCGCTCGTCCACGCAACAACCCGAAGCATTGCGCCGATATTGCCGAAAAATACACGGCGAACAAGGGGCGCCATCGAAAAAACAGCAGTGGCATATTATGCACGCCTAGAACGCATTTCTCGTATCTACTTATTTTTTCGTGACCCATTTCACCGAAGGCTTCCATCGAAGCGTCTGGTCGGTATCGCAATCTATACTATGCCACCTGGGTATTCATCCTTTCTTCCAATCGCCTCTCCGATATTCGTTTTATGCGCATTATCTGCATAAAACAACCTTCGACCCTCCTCGAACGGTCTTCGCTACCCGCAATCCTGCGATGAAGAGGCTTCTTTCCCGTCGCGAATACTGCAATCCGCGCGATGGCGGGCATCGCCGAGACTCCTTACCCTGAAAAGCGCGGCGGAAATCGACAGAGGTCCGAAATACCATGCGTCGATTCCGACCGAGAGCACCGATGAGCAAGACTCAAGGAGGAACAATGGCAGATTACTACGGAACCGACACGGTGGTATCCGAGCTTCGCGAGGACGGCCTGCTGATCATCCGCATCAACCGCCCCGAGGTTGCCAACGCCCTGAACGGCGTCACGTCCAAAGCCATGGAAAACATCATGAACAACGCCGAGACCGACCCCGCCGTGCGTGCGATCATCGTCACCGGCACGGGCAAGGTCTTCTGCGCAGGCGAGGACCTCTCCGAGCTTTCCGAGGGCGGCGAGTGCCAGACCGTCACCGAGCACGGCTTCGGCGGCCTGACCGCACGTCTGTGCTCCAAGCCCGTCATCGGCGCCATCAACGGCTCCGCTGCAGGCGGCGGCATGGAAATCGCCCTGTCTTGCGACATGGTGGTCGCCGCTGAAAACGCCAAGTTCGGCTGCACCGAGGTCGGCCTGGGCATCATCGCCTCTACGGGCGGCATCGTGCGTCTCGCTCGCGACGTCAACCGCAAGGATTGCATGGAGCTGCTGCTCACCGGTAAGAAAATCAAGGCTCCCGAGGCCAAAGAGCTCGGCCTGATCAACTACGTCGTTCCCGCCGAAGAGGTCATGGACAAGGCCATCGAGCTTGCCGAGCAGGTTCTCAAGAACGCTCCTTTGGCGCTGAAGTGGACCAAGTACATCGTCCATGCTGCCGACCAGATGTCCGAAGAAGACGCCATGCGCTACTGCGACGCGGCGTATCGCTTCCTCGAGAAGACCGCCGACGGCATCGAAGGCCCCGCAGCATTCGTCGAGAAGCGCACCCCGGTGTGGCAGGGCAAATAACCCATACATCGCTTCTTTTGCATAGAAAGAAAAAACGCACTCTTCCGAGTGCGTTTTTTCTTTCTATGCCGCACCCGTCATACCGGCAACCCGAAAACTCCCGGAAGTCATGAGGCGCAGGCAATATAGCGCCACACAACATCGGCATCGCCCGGCACCCGTTTCACGCATCCCATGGCATACAGATGCTGCAAGCATACGAATGCATCGAGCAGGAAATAATAGCGCGAAAGCGCCGGCAGCGCTCTCCATGAAGCCTCGTCCTTGCGCGCCAATACGCCGCATGCCAGCGCCTCGCCCGTCATGCCAGGATTTCTCTCCACGGCATCGAAAAGCCTTTCGCAGCGACGCATCTTCTTCGCCGCAATGGCATCGGCGCGCTCGGCAAGACCTTCGCATACCACGTCTCCATGCCCGAGAAACGCCGCCGCCACGGGCATACTGTGCACTTTGTGCAAATTGGCCAGATACAGGCCCAGGCCATCGATACTCTCAGGAAAGGCATCCACCGCAGGCGCCACGTCGAACAGCACGTGATCGCCGCCGAACAAAAGGCCGTTCGCCGCATCATAAAGAACCTGATGATCGGGCGTATGTCCCGCCGTATCCACCACGCAGAACCGGTGCTTTCCCACCGAGATGACATCGCCCGCGGATATGAAGCGATACGAGGCGGCATGGACATCGAGCTTCACAGGCTCCGCATTGCATACCGCATAGGCGCACGCATCATCGAAAGACACGCCGCACGCCATCATGCGACGCAGAAACGAATCATGCACCCGGCGCTCCCCTTCGGGCATATGCAGGGAAAACCCCGCCTCGCTCATGTAAACGGGAACGCTGCGAGGAAGCACCCCATCGAGCAACCCCACATGGTCGAAATGCGCATGCGTCATGAAAGCCTTGCAGCGCGAGAAATCCACCCCGAGCGCAGCGAACGCAGACAAAAGACGGCGGCACGCCGCAACCGTCGGCGCGCCCGTATCCACGATCAACCATTCGCCCTCGTCGTGCAGCACGAAGCAATTCGACTCCCCCGCTCCCAGATTGAAGAAGGGAAGCCGAATGCGATACACCTCGGGATCCTCCCACACGCGCTCGCAGAAATCCGACAGCATGTCCGAAACCCTACGAACGCCTGCTGCGCACGGCGGGCACGTCCTCGATAGCGCTCGTCTCAGCAAGCGATTTGCCCTTGGTTTCGGGTGCCATGAAGTACGAAAGCACCAGGCCGAACACCACCAGCCCTGCCGCAATCAGCATGGTGGGGCCGATGCCGTAAGCCTCGAGGAAGATGGGCGTGCCGTACGTGGCGGCAATCGTTCCAATGCGGCTGAATCCGATGGCTACGCCCACCGCTGAAGCACGGATTTCGGTGGGAAACATCTCATTGGGATAAAGCCACTGCAAAATGCCGGGGCCGCCGCTGAAAAACGCATACAGCCCGAACGCGATGATGACCACCCATATCGGAGCAGAGGGCCACAAACCCAAAACAAGCAAGCCGACGGCCATCATGGCAAGGCTGACGAGCAAAAGCTTGCGACGTCCCATAGAGTTCAGCCAGAACATCGCAGGAATGCTTCCCACGAGGAAGAACAGGCTCACTGCGCTCTCGCCCAGGATGGCCTCGCTTCCCTCGCCCAGGCCGAACGCCTCCATGATGTCGGGACCGAACGTATAGATGGCATACATCGGCACCACCTGGCACAAGATGAAGACGCCCAAGAACAACATGCGCTTGAAGTAACCCGACTTCATAAGCGTCGCAAACGAGGTCTTCCGCGTCACGTCGGCAGGCTCGAGCTCCACATCCTCGCCGAACACGCGATGCACGATTTCTTCGGCCTCGGCGATGCGGCCCTTCTGGGCGAGCCACAAAGGCGATTCGGGAATATCATGGCGCCCCACCAGCAACACGATGCAGGGAATCACAGCGCTGCCAAGCATCCACTTCCAGCCGTCTTCCACGCCATACAGGCAATAACCCACCACGGCAGCCACAGTGGCTCCGAGATACCACGATGCCGACACCATGCCCATCGACACGCTGCGATGCTTTTTCGGCGTGAACTCGGCAATAAGCGATGTGGCGATCGGATAGTCGGCGCCGACGAATACGCCGATGAAGAAGCGCGCCATCACCAGTTCGAAAACCGTATCGGAGAATACGCTCAGAATCGAGAACACCGCGATGGCGATGATATCGATCGTGAACATCTTCTTGCGTCCGATCAGGTCGGTCACGTAGCCGCCCGCCACGGTTCCCACAAGAATGCCCAGCATGACCGATGCGCCGATAGCGGCGCTTTCGCTTGCCGACAGATCGAACAGCGGGGCGATCTGGGTCAATGCCACGCCGATCAGGGAAAGCACGTAGCCGTCGAGAAACGACCCGCCGCTCGAGAAAATAGACACTTTGCGCAAAAACGGCGTCATCTGCACGTCGTCGATGCTTTTCTTGGCGGCCTTTTTCGCCTTGGACGGGACGCTCTTGATGACATCGGCGGCGCGGCCCGCCACCTGCTTGGTGCGGCCCTTCGCAGACATCGGGGCATCGGCGCCACGTCGCAGCCTTTCTCCATCGGCGGCATGCAGCGCATCAGGAGGGCTGCTGACCTGCGTATTTTCTTTAATTTCACGGCTCATGGCAATATATCCTTTCGAGATGTCTTTCAAATCCGCCGACGAAACACTCATCCGATGCAGACGGCATGACACGGAGAGCAAGGCGGCGCTTCGCGATCGGGGCGTTCAAAGCGGAAACGCAACAGCGCTACCACCGTTTAAGCCCGTTCTTTCATGAACCCCCTATGCGTACCACACCACGATTCAAGAATTCACAAACGGCTTACGCGTGCGATTACCTGCGGCAAGA
>JAUNDR010000032.1:5125-18882 GCA_030525985.1 Slackia sp. | reverse complement strand
GCGCGTATCAGGCGCAAACGACTTGTATTGCAAGAACAGGCGCGACGCCATCATCATCTTCTGCATCGACAAAGGATTCGATTTGCGCAAAACCGACGAGGAGCTCTACCGCTTCGGGGAGGAGACGCTCGGTTAGCGCCGCGCGACCGGGCTTTCTCGAAGCGTAATCCGCCGGCAGCACGCAGTCCTGCGCGCCCTGCGCCGCGCCCGTCTTTTCGCCCTGCGTGCGGCAAAGCGCCCGCTCGTTTGATACCATGCCATCCATGCGAACCGACGAATTGTCAGAACATCTCGATGCCCTGCAGCGCGAAGAATGCTATCGCGTCGATGCCGTGTTGAAGGAATCGCCTTACGAGATCACGCAGCGCGTGATGTTCGTGGGACGCAACGGCGCGGAGCAAGGGCCGTTCATTCGCAAATACATCGCACGCGATTCGGGACTTGGCGCCGTGTACGCTCGTATGTGCGAGGCGCAGCGTTGCGGCAGGCGTTTCCGATTTCTCCCGCGGATATCGGATTGCTATGCCTGCGGCGAAGACGACGTTGTGATCATGGAATACGTGCACGGAGAAACGCTGCAGGACGCCGTGCGCCGCTGCGGTCCGTCGGTCGCTTTCGCGGCGGATGTGTTTCCTCGTTTGTGCGATGCGGTGCTCGAATTGCACGAAGGGTTCGACGCGCCGATCATCCATCGCGATTTGAAGCCAAGCAACATCATGATATCGCGCGACGGTCTTACCATCGTCGATCTGGGCATCGCGCGTTTCTACAAGGATGGCGCCGACGACGATACGCGTCATTTCGGCACGCGCGCCTACGCGCCTCCCGAGCAATTCGGCTACGGTCAGACCACGGTGCGAAGCGATGTGTACGCCCTCGGCATGTTGTTGTATTTCTGCTTGGCGGGGGAGACGCCCGATGTTCGCGTGCGCGACGAGGGATTTTTCGCCGACTGCATTCCCGAGCCTTTGCGCGCCGTGCTGATGCGTGCGACCGAATTCGACCCCGCCCGCCGCTTCGGCGATGTCCGTGAGCTGCGCAGCGCGTTTTGCCGAGCCGCTCAAGCGTGCGGATATGCCGGGCTTGCGGCATCGACGGGCCCTGATTATATGATGGGCTTATCGATGGGCATAAGAGGGTTAGATTATCGCCTCGTGCCCACTGCCGCGTTCGAACCCGCGCCGTCGGGTTTTGTGGAGGGGTGCCGCCATCTTCCCGCATCCCCGCAAGACAGGGCGATGTATCCCGAATCCTTCGGCGGGCGGACTCCGCTTTTTCGCGCCGATGGTCGCTTCGGGGCCGTCGGACGGGTACAAAGCGCCCTGCGCCATGCGGTCGCGCGCGTGAAAGACGCCATTCCCAAGCCGGTTGTTTCGTTATGGAACACGGCTGTTGTCGTGGCCGCCGCTCTCTTGCTGACGGGCTGCGTTTTTGCGGCATTCTCTCCGAACGAGCGTGACGCCGCTTATCCTTGGTGGTTTCTCGCGCTCGAGTATCTGGTGGTCGGAGCGTCGAGCATCGTCTTTCTCGCCTATGCGCTTATCGACAAGCGGGACCTTTATGCGCTGTTTCCGCATTTTCCGCGTTTCCCCTGGTGGCGTCAGGCGCTCTTTCTCGTGCTGTACGTGCTGTTCGCGTTCGGCTTGCTCGGAGCGATCGGGCCGTCTCTTTCCGCATGACGCTTTTCGCGGGCCGTCGCGCGCGATTCGGCGTGCGGCGTTTTCGGCCGGAGCGTAGCAAAGCCTCCCTCGTGCGGTTTTGCGTCGGATCGCACGCTCGGGGCTCATCGATGAACCGAAGCATGCGATCCGCATTGCCGATTGCACGGGGAGGCTTTGCCGGCTTTCAGGTCGCAAGGCGACGCGTTAGGCGAAAAACGCGTTGTAGATCTGCTGCTGTGCGTCGCCGTCGATCACCCATGCATCGTCGGTGAGGCGGTACTCGAAGGTGCACTCGGTCGTCTTCACTTCGGTTTCGTCCATGGCCTGCATCATGATGGATCCGATTTTCTTATTCATCTCGTCCATGGACATGTCGAGAAACGCGCCGCTCGCGGCGAATTCCTCGGAAAGGGTCGCGGCGCGCTCGGCGGCGTCGGTGAACGATTTACAGGTGATCGACACCGTGGCGGTGGCGCTCGTCGCATCCTCGGCAACGGCGACGTCTCCGATCGCGTAGTCGAAGCCTGAGAGCATGGAGTTCACATACGCGGCGCTGTCGATGCCGTACGTTTCGAATTCGTTTGCGGCTTCCAGCCCCGCGACAAGCTCTTCGACGGCCGCTTGATCGAGGTTTTTCACCGGATCGAATTGCGCGGCAAGATCGGCTTTGACCTGCTCGGCGGGGTCGGGTCCTGCGGAGCATCCCGCAAGCGCCGCGCCGAACGCCATCATGGCCGCGATGCAGATCGCGGCAATCGCATTCCTTTTCTTCATGTCCACCCTCCTCGATGGATCGATTCGCCGCGCCATGCTCGTGCGCGGTCCCGCATGCATGGTATCGTGCGCGCCGTTTTTTCGCACCCGCGCCGGTCATTCGGTTGTTTTTGACGGGAAGAGGCTTTACGCCGACCGCTTTTCAATCTTGCGGCGAAGGTAGAATTGAAGCGGTTCGCGGCGAAGAACGGATGCCGCGGACGCAGGCGATGCGAAAGGAACACGGAGAATGAATCCATCGAGGCGTCTTAATCCCGCGCACATCGACCGTGTGAAACTGTTGGCCGATGCGAGCCCGTTTCTCAATTTGCTCGGCGTGAAGCTGGTGGAGCTCGACCGGGATTATTGCAGAACCGAAGTCACGGTGACGCGCGACCTGCTGAATGCGTTCGGGGGAATTCACGGCGGCGCATATGCGGCCATGCTGGACAACGCGTCGTATTGGTGCCTGTATTGCGGAATGGACGAAGGTGCGGGCTTTACGACGATCGACCTGAACGTATCCGATTTGCGCTCGGTGAACGAAGGGCTGGTCATCACGGAGGGGCGCGCCATCAAATACGGATCGACGATATGTCTGAGCGAGGCCGTTTCGAAAGACGAGCGCGGCCGCATTCTCGCCCATGCCACGTCGAAGTTCCTCGTCTCTCCGAAGCTGCAGCCCATCTCTGCCGCCGTGCGCATGGCGGGAGCCGACCCGCTGCCGCCGAAATTCCTCGATTAGGTCCTGTTCTTGCGCTTCGCAGGGCGTGCCTAGGTTTCGATGCGCATTTGCCGTCTGCCGCTGTACGGATGCGCTCGCTCGGGTATGATACGCAGCACCATTGTTCGTTTTGAAAGGACGTGCTCAATGAGCAACGAAGGCAAGAAGGTCAAAGCCCATTATCGCGGCACCCTGGCCGACGGCACCCAGTTCGATTCCAGCTACGATCGCGGCGAGCCGCTCGAGTTCACCTGCTGCGCAGGTCAGATGATTCCCGGCTTCGACGCCGCGGTGAAGGATATGGCTGCGGGCGAGAAGAAGACGGTCACCATTCCTGCGAAAGACGCCTACGGCGAGTACAATCCGCAGGCGGTTCAGACCGTTCCCGTTTCCCAGATTCCCAATGCGGCGCAGCTTCCCGTGGGCCAGACCGTTTATTTCCAGGGCCCGATGGGTCCGTTCCCCGCGAAGGTCGTCTCCGTCGATGAGGAGAACGCCGTGTTCGACATGAATCACGAGCTTGCGGGCAAAGATCTCACCTTTGAAATCGAGCTGGTGGAAGTGGCGGAATAACGCCTTTTTCAGCATCCGCATAGCGCGGCTTCGAGCCGCGACAGCCGATCGGGTCCGTCCTTCGGGGCGGGCCCGATTTGTATTCGTTGGGAAAGGCGCGTCGTGCGGTGGGGCGTCGTACGGTCGCGGAATCGAGCGCGCGACGTAGCGAGCGTGCCCGCGCCGGCTATCGTTCCTCGCGTCGCAGATTCAGATAATCCATGAGTTCGCTTCGTTTGTGTACCTGCATCTTTCGATAGATATGCTGGACGTGGGTTTGCACGGTGTAGGGCGATACGACGAGTTTTTTCGCCACGGCATCGACGGCATTGCCGCGTGCTATGAGCTTGAGTATTTCGGTTTCGCGCGGCGAGAGACCGAAATCATGCGCGGCGGCATCGCAAACCTGCTCGGTGTCGTCGGCTTGCGGGGCCTCGCTTGTCAAGAACGCGATGGTGCGTTCCTGGTGAAGAATCGCTATCAGCGAGAAGGCGAGCAGGCATATGCCTGCCAGGCAGATCGTCGAAACGAGGTCGGCGCATTCTTGGCCGCTCTCGCGCAGGGCGATTCCGCATCCGTCTCCGAGGGCTGCGCCCAGGCGCGGTATACCGAAGGCGAGTGCGAAGGAAAGCGGCGCGGAGAGATATCCTCTTGAGGCGAGCGTGCCGAAAAATGCCACGAGAATCACTTCGAGCATGACGCACGCTCCGATGCATACGGTGAACGCGGCGAGCGAGCAAAGCGCCCCGCCTTCGATGGACAGGCATAGAGCGGTTATGCCGAATGCGACGAGGAAGGGAATCAGGGCATAAACAGCTGCCTGCTTCCCGCGCGCCGCCACTGCGAGCAGCACTGAGCCGATGATGACGATGCCGATGGCGGTATTCCAGGGAAGCAGGGTGCCGTCCGGTCCCATGCCGCGTAATTCGTGCGGCGTGATGCCGCTTACGAACGTGAGCATGATTTCGAGAATGGCCGCGATGGCGCAGAGCGTGGCGACGCAGCGCATCATCGACTTGCGGGTCTCGCGCGGAAGGAGCGTGGGTGCGGTCTTTCCTTCGGCTTCTTTTCCGTTGCGCAGATAGACGGCGAAAGAAGCCAGGGGAAGCAGGGAGGTGAACAGCGCCGATGCAGCGGACGGCAGAATTTGGGCTGTGAGCATCGACGCGAGCACGACGACTGCGAATACCGGCGCGATGGCTTTCATGGAAAACGACGCTCTGATGGCGGTGTAGCGGTCTGCCCAGGCGAGAATGAACCCGGCATTCGATATGCCGAGTGCCACGCCCGATAGCGGACAGAGCAGCTCGGGCCTGGCTGTTGCCGGACCTGCGAAGCAGAAAACGAGGGTGGCCGCCGTCATCGCGATGGCGGAACATCCCGCAAGACGCTCGGCGGAAATTCGGGTGTGATGCGAGAATGCGGCGCCTGCGAGAGAAAAGATGCCCGTGCAGGCGAGGGTGGCAAGCCATGTCGAGGTGGCGTAAGAGGAAAGCAAGCCGAGCGCCTCGGTGGACTCGGGAACGAACCAAAGGCAGTAATGCCATGCGAGAAGAATCGATATGCCCAAATAAGGCATATCGGGGACAGAGGCCGCTTTGGCTGCAAGAGCATGTCCGGAAAGCCGCATCGCGCATCTCCTTACTGCCGTCGCATATCGTGTTTCGAAGCCGTTTCTGCACTCCATTTCGCCATGACGGCATCGCGCGATTCTAGCAAAGGGTCTTTTCGGGGGCATCGCTAATAAATGACTATGCGGCAATGAGTATCTCCATCGCTTCTTTTCCACGACGATTAATGAATCTTTGAGGATGCGCTGCCGGCCTGCGCTTTTCATGATGGCCGCATGTTTCGCATGCGTCTCGGGCGATCGGGGAGTCGCGCCGGCTCGGCTGGAAGGGGCGCGATTCGAAGGGAAGGGGGATTCCTATGGCGAATCTCGCAACGACAGGGGAGAAAAGCTACACCGACCTTTCGAGGGCGCGGCGATGGTTCCTGCTGATTCTCGTCAGCATGGGCTCGTCGGTTCTCTATGGTCCGATTTATTTGAAGATGGTGTTTTACGATCCCCTGATGCAGGCCCTCGGATGCACCAACGAGCAGTTGGGCACGCTGGTGACTGTTTACGGCATAGCGGCGGTCATCTTCTATCTGCCGTCAGGCATCATCGCCGATAAGGTGCGCGTGCGAACGTTGTCGTGGGTCGGGTACGCAGGCGTCGCGGCATTGACGCTGGTGTACGCTCTCATGCCTTCGTATGCGGTGCTCATGGGCGTATTCGTGGGCTATGCGGTGTTTTCCATCCTGATTTGGTGGGGAACGCGCTATAAGCTGGTGCGCCTGATTTGCAGCGAAGAGGAATACCCCCAGAAGATCGGCATGTCCTACGGTATCTACGGTGCGGTCGGTTTGGTATTGAGCCTGGTGCAGACGGCCATTGTGTCGAGCATCATCGATGCTACGCAGGCGATACAGGTGGTTTTGGTGGTTTCCGCCGTGATTATCGCCGCTTGCGGCGTTGCGTCGTTCGTTTTCGTCCCGAAGTTCGAAGGCGAAATCAAGCGTGATGCGAAAAGCGCATTCAGCCTGCATGAGGCGGCCGAGGCCTTGAAGAACCCGGGCGTATGGTGCGCTGCCATGACCATGTTCTTCATCTATTTCGTCTATATCGGAACCACCTTCACCACGCCGTTCATGACTGCATGCCTGGCGGCTCCCGTGGCGATCGTGAGCCTGATCGGAACCATCCGTTCGTTCGGCGTCTCCATTGTCTCGGCTCCGGTGTTCGGCTGGTTTTCCAAGGTGGCGAAATCGCCTTCGAAGGTCATTCTCGTCGGCACGCTCGGTGCGATCGTGTGCCTTGTCGCTTTGATCGTCATGCCGCGCACGCCGTCGATGATCGTGGTGGTGGCTGTTTTGGTGTGCCTTATGTCGTTCGTCACCAACGGCCTGTACGGAATCTCTTCGGGACAGTTGGCCGAAACGCACATTCCTCCGCATCTCTTCGGCGCGGGCGTGGGCCTTGTCTCGGTTATCGGGCTTTTGCCCGATGCGTTCATCCACACCTGGTTCGGCTCGATGATCGACACTCAGGGCGCCGATGCGTTCAACACCATCTTCATGGTTATGATCGCAAGCTGTGTGCTCATCATGGTGTTCGCGTTCTTGACGATTCGCGTATCCAGGTGCAACGCTGCAAAGTCTGAAGAAAAGTAAGAGAATCGGCGTCGGTGCGATCGTGTGCCGGCGCCGTTTCGTTTTGCCGGCATGCGTCGTATGCTTCGGTTTCGTGCAGTTGCGGCATCCGTTCAGTCGTTTGCTCGCGAAATGCGCGAGCGCGCTTCCGTTGTGCGATGTCCGCAGAAGCGGCGCGGCATATGTTTTGTCCGATATGTCGGTGATGCCGCTTCATTGCATGCGGCGCCGAGAGCGAGAGGGAGGCTTTCATGTACGATTTCGAAACGTTGGTCGATAGGCGGGCAACGGGTGCGTCGAAGTGGGTGGGCGTCGAAGGCGAAGGGGAGCTTGAGGACCTCGTTCCCCTTTCTGTCGCCGACATGGAATTTCTCGCCCCTCCCGAAGTGCGGCGCGCGCTTCACAAGGTGGTCGATCGCGGTGTGTTCGGCTATCAGAATGCCGACGAACCCTATTTCGAGGCATGTCGCGATTGGTATGCCCGTCGTCAGGGTTGGGTTGCCGAAAAGGAATGGCTCGTACCTGCCCAGGGCGTGGTTCAGGCATTGTGCGCGGCCATCATGGTGTTTGCGCGCGAAGGCGAGGGCGTGATCATCCAGGAGCCTGTGTATTATCCGTTTCGCGCCGGCGTGGAAGTGCATGGCCGTCGGGTGGTGAACAATCCGCTGATAGAGGGCCGCGATGCGGCCGGCAGGCTCTCCTACTCGATCGATTTCGACGGTCTTGAGGCTGCGGCGTCGGGTGAAGACGTGCGGTTGATGTTGTTTTGCAATCCCCACAATCCGGTAGGGCGCGTGTGGGACGCCGACGAGGTGCGTCGCGTCGCCGAGATATGCAAGCGCCATGACGTCGTGCTGGTGTCGGACGAGATTCACGGCGACCTGATCATGGGAACGCGCCCGTTGACGAGCGTGATGACGCTGCCTGATGAATTGCGCGGCAACACCATCGTATGCACGGCGCCGTCCAAAACGTTCAATCAGGCGGGCCTGATGAATTCGAATATCTGGATATGCGACGAGAAATTGCGCTCCGTATTCAACAAGGAAATGGCGTGCGTAGTGATCAACGGACCGAGCAATTTCGCCCGTGCTGCCCTGATGGCGGCCTACGGGGAATGCGAAGGGTGGCTTGAGGAGCTTATCGCCTATATTCGCGGAAACGATGCCTACGTCAAGGCGCGTTTAGGAAGGGCATTTCCGAAGATGAACTGGTCTCCTTTGGAGGGAACATATCTCTCGTGGACGGATTGGCGGGGTTATTTCGATAACGCCGACGAACTGGAATGTTTCGCGCGCGACGAGGCGAAGATAACTTTCGATGAGGGCGCGATTTTCGGCGTTGGGGGCGCGGGTTTCGAGCGGTGGAATCTGGCATGTCCGCGCAGGGTGCTCGAACGCGCCTGCAATCGCTTCATTGCGGCGGCCGAGCGCAATCCGCATTTTTCCTAGACATCCCGTCTACTCGAACATTTTCACCCGAAGCGGCCGCATCCGTCGGCCGCTTCTTTTTTCGCAGCTTTTCTCCTTCGTTGCGGCGTGCACGGGCTTTTTCGCGCAAGACGTGCGCAATCAGGCGTCTTCGTGGTATTATCGGCGCGTTCGTTCATTCGAATCCCTGGTTACATTCTGAAATTCTTGGCGACCGATCGCGTCGCATTTTTCCGTGCGTCATACGCCTTTGCGCCGGGCAAGGGCGATTCCTGTTAAAAGGAGGAGAAGTGAAGTTCTTTCTGGACACTGCCGATTTGGACGAAATCAAAGAGGCGGCAAGCTGGGGCGCCCTCGCAGGCGTGACCACCAACCCCACGCTGTATTCCCGCATCGGCGGCAAGCTGGATGATTTCCACAACCACATCGCCCGCATCTGCGAGATCGTCGACGGTCCGGTGAGCGCCGAGAGCGTCGCCATGACGCGCGACGAGATCATCCGCGACGGCCGCGAACTGGCGAAGATCGCCCCGAACGTCGTCGTGAAGATCCCCACCATGGTGGAGGGCCTTGCCGCATGCCGCGCGCTGTCCGACGAGGGCATTCGCGTGAACATGACGCTGTGCTTCACGGTTCCCCAGGCCATTCTGGCCGCCCGTGCCGGCGCCCGCTACATCTCTCCGTTCGTCGGCCGTTTCGACGACATCTCCGAGGACGGCTTGTCCCAGCTCGGCGATGTGGTCACCGCTATCGGCAACTACGACTACACCGAGAACACGGTGGGCGGCGAGCAGGTCGAGATCATCGCCGCTTCTATTCGCAGCGCCAACCATGTCACGCAGTCCGCGCTGATGGGTGCCGATATCGCCACCGTTCCGTTCGGCGTGCTGAAAAAGATGGTGCAGCATCCGCTGACCGACCGCGGCCTCGAGTCGTTCCTCAAAGACTGGGAAAAGGTTGCTAACGCATGATCTCCGATGAAATAACGTCCGCGCAAACGCCCGCCGCCGAGCCGGCTTCCGTATCGGGGGAGCCGGCGGCGGGTGCGCCCGCGCCCGCGAAAAGGCGCCCGGGCCGTCCGCGCAAGAAGCCTGTGGAAAACTCCGAAGAGCAGGCTGCCGACAAAAAGAAGGCTTCCGCTGAAAAGGCTTCCGCCGAGCCGGCATCTGCCGAGGAGAAGCCTGCGCCGCGCCGCCGCGCCCGCCGCACAGCGAAGGCGGAAGAGGGCGCTCCGGCCGAAAAGCCCCGTTCGACGAGGAAGAAAGCTTCCGGCTCCGATGCTTCCGAACGCGTGTCCGACAAGCCTTCCGAATCGACGACGGCGGCGCAGTCCGATGCCTCTTCCGACGAAGCGAAACCCGCGAAGAGCACCGCCGAGCAGGTGAATCCGCGCGGTCGTCGCGTGAGGGCTGCTGTCCACAACGAACCCGTCGCATCCGACGCCGAAAGCGCCGCTTCTTCGCAGGAAGCTGCGGCGTCTGTCGCAGAAAAGCCCGTCGTTCGCAAGCGTCCGGGCCGTTCCACCATGCTGCGCGCGGCCATCGAATCGCATTCCGCCGAAAGCGACGGACTTTCCGCCGAAAACGGCGTCTCCCAGGATAAGCCCGCCCGCCGCCGTCCCGGCCGCCCGCCGAAGGCAAAGCCTGCCGAACGAGGCGAGGAGCAGGGTCGTTTCGTATCCGACGATGCCGCCGGCCAGGACGTATCCGATGCGCGCCGCAACGAAGAAGGCGTGCAGGGCGAAATGACCGAGCGCCGCGATCGTGTCGAGGACGCTCAGGGCAAGCGCGTCAAGCGCGAACGCCAAGAGTATCGCGAATCCCGCAACCACGATCGTCGTCAGGGCTCGTATGACCGCGCCGACCGTCGCCAGGAACGCGCCGATGCCCGCGGCAAGCAGGGCGCCGATCGCCGTCAAGACCGCCACGACCAGCGCGATCAGAATCGCGACCGTGTCGATCGCAACCATGACCGTCGCCAGCGCCGCGGCCACGATCGCGAGCCCATGGTTCCCAAAACCACCATGGAGGACCTTTCCAAGCTCAAGGTGGCCGAGCTGCGCGAAAAAGCGGCCGAGCTCGAAATCGACGTGACCGGCCTGAAAAAGGCCGAGCTGGTGCAGAAGGTGTTCGAGGCTTCGGTGCGCGCAGAGGGCTTCATCGAGGTCGAAGGCGTGCTCGATACCATGCCCGACGGTTACGGATTCCTGCGCACCAAGGGTTATCTGCCGAGTGAAAACGACGTGTACGTCGGCCTGTCCACTATCCGTCGCAACGGATTGCGCAAGGGCGATTACGTGAAGGGCCAGACGCGCCCCGCGCGCCCGAACGAGAAATATGCGGCATTGCAGCAGGTGACGTTCGTGAACGGCGATCCGGCGCAGGAGCAGGGAACGCGTGTGAAGTTCGGCGATCTGACGCCGGTCTTTCCCGACGAATGCCTCAAGATGGAGCATGGAAGAAGCACCATCACGGCGCGCGTGGTCGATCTGGTTTCGCCGATCGGCAAAGGCCAGCGCGGCTTGATCGTCAGCCCTCCGAAGGCGGGCAAGACCACGGTGCTCAAAGACATCGCGGCGGCGATCACGGCGAACAATCCCGAGGTGCATCTGATGTGCCTGCTCGTGGACGAGCGTCCCGAGGAGGTCACCGACATGCAGCGCTCTATCAAAGGCGAGGTGATCGCCTCGACGTTCGATATGCCCACCGAGAACCACATCGCGGTGTCGGAATTGGTGATCGAGCGTGCGAAACGCCTGGTGGAACGCG
This sequence comes from Slackia sp., assembly GCA_030525985.1. GTDB lineage: Bacteria > Actinomycetota > Coriobacteriia > Coriobacteriales > Eggerthellaceae > Slackia. The sequence goes on along the minus strand of JAUNDR010000032.1, from coordinate 7,799 downwards.
GCGAAGACGTGGTCATCCTTCTGGACAGCCTGACGCGTCTGGCGCGCGCCTACAACCTGGCGCAGCCTGCGAGCGGCCGCATCCTTTCGGGCGGCGTGGACTCCACGGCGCTTTATCCGCCGAAGCGCTTCCTGGGCGCGGCCCGCAATATCGAAGGCGGCGGAAGCCTGACCATCCTGGCGTCGGCGCTGATCGACACCGGTTCGAAGATGGACGAGGTCATCTTCGAGGAGTTCAAGGGTACGGGCAATATGGAGCTCAAGCTCGACCGCTCGCTTGCCGAGCGCAGGGTATTTCCCGCGATCGACCCGGTGGCGTCGGGAACGCGCCGCGAGGAGCTGCTGCTCGATCCGCAGGAGGCCCCGTTGGTGTGGGCGGTCCGCCGGATTCTGTCGAACATGAACAGCACCGAGCGCGCCATGGATATGCTGATTCGTTCGCTCAAGCAGACGAAGGACAATCAGGAGTTCTTGCTGCGCACGGCGAAAAAGGCTCAGAACAACCGCGATTCGGAGAACGCGGAGCTGTAACACTCATCGGAAAGGGGCCTGCGGGCCCCTTTCTTCGTTTCGGAGGCGCTGTTGTCGCCGATTCGCTCGCACGCATGTGCATGCGGGGCGTTTTACCCGGTTCGTTCAAGGTGTGGCATCGGTTTCTGCGAATATGCGAGCCGTCTTTTCGACGGCGGTATGATGGCAGCATCCTCTTCTATGGTTTCGCGGCCGCCGATCATCGCGTGCGGCCTTGTTTTCGTTGTGCAAAGGGGTCGCCATGCGTATCGAAGGTGGAAAGCGCTGGGTCTATGCCCTGTTCGCCGTAGTAGTGCTCGGGTCGGCGTTGGGCAATCTGTCTCAAACGGGCTTGAATGCCATGCTTGTCGCGATATGCGACGAGTTCGGCATCGAAACGGCACAGGGGCAATTGCTGACCACGGCGTACATGTTCGTTTTAGGCGCCGTGGTGCCGCTTTCGGCATATTTCATGGGGCGTTTCCGTCTGAAGGATCTTTCGGCGGGGTCGGTCGCGCTTTTTCTGGCGGGCTCTCTCGTATGCGCCTGCGCGGGCGGATTCGTCTCGCTTTTCGTCGGCCGCCTGATGCAGGCGGCTTCGGCGGGCATGCTGCTGCCGGTGCTGCAGACCATCGCCATGACGCGTTTTCCCGACGGCCGCAAGGCGACCGCCATGGGCATTGCCGGCGTCGCGATGGGGTTCGCGCCCAATATCGGCCCGACGATCGGCGGCGCGATGGTGGACGCCTCGGGATGGCGCAGCTTCTTCGTGTTGCTTTCGGCGCTTTCGGCGGCCGTTCTGCTGTTCTGCGTGATTTGCATCGAGCGCCATGACGACGCATCGTATCCCGCGCATCTCGATTTCCTCTCGTTCGTGCTTTCTGCCGTGGCGTTCGGCGGCGTGCTCGTCGGCTGTTCCGAGGCGTCGTCGGTGCCGGTGACGCATCCGTTCGTGTGGGCGCCCATCGCGCTCGGTGCGATATCGCTCGCCTGGTTCGTCGTACGCCAGCGCCGCATCGACGACCCGCTTATCGACATGGGGATCTTTTCCGACGACACGTTTCGTTTCGGCTTTGCGGCTCAATGCTTTTTGTGCGCATCCTTCATGGGCATCACGCTTCTGGTTCCGCTGTATGTCGAAAGCCTGCGCGGCGGCACGCCGCTTCAGGCGGGCATGGTGCTTTTGCCCGCCACGATCGCCGCTTTGATCGTGAATCCCGTTGCGGGCGTTTTGACCGACAAGATAGGCGTCCGCCCCGTCGCTTTGACATCGGGCGTGCTGCTCGTGGCCGGCTCTATCGCCATGGCGTTTATCGACGAATCCACCCCGTTGTGGCTCGTATGCGCGATGCAGGGCGTGCGTGCGCTGGGCGTATCGGGCCTGATCGGTCCGCTGAGTTCGTGGAGTCTGACGCGCCTTTCCGGCAAAAGGATCGCCGACGGCAGCGCGTTCAGCATCGCCGTGCGCCAGACGTGCGCCTCGGTGGGCACGGCCCTGATGGTGTTTTGCGTGGAAGGTGCGGCGCTTGCGGGCGCGATGGCGTTTCATGCCGCATTCGCCGTATCGGCCGTCTTCGCGGTTGCGACGTTCGTCTGCATCGCCGCACGCGTCCGATAGCGGGTTGCGTGCGATATAGGGAGTCTTGCGATACCGGTATGCTTCGTCGGGTGAGGCCGGCGCATCCGACGAAAAAGCGACGGGGATGCGCTTCGAATCTTTCGCGGCCGCATTCGTCGTGCGGCCTATATCGAGGAGGGATACCGTGATTGCAGAGTTCAAAGAGTTCATCATGCGCGGAAGCGTGCTCGACCTTGCCGTCGGCATGGTGATAGGAAGCGCGTTCACCGCCATCGTGACGGGCGTGGTCGACGGGCTTATCACGCCGTTCGTCGGCATGGTCGCCGGTTTTCTGACGCACGGCGGAAGCCTCGACGGGGCATTGTCGGTGCTCGACGTGACGGTTGCGGGGTCGACGTTTCGGTTCGGGTCCGTCATCAGCTCGATCGTCACGTTTCTGATTACGGGCTTCGCGCTGTTCATGATCGTGAAGGCCGCCAACGCGGCTCGCTCTCGCGCCGATGCGTTGCGCAGGGCCGACAAGCGCGAGGAGCCGATCGAGCCGACCGAGCAGGATTATTTGCGCGAGATCCGCGATTTGCTCGCC
>JAUNDR010000032.1:0-5025 GCA_030525985.1 Slackia sp. | reverse complement strand
CCTGCCGGGCGCGTGCGGGCCTGTGCAGGTTAGATGCGGGCGAGCCCGTTTTCGCGTGCGGCGTCGGCGACGGCTTTCGCCACGGCGGGCACCACGCGCGCATCGAAGGCGTCGGGGATGATGTAGTCGGCGGCGCGATGCTCGTCGTCGATCAAGTCGGCGATGGCATGGGCGGCCGCCACCATCATGTCGTCGTCGATATCGCGGGCGCGCACGTCGAGCGCCCCGCGGAAGATGCCGGGGAAGGCGAGCACGTTGTTGATCTGGTTCGGGAAGTCCGAGCGTCCCGTCGCCGCCACGGCGGCTCCCGCTTCGATCGCCTCGTCGGGCATGATTTCGGGCGTCGGGTTCGCCATGGCGAAAACGATCGGGTCTTTCGTCATTGAACGCACCATTTCCTGCGTCATGACGCGCGGCGCCGATACGCCGATGAATACGTCGGCCCCCTCAAGGGCGTCGGCGAGCGTGCCGGTCAGGTGGCGCGGGTTGGTGAGCGCCGCGATTTCGGCATGGGCGGCATGCAGCGAAGGGTCGCCCTCGCACAGGATGCCGTCGATATCGCACATCACGATGTCGCGCACGCCCAGGCGCAGCAGCAGTTTCGCGATCGAGATGCCGGCCGCGCCTGCGCCCGAGAAGACCACGCGGGCGTCCTCGAAGCGACGGCCGGTGAACTTGCACGCATTGATCAGGGCGGCGCTTGTCACCACGGCGGTGCCGTGCTGGTCGTCGTGGAAGACGGGGATATCGCAGGCTTTTTTGAGCTTTTCTTCTATTTCGAAGCAGCGCGGTGCGGCGATGTCCTCCAGGTTGATGCCGCCGAAGCTGCCTGCAAGCAGCGAAACGGTGTGCACGATTTCGTCGGAATCCTGCGTGCGCACGCACAGGGGGAACGCGTCCACGTCGGCGAATTCTTTGAACAGGGCGCACTTTCCCTCCATGACGAGCATGCCCGCCTCGGGGCCGATGTTGCCGAGGCCCAGCACGGCGCTGCCGTCGGTGATGACGGCCACCAGATTGCCGCGGCGGGTGTAGGTATAGGAAAGCTCGGCGTCCTCGGCGATTGCCAGGCAGGGCTCGGCGACGCCCGGAGTATAGGCGACGGCCAGATCGTCTGCGTTTTTCACCGATGCGCGGCTGACGACTTCTATTTTGCCGTTCCAGCGTTCGTGCGCATCGAGCGCCTGTTGTTTTCTATCCATGGTGCATGGCCTTTCTTGCCAGGTGGCGTATCGGATGCCGCATCGAAGCGGGCGCGTGCCGCCGTTCGCTTCGATGCGCCGTGTTTCACGGGATGATCTTGCGGGTTTCGTCGCGGTGCGCAAGCCGTTCGATTCTTCAGCGCATCTGCGCACGGGCGCTTTCACGCGAAACGCCCGCGCGTCGGCGGGCGTCACGGGCGTTTCGGGGAATTGTTCGACCTAGAGGCTGTCGACGTAGGCGACGAGCTCGTCGATGGTGGTCAGACCCTCGGGCTCGCCGAAATCGATGTCGCAGCGGTCTTCCAGCTCGCAGATGAGTTCGACCATGTCGAGCGAATCGACGTTGAGCGAATCGAAGGTGGAATGGCCTTCGACCGTCGCGGGGTCGATGTCGAGCTTTTCGTTGAGGATGTCTTTGATGGTATCGATGGTGGCCATGGCCGTCCTTTCTCGTTGCACGCATCGGGCGCATGCGCGGCGCGGGCGGTAAGCCCGGCGTATGCCCCGATCGCCGATGACGGGGTTATTTTATCCATTTTCGAGGGCATGCGCACGTGCGGCGCTTCCACGGCACGCGCATCCCGATTGGGCGCACCGTGCAAGACAGGAATTCACTCTCGTCAAGAGGCGTGCGCGACGGGCGTCGCTGTTTCGCGCGATCCGTCGACGAGCGGGCGTATTGCGGGAAGGTCGGTGCGCAGTGCGAGGGATTTCGCTTGGTATGTCGCTTGGAGTCTGAGCCAGAATTCGGCGGTCGTCCCAAGGGCCGATCCGATCAGATAGGCCATTTCGGGCGTTATCGAGCGCCTGTTGTGGATGATGTCGGAAATGGACGATTGGGGTTTGCCTATCGTTTTGGCCAGCTGATACTGGGAGATTCCCAAAGGGTCGAGAAACTCTTCTTTGAGGATTTCTCCCGGCGTGGAAATAATCGATTCAATGGTAGTCATTAAGCTCTATCTCCTTTATCCCCGAATCGCTCCATGTGAAGCAAAGACGCCATTGCTTGTCGACCCGAATGCTGCATTGGCCTTTGCGGTCGCCCGTGAGGGCTTCGAGCCTGTTTCCCGGGGGGAGTCCTTAAATCATCGATAGAATGCGATGCTTCGGCCGCATCGAGCATCTGAAGTTTCCTGTAGATTCGCCTGCACAGGTCAGGAGGGGATTTCTTAAGCGCTTTCTGTCGCAGGTCGACCAAAAACGCCTCAGGTCTCGATCGTGAAAATCCATGGCTGCTCCAATGCTTCTGAAATTCAGAATACTACTGAATTTCAGAATTAGTCAAGCGTCGATAGGGGGGATTGCTCGCCGTATGCGGCGTTGAAGGGCTTTCTTGCCCTTCGTGTCGATGATAGACGGGTGACCCGGCCGCATCCGAGGGCATTTCGCGTGAAAATGTCGGCATGTTCCGGATCGTTTTACGACCGATTGCTTGCTGCGTGCTGTCCGTTTCGAATGTCGGCATGCGCCGAATCTCCATGATCGAGCTCTTCATCGGCAGGGATTTCTGTGGTACTATGCCAAGGCTGTCTAGTCTTGGTCGGAAACCAAGACGCCTGAAAAGGAGAAACCGACATGAAAAAGGGACTCCATCCCGAGTACATGGACTGCACCGTCAAGTGCACCTGCGGTAACACGTTCGTTACCCGTTCCACCAAGCCCGAGCTGAAGATCGACATCTGCAACGCATGCCATCCGTTCTTCACCGGCACCCAGAAGCTGATCGACACCGGCGGACGCGTCCAGCGCTTCGCTGACAAGTTCGGCTCCGCTTCCGCCGCCGTCGCCGAGCGCGAGGCTGCGAAGAAGGCCGCCAAGGCCGCCGCTGCTGCCGAGCTCGAGGCCAAGAAGAAGGCCGAGCGTGAGGCCAAGGCCGCCGAGAAGGCCGCCCGTGCCGCCGAGTACGCCAAGAAGGCCGAGGCCGCTGCCGCCAAGGCTGCTGCCGAAGAGGCTGCCGCTCCTGCTGAGGAGGCCGTCGAGGCTGCCGAGGCTCCCGCGGAAGAGGCTGCTGCCGAATAACGGCGCATTCGCCTGAGAGCTACGAAGAGAGCCCGTCTCGCAAGAGGCGGGCTCTCTTGTTTTTCGGATTTGCCGCCGCAGGATGCTATGCGTCGGCGGCTTTCATCGCGGCAAGCTTGTCGATGAGCTTGCGATAGATGCGACCGCGCATCCAAGGTTCGCTCGAGCGCGCGAGCGCTTCTTCGAGGGGCATCCATGCGACGCCGCTGTTTTCTCCCGGTGCGCAACGGATGGGGTCGCGCTCGTCGGCTATGGCGAGATAGGTGACGTTCAGGTGCAGATGCGACCCCACGTAAGCGCCGCGCTTCTCATGCCCGTCGACCGTAAGCACCTCGAGCGACAATATTCCGCCCGGTCCGCATGGCGCAAGCCGCGCGTTCGCCACGCCCGTTTCTTCCTCGAGTTCGCGCAAGGCGACGCATGTCAAATCGCGCTCTCCATCGGCGTGTCCGCCAATCCATGACCAGGAATCGTATATGTCGTGATAGACGAGCAGCGTCCGCTCCATAGCCGTATCGACGGTCCATATCGAGCAGGTCATATGCGCCTGAGAGCTGCGCTCGAAACAGCCGGGGTCGCTTTCCAAGGCGTGCAGGATCGTTTTCTTGTCGGCGCGTTCCTGCTCGTTGAACGGCTCGTAGGCGGTTATGTCTTCGTAAATCCCCATGGGACTGTCCTTCCGTCCGTGCGCGGCGTTTCGTCGCACGATTCGGCGGCGCGGTCGAATCGAAAGCGTGCGCCGTGCCATGTGCGCGGCGCAGCATCGCTCGCGTGAGCGCGACGGGCGCTGCGAATGCGCCCGCGCGTCCATCGTGTTTTCGTGCGGCTTGCGGCGGGTTCGTCGATCCTGCCTGCGGTTTAGCGGTCTTTTTTCGAGATGAGCAGCAGGATGCCGCTGACCAGCGACAAGAAGATCAGCGTGCAGACGTCGAATGCCACGGTGTTCGGCTTCGTGCCCTTGTAGATGCCCCATGATCTGATGGTCATGGGAATCGCCCAGAACAAAGGAATGATAAGGATGGCGCCGCCTACGGTGGCAAGGATATTGAGGGCGAATGCGATCAGGCGCAGGGTGCGGTCGAGGTCGCTCATCGGATAGGTGCCTTGGCATCCCGCCATGCTCGGCTGTCCGTATGCGTAAGTCTGCTGATAGCCCTGCTGAGCCGAGCCTTGGTTCTGATAGGGATTTGCGGGTTGAGACGCCGGCGCCTGCCACGGTTGCACGGGCTGGGGGATTCCTGCGGGTTGCTGGAAGGACGCATCCGGCTGGATCGGCTGCTGCGGCTGCGCGGGCTGCTGCACGGGCCGGGGCATCGTCGGCTGCTGCGGCTGCGTGGGCGCGCTTGCCGGCTCGGGCACGTCGGCGACGGGTCGGGGCGCGTCGCAGGGCGTTTGCGGCTGCGTGGGTTGGTCGGGGTTTTGCGGTTGCTGCATGGAAATGCTCCTGAAAGTAGGCTTGATCGTCGGTGTGTCTTGCGGCCTGTCTATCATACAGGCTTCTTCGGCTGCCGCCGCGGAAACCGGGAAGCTTCAAACGACGTTCGTTTTGCATGCGAAAGCGGCGGAAACGCTTTATCGCGCGCGAGTCGTTGCGCTATAATCCAGCTTCGTATCGTTTTGTCGATACGAAATGCGTTGACGAAGACAGCGGTGCGCAGGCGAAGCCTGCAGAGAAGGGTTCCCAGGCTGGAAGAACCCGGCGAAGCGCGCATCGATTCCCTTCCGAGCAGCAGGGCCGAACGCGGGGCGCGGCGGCGCCGTCGGATTCTTCCGAAGGCGCGCACAGGCGCGGATGTTCAGTAGG
>JAUNDR010000096.1 GCA_030525985.1 Slackia sp. | reverse complement strand
CATCATCACCTTGAGCAGGGTGAACGGATGCTTGTCGCGCTGGAACTCGTTGTAGCGCTCGCCGATGAAGGTGTTGCGCGCAAGCAGATGCTCGTCGGTGCGCCACTGATACAGAATGTCGTTGCGCTGGTCGGGCGAGCAGATGGTGTCGAGCATATAGCTGTAGCTTTGCGAGTGCACGCACTCCTGGAACGTCTGGATGTTCAGGCAGAGGTTCACTTCGTTGGCGGTGATGTATTCGCCGATGGCGGGCAGATTGGCCGATTGGATGGAGTCGAGGAACACGAGAAACGACAGAATCTTGTCGTAAGCGGCGCGCTCGGCGACGTCGAGATGCGGATAGTCCTTCACGTCCTGGCCCAAGTTAATCTCCTCGGGAATCCAGAAATTGTTCATGGCCTGGCGGTACCAATCCGACACCCAGGGATACTTCATATTGTTGAAGTCGTTGAGATTGGTGGTGTTGCCGCCGATGAGGCGGCGATCGCGCACGTCAAGATCGCCCTGCGGATTGAACAGGGGCTTTTTCATCAACGATTCGTTCGGTTCTATAGTCATGATTTCCTGCCTTCTTTTCTTATCAGGGGAAACGGAGGGCGCGGGCAAGGCCTCGTGCTCAAACAGTCCTGAGGTCGCGCGAAAGCCGCATCAAGTGGCTTTCGGCTCCTGCGGAACTGCGCGCGAGGTCTTGCCCGCGCCCTGGGTTGAAAGAGTTTAGCCAACCGGAAAAGAAGCCAAACCCTTCAGAATGACGAAACGCAGGCGAGCGGGGATGCGGCGAGGCGTATTGGCGTGAAAGCCCGAGGAAGCGTACTTAGGTACGCGACAAGGGCTTGGAGCGACAAGGCGGCCGCCCCATCTCCGCGCAGCCGGACGACCCTGTTGCGCCGTTCGGAAGAACGGCGCAACCTCGTGCGCAACCTACGACGCGCAGCTTTCGCATTCCTCCACTTCAAGCGATTTGCTGCGCACGTAGTACACCGTTTTCACGCCGGCTTTCCATGCCTCGTAGTACAAATCGAACACCTGGCGCATGGTGTAATCATTGGTGATGTAGAGGTTCATCGACTGCGCCTGGTCCACATGACGTTGACGCACGCCCGAAGCGCGCACGCTCCACGTTTGATCGACCAGATGCGCGGGCTTGTACAGCCAATACGTCGCAGGCGAAAGCTCGGGCGCCACGCGCGGCAGCATTCCGCCTTTCTTCTCCTCGAGGAAGAAGCGACGCATGATGGGATCGACCCCCGGCGTGGTCCCCGAAAGAATGCTCGTCGACGAGGTAGGAGCGACCGCCATCAAGTACGCATTGCGCATGCCCGACGCCGCCTTCTCGCGCACGGCACTCCATGCATGCGAATCGTAGCCGCGCTTGTCGAAATAGGCGCCCGTCTGCCAATCGCTTCCCTCGAAAACGGCATACGAGCCCTTTTCCGCAGCCAGATCGGCGGACGCTTCCACGGCACAGCGATTGATGCGTTCGAACACCTCGTCAGCGAATGCAAGATGCTCGTCGGATTCCCACCTGATGCCGCGCTTGGCCAACATATGATGATAGCCCGAAACGCCCAGGCCGATCGAGCGGTAGCGCTTATTGGTGATGCGGGCGTATTCGAGCGCGTAGAAATTCAGGTCGATCACGTTGTCGAGGGACCGCACCGCCGCGCGCACCACATCGCGCATGGCCGCCTCGTCTTCCACCGGCAGCCTGCCCAGCGACAAGCTCGCCAGATTGCACACCACGAAATCGCCCGGGCGCGTGGTGGTGACCACCACCGTATCCCCGTCGGCCGTGCGCGTCTCCACCGAAACGCTTTCCACCGGCGCCATGTTCTGCGCGATTTCGGTGCACAGATTGCTGCAATAAATGATGCCCGCCTGCGGATTGGGATTGGCACGGTTGACGATATCGCGGTTGAAGGTGAACGGCGTGCCGGTTTCCACCGCGCTTTTCAGCACGAGACGCACGATGTCCTTGATCGTCATGGTGCGCTTGGAAATACGCGGGTCGGCGACGCAGTCGAGATAGCGCTTCTCCCATTCCTCGCCGAAGTAATCTTCGAGCGCATAGCCTTTCACCGCAAGAACGTCGTGGGGGCACATGAGATGCCATTCCTGGTTCATGTCCTCGCCCGCCATGCGCCAAAACAAATCGGGATAGCAGACGGCGGGAAACACGTCGTGCGCCTTCATGCGGTCGTCGCCGTTGTTGGTGCGCAGCTGCAGGAATTCGGGCAGGTCTTTATGCCATGCATCCAGATACACCGCCGCGGCGCCCGCGCGCATGCCCAGCTGGTCGACCGCCACCGCCGTGTCGTTGATGATGCGGATCCAGCGGATCACGCCGCCGGCCGCGCCTTCGAATCCGCGGATGGTACCGCCCGTGGCACGCACCTTCCCCAGATACATGCCCATGCCGCCGCCGAACTTGCTCACCTGGGCGAAGTTGTCGATGCTGCGATAGATGCCCTCCAGGCTGTCGGGCACCGTGTCGATGAAGCAGCTCGACAGCTGATGATGCGGTTTGCGGGCGTTGCTCATCGTAGGCGTGGCCATGGTGACCTCGAGCTTCGAGAGCATATCGTAGAAACGACGCACCCATCCCATGCGGTCGGACTTTTCCTCCATGGCCAAATGCAGCGCGATTCCCAAGAACATCTCCTGGGG
>JAUNDR010000095.1 GCA_030525985.1 Slackia sp. | reverse complement strand
CTCGATGTGACGTTCGACAAACCGTCCGATCATAAAGACGAGATTTTGGCGGTGTATACGGAGAAAAGCTCTAACGGATCGCGCAAATACCTGTCCCTTTACGACGAATCGTACGAAAAGGCCAAGCCGACGAAGGTTTCGTAAGAACGGGGTTGCAAATCGATATTCCCCGGATAGATAAGGCGGGCTCGGATGATTCCGGGTCCGCCTTTTGTCGTTTCGTGCCGATTGCGGCAGGGCTTTTCGACGGCGATTTCTTCGTGCGTCATCGGGATGAAGCGATGGCGTGAAAGTCGCTCGCCTATTTCCTGTTTCCTCTGGTTGCCAGGCATTTTGCATAGTATATTAATGAGTTTATGGGGTAAATCGTCCTGGGTGCGATATGCGCCGACGGTCGATTCCGAAAACGACGACCGCAATCGTTCCGAAGGCCTGTGAAGGGCATTTCGGATTTCGGATATATGGGGTGTTGCAATGTTTACGACTGCTGTGAAAACCGCCGATGCCATTGCGAAGAAGAGTCTGGCCGTGCTGATGGCCGTTTTGCTCTGCATGCCTATGACGGGTTTCGAATACCTGGCGTTCGGCGACGAGGAGACGCCCGCGGCGTCTGCGACCGAAGCGGACACACAAGACGGTGTCGAAAGCGGCGATTCGCTTGCGGGGGGGGGGTTCTGCTTCCGATAGCGCTTCGCCCGAAACGGAGTCGGATTCCGCCTCGAGTGAAGATGCAGGAAACGATGCGTCGCAGCAGGAGGAGATGGCAAGCGACGCTTCGGCATCGGCCGGGGCTTCCGATGCTCAGGCGGGCATCGATGAAACGCCGTTGGCGAACGCGCCGCGGGAAAACATCGGCCAGCCTGCCGAGGTGGAATTGCAGGTAAGGGATGCGCTGGCGACGGGCGGCATGTCGAATGCCTGGTTGGTGCGCGCCGGCGAGGCTCCTCCTAAGGCCACGGCGCAGATCACGCTGAAAATCGGAGAGAAGGAGTCCATCGGCAGCTGGGCCGACCGCGTTGTGGTGAACTTCCAGGCGCCTTACCTGTATGAGGGTGCCGATGGAGAAATCTATCAGACGTATAAGATGTCGGAATGGGAGCAAAACGGCGGCAAGGAATCCGGCATGCGTTTGAGCCTTGTTCCGAGCGCCGGCATGAAAGGCAATTGGGAGATTTACTCGGTATCGGATACGGGTGAAAAGCACCTGATTAAAGAAGAGAGCGAAGAATGGACCGAGGGCCTTACCGGTTCCATTCGTCTTGAATACGTCGGCAACGGCGGCGTTATGAAGGGCAGCGCGAAACCTCAGATGCCCGAGTTTTCCGTTCGCTTCAAAGGCACCAAGGTGCCCGAGAACACGATGGCGAAAGTGAACGTCGGTATGCACGTGGGCGTTTATACCGACGCGAGCGGTACGGTGCACGAGGGCGATTTCACCATCGAGCCCGGCGACGATAGCGGCAATCAGATCCGTTCCGCCATTTTCGTGAACTCGAATCTCGAATGGGATTACGGCACGAAGCTGATCACGCCTGATAACGTGCTGTGGGACAAGGTCAATTACCTCGTTTACGAAGTGCGCATCAAGAATACGTCGAAGACCACGCAAAGCGAAATCCATCATGCGGCGTTCGATTTGTATAGCGAAATCAAGCAGAGCAACGGCTTGCGGCAGGAAGAGCTCGCGGCGTTCAAGGTGGAAAACGGCGAGGCGGTTCCCAATCCGTCGCCGAGCGATAGCTCCGCAACGCTGGTCGGCGTTCCCGGAGAAGGCGGCGCCCTCATTTACGACGTATCATCGTTGAGCGAAGAAGAGCGTGCTGCCATCGATTTGGCCCGGTTCAGCAATGTGGATGATCTGGGGCTTGAGGAATTGACGTACAGGTCGCTTCAGCCGGGCCATGTGAACATCGATTTGCCGAACAAGAACGAAGACGGGACCGAGGGCAACGGCCATCTGGTCAGCAAGGGCGATCCGACGCCCGAGTCGGGCGATTATGACGAATCGAATTACGACGAAACGGTGCTCTATGTGGCGATGCCGTTCACAACGAATTTCGCCATGAAAAATCCCGCCGACGAAACCCGCTTCGCCGATGTGAAGGTGGAAAACACCCCGACGGTCTATTTCAGCACGAACGGCGCCATCTCCTGGTCGAAGCCTGCCCAGATCGTCAATGGAAGCTTTCTTGTTCCCCAGGTCGGATTCGACCTCGACAAGCATGCGCTCGATTTCTCGGACGCTCCTCAGAAGCGCGCAGACGGGGCTTTGGGCTATGTTTCCCACTACACGATCGACGGCATCGCCACGTCCGGCAACGTTCCCATTTACGGTCCCGATTCACTCGAGCAGCCGTATGGCGCCATCGTGACCGACACCCTGCCCGAGGATTTCGATCTGACGAGCATCGATATCGTCATGGACAAAAAGGTCGTCGATGGCGCGCCCGCGCATGAGTTCGACGACTGGTTCGTCTCCTCCTTGCCGGACGGTGCTTCTGCGGTCCAGTTCGAAACGAAAAGCGGCGATGCGGATCCCGTATGGGTATCGGTGGGCGATTTCCAATACGCAGGAGAGGGCGACGACGGGAAATTCCATTGGAAGGTGGGCTCCGATGAGGAAGGCGCGTCGCTTTACGAAGACGAGCGCCTTGCCGATTTCACGGGAAGGTTTCGCATCCTGCTGAAAGACGGCCTGCCCGA
>JAUNDR010000031.1 GCA_030525985.1 Slackia sp. | reverse complement strand
GCACGGCGTGGGCTATCGTTTCGAGGACCCCACGAAGCAGACGAGCTAGCAGGCACAACGCTTCTGCATAGAAAATCATAGAGAAAGGCGGCGCGCGCTATGGCGTCAAAGGGCGACACTTCCACCAAAGACCGCAAGGGCATCTTTTCCCGGATTCACGATCGCCTCTTCGAGTACTCCTATACTACGCGCGTCACCGTGACGTTCGCGCTCGTGGCCATCATGACCGTCATCGTGGCCATGGGCGTGCTTTCTTATGTATGGGAGCAGCACTTCCAGGCGTATACGCGCGAAAACGTCCAAGAACTGGCTGATGCCACGGCGGAAAGCGTGGCGGCGCGTTACGAGGCGAACCATGCGGCCGCGCTCGAGGCGGGCGGCGGGGCGTCCGATATGGGCTATCCGCCGATCGGCATGGACGACGTGCAGCCGGCTCAGTCGGCGCACATGCTGCAGCCCGGCATGGGCATTCAGGTGACATCCGCCAAAGACGGCCAGGTCATTTACGATTCATCGCTGCCCGATGCCGTTGCATCGCCGTCTCCGGCGAACCCCCAAAACATCACGGCCGAGGCGTCTTTCGCACCTGGCGGCAACGACAAGGTGGCAACGTCGTCCATCGTGCTGTCGAACGGCAAGGCGGTCGGTTCGGTGCATATGTGGGTGTACGGCTCCGAGGTTCTGCTGTCCAAGGCCGACGAGACGTTCAGGAATCAGAGCTATCAGGCCATGGCGTTCGCGGCCGTGCTGTCGGTGGTGCTGGCGTCTTGCATCGGCTTCCTGTTCGCCCGCGGCCTGGTCGATCCAATCAATCGCATGACGCGCACGGCTGCGGCCATCAAAGAAGGCGATTTGTCGGCGCGCACCAATCTCGAAGGCAACGACGAAATCGCCGAACTGGGCAAGACCTTCGATGCCATGGCGGAAAGCGTCGAGAAGAATCAGCAGCTCGAACGCCGTTTGACCATGGACGTCGCCCATGAGCTGCGCACGCCCCTGATGGCCATCCAATCGACGGTCGAAGCCATCGTCGACGGCGTGTTCGAGCCCGACGAAGAGCGCCTGGGAACGGTGAACGCCGAGGTCCAGCGCCTAGGCCGCCTGGTGGACGCGTTGCTGCGCCTTTCGCGCCTGGAGAACCGTTCGACGCCCATGAACGAGGAGGTCATCAACGTTGGCGAGCTGATCCGCCCGCTGGTCATGTCGCATGAGGCGTTCGTGCGCGACGCCGGGCTTTCCCTCGAGTTCGACGCCGAAGACGAGGTCATGGTGTACGGCGATCGCGACATGATCCGCCAGGCCACGGCGAATCTCATATCGAACGCGGTGCGTTATACGCCGGCGCCCGGCAAGGTGTCGGTCATCGTGCGCAAGGGCGACATCATGGCGTCCATCGCGGTGCGCGATACGGGCATCGGCCTTTCTCCCGAGGAATGCAAGATGGTGTTCAACCGCTTCTGGCGCGCGGAAGAAAGCCGCGAGCGTCAAAGCGGCGGCTTGGGCGTGGGCCTTGCGGTGGTGAAAGAAATCGTCGACCGTCATGGCGGATGGGTCCAGGTGGAAGGCAAGAAGGGCGAGGGCGCCTGCTTCACCATCCATATCCCGCTTTACGATTACGACCGGATCAAGGCGATGAAGGAGAAGAAGGACCCGAAAGACAGGGCTTCCGGCAAGACGGGCGGCATGCGCAAGCTTAAGGCCAAGAAATAGCGCCTGCGCACGGCGGGCCTTTCGTCTGCCGCATCCGCGTAACGGGGTTTCAACGGCATCGCGTTTGCCGCTTGCGGCGGCGGCGGGGCTTTGGCATTATTGCAAGTTGCGAAATTCTACGCGTCCGCGTATCGAAAGGAACGAAAGCAAGTGTCCCAGCGTAATCCGATGAACGAGCGCTATCAAAGCGAGCAGCCCAAGGGTCAGACCAAAAAATCCGCCGCCGCAGCGAAGCCGAAATCGAAGGCGGCCTCGAGTGTCTACGTGCGTCCTGCCGGCCACACGCCGAAGGAGAAGAAGGCCATCAAGAAGGCCCAGCGCGCCAAGCAGGCGGAGCTCGACCGCATGTTCTACAACCCGCCCACCGAGCAATATAAAAAGCTGCGCCGCATTTGGTGGGTGCTGCTGATTTCCGCCATCGTGCTCACGGTTCTCGGCATGATCATGCCGAACTTCATGCCCGACAACATCTGGGCTACGTGGATTTGCATCATTCCCGCGTACGGCTGCATCATCGGCGCGTTGTGGCTCGATTTCTCGAAAATCCGCAAGGTGCGCCGCGCCTATCAGACCGAAATGATGAAAAAGCATCCTAAAGAGGTCAAAAAGCACATGGCCACCAATGCCGCCAATCAGGTGGCGCAGGAGAAAGAAGACGCCCGTCGCGCCAAGAAGGAAGCGAAGGCGGCAAAGCCGGTGAAGCGCTTCGGCCATGTGTTCGGCGGTAAGAAGGAGGAGGCTCCGTCCGCCGAGGAAGAGGCTCAGAAGAAGGCCGAGGCCGAGAAGGCCGCTGCCGAGGCGAAGGCCAAAGAGGACGCAGCAAAACCGATCGCGCAGCTCAAGGCCGAGCGCGAGGCTGCCAAGAAGGCGGAGAAAGAGGCCGCCGAGCAGCAAGATTGCGCTCAATAGCTCACGTTTCTTGCTCTTGTATACCGAGAAAGCCGCGACCCGTCATGGGCGCGGCTTTCTGCTATACTGCGCACTCGCGAAGTGCATCGTTGGGCCCTGTGCTTCGTCTGTTTGCTCGTTGCCCATAGCCCGTGCGCCATCGTCGCACGCGGAAAAGGAGAATCTCATGAAGAAAACCGCCGCGAAAGGCGCGTCTTCGGCGCGCACGTCTTACATTGCCCAAGCGGGCATGATCGCCGCCGTCTATGCGGCCTGCACCCTGGTCGCGCTCGTATTGCTGCAGGGCCTTGCCTGGGGACCGGTGCAGTTCCGCATCTCCGAAGCGCTTGTCGTGCTCGCCGTTCTCACGCCTGCCGCCGTGCCCGGCCTGACGATCGGCTGCATCGTGGCGAATCTCGCCAACATGGTCATTTCCGGCACGGGCGCGCTCGGCCTGCTCGACGTGGTGTTCGGTTCCGCAGCTACGCTTGCCGGCGCGCTGTGGTGTCGCAAGTTCGCCGACCGTCCCGCGATCGCCCTGCTCGGTCCGGTGCTCGCCAACGCCCTCATCGTTCCTGCCTATCTGCCCATTCTTTTGCAGGGCCTGGGCTTTTACACCATTCCGTTCACCACGATCAGCCTTGATGGCGCCTATATTCCCATGTACTTGTTCGGCCTGGTGGCGACGGGAATCGGCGAGGCCGTGGTGGTGTATGTCCTGGGCTTGCCGCTCATTTCCGCGCTGCGTAAGGCGAACGTGTTCAAACGCCGGTAGCGTCTTGCCTTTTTCGGATATTCGCGTTGTCGAAGGCATCCCTGCGCACCCAACGGTGCAGGGGTGCCTTTTTGCATGGCGGTTCGCGCGATTCCGTCGTGGCGCCGAAGACGGCCGTCGGCGCTATGCGTTTCGCGCGGGATGCGCCGCGCGTTTCTGCAAAAGAGTAAAATGAACGGGAATGCGCGATGGCGATGGAGCGGGCGGGCGGATTTGCCCGCCCTTCCGCTTCGTCGCATGAAATGCCCGCCTGCTTTTGCAGCCGCATGATAGAAAGGCGCTTATGAACCCCGTTGTTCTTATTCCCACGTATATATCGGCCCGCCGCAAGGTCGATGCCGGTCCGGTCACGGCGACATACGACCACACCACGACGCTTTCCACCCAAGGCGAGCTGCCGCGGTGCCTCGATTCGCTGCGCAAAGTGCGCGGGTTGGGCCAGATCGTCATCCTTGTGGCTGCGGAGCCGTCCATCGAAAACCAGGCTGCGAGCAAAATCCGCAATGTCGCGGAGCATTTTTCCGATTTGGATATCACCGTCGTTGCGGCGCCCGAGCTCGCCCTTATCCGCCAGCGCATGGAGCAGCTCGGCATGCCGCCGTGCGACGAGATAGGGCTTTCGGGATACGGCGCGGTGCGCAATTTGGGCCTTCTCGTGGCGAATATGCTCGATTTCGATGCTGCGGTGTTCCTTGACGACGATGCGGTGGTCGAAGACGAGGCGTTTCTCGAAAAGGCGATGTACGGCCTGGGCAAACTCACCCGCCGCGGCATTCCCATTCTTGCCAAGACCGGCTATTACCTCAACAGCGAAGGCAGCTATCGTTCCAGCCGTTCGGTGAAGTGGTACGACCGTTTTTGGGAGCAGGGCAAGGCGTTCAACGAATGGATCGAGCGCGCCATGCGCGGCCCGCGCCTTTCGCGTTCGAACCATGTGTGCGGCGGTTGCTTGGCGCTGC
Source organism: Slackia sp. (assembly GCA_030525985.1). Classification (GTDB taxonomy): domain Bacteria; phylum Actinomycetota; class Coriobacteriia; order Coriobacteriales; family Eggerthellaceae; genus Slackia. Next base: position 15,855 of record JAUNDR010000031.1, on the reverse strand, counting down.
ACAAAGAGGCGTTTCGCCGCGTGTCGTTCGACCCTTGGATTTCTCGTGGCGAAGACCTGGATTACATGCTCGACCTGCGCATGTACGGCAGTGATATCTGGTTCGACAATCGCTGGATGATGCGCCATCTTCCGCCTGCCACGCCGCGCGAGGGGCTTCGCTTCCGCCAAGACATCTTCCGCTGGCTTTACGAGTGCCGCAAGGTGGAGTATGCGCGCACGCAAATCGACCTGCTGCAGATCAAGCCGCAGTCGTTGCAGCCGTATCCCGGTCCGTTTTTGGACCCGAGCGTGGCGAAGCGCATCAAGCGCACGGCATGGCTGCGCTCCATCGGGCGGCCCGATGGGAAGGGATATCGTCAGGCTGCGAAATCGGCTACCACCGATGCTGCGCGATACGCCGAGGAACATTGTTCGCATTATTTCCAGTTCCAATTCAAGTGGCCGACCATCATGGCCCGCTTGGAAAACGACGTCATCATGCAGGCGGCGCTGGCGGCCTCTTCGAACCAGGAGCAGATGCGTGTTCAGGAGATGCGCGCGGCGACGCGTGCGGCAGGCGGTGTAAGTCCCGGTGAAACGACCGAAATCAGGCTGAACATCGGGGCGGGGGAATAGCGCATGGAGATGTTTCTCGTCGCGGCGGTTTTCGGCATTGTCATCGGCGCGCTGTCGGGGCTTTTGGGCATCGGCGGCGGCGTGATCATGGTGCCGCTGTTCAGGCTTGTGTTCGGGATGAATCCGATCGTCGCAACCGCAACCTCGCTTTTCACCATTATCCCTACGTCTCTTTCGGGCATGTCCAAACACGTTCGCAACAAGACGTGCGTCGTGCGCGTGGGTGTCGTGTGCGGCCTGGCGGGCGCGTGCCTTTCGCCCGTCGGCGTCATCGCCGCTGCCGCCTCTCCTGCCTGGCTGGTCATGGCCGCCGCCGCATCGGTGGTCGCGTATTCTGCGTTCACGATGGTTAAAAAGGCGATCGTCGCGCCGAAAGCGCCGAAGAGCTCGTCGGGTAAGCGTGCTGCGGCTGGAAAATCCGCAGGAGGCGCGTCTGCGGAGGCGTCTCGCGTGACGACCGAAGGCGATGCTCCGACCGCTTCCGCTACGTCCGGCACGTCGTCGCCCGCCGCTTCCGCCGAAGACGGCACGTATGCACCCCCTTCGTTCACGTTCGCCTTCGTTGCGAAGGTGGTCGCGATCGGCGTGGTCGCCGGCTTCATGAGCGGATACGTGGGCGTCGGCGGCGGATTCATCATGGTGCCGCTGTTCATGGCGCTGCTCGGCGTTCCCATGCGTTTGGCGTCGGGCACATCGCTTCTCGCGGTGTGCATTCTGGCGGTTCCGGGCGCCATCGAGCAGGGAGTGCTCGGCAATATCGATTATCTTGTAGGCATCGCGACGGCCGTCGGGTCCATCCCGGGGGCGTTTTTGGGCGCGAGCCTCGTCAAGCACGTGCCCGAACGCACGCTGCGTTTCGTGTTCGCTGCATTTCTGCTGGTTTCCGCCGTTGCTTTGGTGTTCAACGAATTCGGCGTCGTCTAAAAAGGAAGGACTTGTGATCGCATGAACGTGAAGGCGAGCTATGCCAAGTTGATAGACCTTGCCCTGTTCGCGGTTGCCACGGTTGCAGCCGCCGTTTTGGTCGTCAATATTTTCCGACCCGATATGTCCGACGCCTTGAGCGTCGTCGCGGGCGTGTCGTTCACAGTTTCGGTGGCGTTGCTGGTGTATCTGCATCTCAACCCCGATTCCGTCCGCGCCCGCCAGTCGGACACCATTTTGAAGATCGCCCGCGAAACCCTGGCGTGTTTCCAGGAAGGGTTCAATATGGAAACGGCGCAGAAGGTCTGCCGCCTGCTGCTGCCGGCAACGGGCGCCCAGGCGGTCGCCATCACCGACAAAGACCACATTCTGGGCTACGTCGGTCTTGAGGAAACGCCCAGCACGCCGGGAACTCCTATTCGCACGAAGGCTACGCACGCCACGCTGGAAGACGGCCGCATCCGCGCGCTGCATACGCCCGAAGAAATCGGATTTCCCACCAAGGTGAAGCACCTGCGCGCCGGTATCATCGTGCCCTTGCGCCGCGGCGACGCCATCATCGGCACGCTGAAGTTCTATTACCGTCACGCGAACGACATCACCGAAACGCAGATGGCCCTTGCCGAAGGATTGGGCGAGCTCATGTCCACCCAGATCGCCGCCGTGGAGCTCGAGCAGCAAACCAAGCTTGCCACCACCATGGAGCTCAAGGCGCTGCAGTCCCAGATCAATCCCCATTTCCTCTTCAATACGATTAACACCATCGCAAGTCTCGTGCGCACCGATCCCGACCGCGCACGCATGCTTTTGCGCGAGTTCGCCATCTTCTATCGTCGCACGCTGGAGAACTCCGACGATATGGTCGAGCTGATGAGGGAAATCGACCAGACCATGCGCTACTTCACATTCGAGGTGGCCCGTTTCGGCGAAGACCGCCTGGTCATGGATGTCGATATCGAACCCGGCCTGGAGGACCTGATGGTGCCGGCGTTCATGGTGCAGCCGTTGGTGGAAAACGCCGTGCGTCATGCGATGCCGCAGGAAGGCATGCTGTCCATTGCCGTGACGGCGCACAGCGAAGGCGACGACGTGTATATCGCGGTGTCGGACAACGGCATCGGCATGGATGCCGAACAGCAACGCAAGCTGCTCAGCCCCTCGGCGTCGAAGGGGCTCGGCATCGCCATGAAGAATATCAGCGAACGTCTGACGGGCTATTACGGCACCGAGTCGCGCATGGAGGTGGAATCGACCCCCGGCAACGGCACGCGCGTGCAGATGTACCTGAAAGACGCGCTGCTCGACGAATAGGCTTGCAACGGCGCTTTTTGGCGAGGTCGAACGTCCTGCGCGTGCCGTTTCGTTCGTGCCGCAGGGCGGCGTCCGGCATCCGTGCTCTATCGCCCCGTTTGTCCGGACCGGGCGTCGCTCGCCCTGCGTTTTGCGATTCCGCGTGGTTTTCAACGGGCGATGCGCGGCGGCATCCTGCATCGACGGGTTCTTCCGAGATTCGGCAGACGGCGCGTTGAATTGAGCGGACGGGCTGATTTTGCCGGCAAACGGCATGGCTGAGGGAAAATGTCCTTCAATGTCAGAGGATTGATGCCCATCGTATCCCATTCCGTTCTAACTTCTTCACGGGGCTGCTTATTTCGGCTAATATGCAGGAGTGATGTCTGGCGAGCGAAGCGTTCGCCACAGGTGATGGAGGACGTTTTGCTTAATGCGATTATCGTAGATGACGAGGCGCCCGCCCGTTCTGAGCTGCGCTATCTGCTCGGCGAAGTAGGCGGCGTCGAGGTGCTGGCCGAGGCTGCAAGCGTGCGCGAGGCCATCGAGAAAATGCAGAGCTACCCGGTGGATGTGCTGTTCCTCGATGTCAGCATGCCCGAGGTGACAGGCATCCAGTTCGCAGAGGCGTTGCAGCGTTTGAAAAACCCGCCGGCGGTCATTTTCGTTACCGCGTATAGCGAGCATGCTCTTGAGGGATTCAAGGTGAATGCCGTCGACTACCTGGTGAAGCCCGTCGAGATGGACCGTCTGCATCAGGCCGTCAACCGTGCGACCGAATACGTCGCTTTGCACGTGAAGGCCACGCAGTCCGAGCGCATTCCCGTGGAAAAGGGCGGAAAGAAGATCCTCATCGCCATCGACAGCATCCGCTACGTCATGGCGCGCGACGACTACGCGTATCTGCAGACCGATTCCGATCGCTACTTCTCCACGGTTTCGCTGGCTCAGCTTGAGAAGCGTCTCGACGGCCACGGATTCTTCCGCGTGCATCGCGGCTACCTGGTGAACCTCTCTACGGTGGAAGAGGTCGAACCCGTGGCGGGCGGCACGTTGCTGCTCACTCTGAACGGCGTCGAGGACAAGATTCCCGTCTCCCGCCGCCGCGTGTCTTCTCTGAAAAAGGCTCTGGGCCTGTAGGATTTCCTATATCGCCCGATGAATAGCGATGCCGCGCCCGAAAGGACGCGGCATTTTTTTTGTTGTGATTCGATTGCTTCGCCTCGGGTCATTCCCTCTTGATATGTCGCCGTGCTTGGGCGATTCCGCGACGGATGTCTTGTCGCGTGCGCAGGCGCCGCGCTTCGTCGACGCCCGCCGCCCGCTCGATGGCATCGCTTGCGGCACTTCGATAGCCGAACAAAAACCAGTTCTCGGCGAGGTAGCTTCCTTCCATGCGCGCGAGCGCGTCTGCTACTTGGGCGGCGTTGTATTTCCACTTCAGGTCGCTGCGCATGAGGCGCATGGCGAAAAACGCCGCATAGCAGATGATGAAGTGCGCGCGCATGTGGATGTCGCGCGGCGTGGGGTAGGGAGAGGGCGAAAAGTCGGATTCAAGTACCTGGAACGGTTCCGCAAGACGCCATAGCTCGCGGTAAAGATGGAACACCTCGGGCGCCGCAAGGTCGATTTCGCTCGTGACGATGCAGGCGTAGCCGTCGAGAGGGTTTTCCTGGCCCGATGCCTTGTGCCTGCTCTTGAGGCGCTGCGCATAGTCGCGCCCCCAAAAAACGATGTCGCGTACGGGCGTGCTGCGCGGCGCGTTCGCACGAGGACGAGCTTCGCCGCGTGCGCCTGCGTTTTCGGCACGACGGTCATCGCCGTGGGAGAGCCGGGCGCCATGCGAGCTGCGTTCATCCGGGCGACACGCTCGCACCGGGGATGCGTTTTTCGGAACATCGTCGGGCTTCTCTATCGCTTCTTCCGCTTCATCTGCGGTTTCATCGGCGTTCAGGGGTTGCGGGCCATGCGCTTTGCTGCCGTTTCCGCCTTCGTTGCTCGCTCGTCCTTTGTCCGGCCCGTCGGCGTCGAGCGGATCGATGATAGCCGCGCGTACGCGCGATTTGATGCGGTAGCTGCCCGATTGCGCGGTGGTGTAGCCCCGATCGTCGATGACCCAATGCTGCAGGTCTTCCCTGTCCGTTTCCAGAGGCCGATGCATGATGAATCCATCGCCGTCGGCGGCGAGCGTTTTCATGATGGAGATGGCATGGGTGAGTCGGCCTGCTACGAAGACGATGCGCTCGGCCCCGAGGTCGTGCTTGATTTCGGCGGCGAGGTTGCGCACGGCTTTCGCGTCGGGGTCGGCTCCGATGAGGCGATACCCCGCAGGCATGCCGTCTTCATCAAGCACCATGGCAAGGCAGACCGCCACTCTGCCCGATGATGGGCCGCCGCTCGATTTCGCTGATCCGACATCGTCGGTGTCGTCGAAGGCGAAGGTGCCCAAGATGACATGCGCGCAGGCGAGGGGCGCATGCTTCGGACGGATGCGTTCGTAGGACGCGCGCATCGTGCGCGCGATGCGGGAATCGGCGGCGGCGATGACGGCGAGCGCGCGGTAGGCTTCGTCGATGGCGAAATCGCAGGCGCGCGGGAACGACTCGCGTCGCTCCCAGGTTTCGTGTTTGGGGGAGGCGTGCAGCATACGTTCGACGGCGAACACCTCGAAGGTGCGTTTGGCTATGGCGATGGATTCGGCCTGCTCGTCCGCTTTTCGCTGGGCTCCTTCGCAGCGATCGGGCGCAAGGGCTCGCTTTGCGTCGAGCGCATCGAGGTAGGCGAGCGAAAGCGCCGCCCCCCATCGGGCCGATTCCGTTCGGTCGGCGTCGATGGTGCAATCGCGCGGAAATGAGAAGTCGATCGGATGCTTTGCCTTTCGGCGCTGCCTGTTCAGGTCGGCGACGTATTCTTCGAAATGGGCTATCGGGTCGGCGAATTCCTTCTCGTAGGCATCGGCGTATCCGATGGTTTCGACGGTTCGTGTTTTCGTGGCGTCGCCCTCGCGATAATTCTGCACGACCGAAAGATACACGCGCCCGTTGCGTTTCGTCTTTTTCAAATGCATGGCCGACCTTTCTTCGCGGCGACGATTCACGTTTTTCTTCGGCGGCATCCCGAATTGCAGATTATTTCCGTTTCGCTATCTTTCGGGACGCTTTCCCACCGTCACTGGCCGACAAAACCCCAGGTCGCATTTTTTCGCGATGAGCGCATGGGGCGAAAAGGCGCGCCGATGCGGTCTTGCGCGATGGGAAAACGGAAAAATCTTGCAAAACATGCCCGACAACGTGCGAGGGCGTGGCGTTCGCGCCTCGCGGCACATCACGCAGGCGTTCGTAGTAGCGTACCACATTTGCACCCCGCAGCACCCCGCATAAATACACATAATGGAAGGTAAGAATAACAGCTGTTTTCCCAGTTCAGAGAAAGGTCGATGGGCAATGGGGCGAAGACGTCCGTCCATGTGGCCTTGCGGGCGGAAAGCATCGATACAATTTGCCTGCCGAAAAACCGGTTTCGATGAAGGAGGTCTGATGGCATCGCCGAACGGCAAACTGACCTATCGTCAGAAGATGGTGCAAGCGAATAAAGAGGCGAAGGCGACGGTTGTTGCACTCGTGCTCTGCATCGCGGTGTGGGCGATCGGGGGATTCGGCCTTGCGGGGCTGGATATCGAAATTCTCGGCACGCCCATTTGGATTATCGGCGGCACGGTGGGAACGTGGATCTTCGCCATCGTCGTGGCGGTGTTCCTGGCGAAGCGGGTTTTCGCCGATTTCGATTTGGATGAGCATGAAGAGGGGGAATCCGATCGTGGCTAGTTCTATCGGCATGGCGGGATTGGTTCCCGTTCTCGTTTTCCTTCTGTTCGCGCTGGGTATCGCCGTTGCGGTGCGCCGTCGGTCGCGCGCCGCGGCGACGGGCGGTTTCGTCAAGGAATACTTCATTGGCGACCGCAGCCTGGGCGGCTTCGTGCTGGCCATGACCACCATTGCCACGTACGGGTCGGTGAGCTCGTTCGTCGGCGGTCCCGGCCAGGCGTGGAATGTCGGCTTCGGCTGGGTGTATATGGCGACGGTGCAGGTCGTCACGCTCTTTCTGCTGTACGGCATCATGGGTAAGAAGATGGCGCTCGTGTCGCGCAAGCTGGGCGCCGTTACGGTAATCGACGTGATTCGCGAACGCTATCAGTCCAATGCCATCGCCGTGGCGGCTGCGTTCATTCTGGTGCTTTTCTTCGGGGCTACCATGGTTGCCCAGTTCGTGGGCGGTGCAAAGCTTTTCGAAGCCGTCACGGGCTATTCCTACGTGACGGGCTTGTTCCTGTTCGGCGCGGCCGTGATCATCTTCACGGCGGTGGGCGGATTTCGCGGCGTTGCGGTGACCGACGCGCTGTGCGGCATCGCCATGCTGGTGGGAATCGCCGTGCTGGCGGGCGGTATTTTTTCTGCAGGCGGCGGATACGAGAATGTGATGGCCGCCATTCAGGCGAACCGTCCCGAGCTGCTCGAGCCGTTCGCCGCAGGCGCCATGCCTCTCTCGCTGTATTTCACGCAGTGGCTGCTCGTGGGCGTGCTGACGTTCTGCCTTCCGCAGTCGGTGGTGCGCTGCATGGGATACAAGGATACGAAATCGCTGCATAGGGCCATGATTTGGGGCACGGTGATCATCGGCGCCATGATGATCGGCGTGACGGCGCTGGGAACGCTGGCGGCGGGCGTGCTGACCGACGATTTGGCCGCTTACGGCGGAAGCGTGGACAACATCATCCCCATCGCCATCGCGCAAACGTTGCCGCCGTGGCTGGCGGGCATTGCGATCATCGGGCCCATCGCAGCGTCCATCTCCACTGTGTCGTCGCTGCTCATCGCATCGTCGTCGGCCATTGTCAAAGACTTGTGGCTGCATCGCGCCGGCGAGAAGGGCGTCGAGGTGCAGGACAAGAGCGTGTCGCGCTTCAGCCAGATGGCAACGCTGGGGATCGGCGTGATCGTGTTCGTGCTGGCCGTAACGCCGCCCGACGTGATCTGGAAGATCAACATGTTCGCATTCGGCGGATTGGAAACGGCGTTTTGCTGGGTGTTCGTGGGGGCGCTGTTCTGGAAGCGCGCGAACAAGACGGGTGCAATCGCATCCATGGTGGGCGGCACGCTGACGTATTGCTTCACCATGGCGGTCGGGTTCAAATTGTTCGGTCTGCATCAGATCGTAATCGGCATCGTCGTGGCATTCGTGCTCATGGTGGCGGGCTCGTATCTGGGCAAGCCGAGCGACAAGAAGATGCTCGCAGTGTTCTTCCCGGAGAAAGAGGGCTCCGCGTCCGAACAGCACGAGCGAGCCTGATGGGCGCCATATTGCTCCCTCCTCCCTTCCGGTACTGCGAGAACGCCTCGGATTCAGTTGCGAGCTGAGGAATCGGCGTTTGCTTGACTCTGCAATCGATTGACAAGAACGAATGGGCTGCTTTGCGGCCCATTCTTGCACGATTCGGTGATGTATGCGGTATCGCAGGGCTGGTTCAGGGCGATGGCGATACGGGGCGCTTTCACCCTGATGATTCGACGCCGAGCCACCATGGTGCAGGTTATGATGAACGCCATCGAGGGCGGCGTGATGTAGGGCTGCATCGTTTGCGATCGATATTCGAGCAAAGGCGGGCGAAGGATACTCCTTCGTCCGCCTTTTGTGCTTGCGTCGTCTGGGCGCTGATTTCGACTCATCCGCAAGCACGCTCGTAGGTTTTAGCGGGGCTTGAGTTCCCTAGTAAGCTTCCCTAGTTCCTCAGTAAAGTTCCTCAGTTCCCTAGTTACTTAGTTGATTTCCCCAGTAGCGCCGTAATTGTTCCTAGTTCATGGCCCGGTTCCCTAGTTGGTCGAACGGCGTTGTTTCTTTTGGCGCGCTGTTCGGTTTGCTCGTACGATTTCGCGAATGTCGGCAATGCGTACTCTTTCATTGAATGTAATACTGTATTACAATAAACGAATCGAAGAGGGAGGCAATATGGATGCAATGGTGACGGCAAGAATCCCTGTCGAGGTGAAAAACCAGACCGCGCAAGTCCTTCGCTCCATAGGCGCAACGCCGACGCAGCTTATCAATGCGGCGTATGCTTACGTTTTGGAGACGGGCGCTTTGCCGAGCGTACCCACGCGGGAAGAGAATGTGGCGAGCGCTTCGGCATCGCCGATCGTGAAATCGCTTTCGGCGGAGCAGCGCGACGCTTTGCTCGCCGATCTTGAGGCCATGACTTGCGCGGTCCCCGAATCATTCTGGGAGGATGCGACCTATAGGCAGATTCTCGAAGAGGGGAGGCGCGCCGATTATGAGGCTCTTGCTTGACACGAATACCCTCATCGACCTTTTTTCTCGGCGGCAGCCGTTCTTTGAGGATTGCGAGCGTCTCATGGTGATGCGCATATTCGGCGATGTTGAACTGTGGGCTTCCGCTAAATCGTATACAGACGTTTTTTGCGTTCTGAGGAAGGCGCTCGGCTCCGCCGATGTGCAGAAGATGTTCCTTAAAAGCATGGAATACATGAATGTGTGCTCCATCGATGGCAGCGATATTGCCAGGGCCGCCTCTATGGGTTGGCCTGATTTCGAGGACTGTCTTGTATATGTTGCGGCCGATAAAATCAAGGCAGACTGCATCTTGACGCGTGATGAGGCCGGTTTTTCGGCAGCCAAGATTCCTGCATGCTCTGCGACTGAATTTTTCGAAGAATACGGCAAGGCCAAGGGAGTGTTTTATGATGCGGTCGATTTGAATGGCGTATAGGCGGCGTGCTTTTCGGGCCGTCTTGTGGCGCTGATCGGCTCTTGGCGTTTTCCGCGAATTCCGACGAGCTTTTTCGTTCGTTATCGCGACACCCCCTTCATGCGGGAAAGCCGCCGAAATCCCGCGAGATCGCCGGAAAAAGAAAAGCGGTCGGGTGCGTTCCCGACCGCCTTCGTTGTTTGCGTTATGGAATCGCCCCGTCGTCTCGGCGCGTTGTCGTGCGCGCTACGCCTCTGCGGGTTCGTCTGCCCGCGCCGCTTCTCGTTCGGCATCGATGCGGTAGAGCACGCGCATCACGGCATCGCCGAGGGCGCGGATGGTCACGCCCGAGTTGTCGGGCAGATGCAGATGCATGCAGCGGCGCCCGCGCTCGATCAGGATAGAAAGGTCTGCTGCGGCTTGCGCTTTCGCAAGCGTTCCAAGGCTTTCCGCCTCTACGTTGGAAAGCGGGATGTCTTTGAGCTCGTCTGCGGAAATCAGCAAGAACACGCCCTTGTTGGGGCCGCCCTTGTGCAGCTGACCGGTGGAATGCAGGTAGCGCGGGCCGATCTCCAAGCACGATGCCACGCCCAGCTTGTCCGCCACGCCGTGGCGGATGGTTTCAAGCGCTTCGCGGCGGCCTTCGCCGTCGAAGGGGAGGAACGCGTTGAGCGCGAAATAATCGCCCGGCTGCACCGAGGAGAACAGGCGGTACAGCGCGTCCATGAGCGTGTCGGCTTTGACGCACGGTGCCATAGTGACCTCGGCTTCGCCCATGTGCACGCGGCCGATGAAGGGCTCTTCGAAATCCGGTTCGGGCTGGCCCTCTTCCAGGATTTTCAGCGCGGCCGCCTTGGTAGAAGCCACATCGGGCTGATCGAACGGGCACACTTTCAGAAGATAACCGCACATGGCGGTGGCGTATTCCCACATCACGAAGTGCTCGGCCAGCTCGGCCACGCTTTCGATGCGGTACGACAGGCGCGGAATGGCGTCGTCGAGATAGGCAAGGCTCAAATCGAAGTTCTTGCGCTCGTCCCACAGGTCGGTTTTGGTGGAGTAGGTGATCACGCAGCGGTCTTTGGGGTCTTCCGCCAAAAGCAGCGTGTCGATTTCGATATTCGGCAAGATGCCCAGGTCGTTTTTACCCAGGCTTTCGGCCACCAGCTGCTCGATCCACAGGCCCAAAACGCGCCCGCGTTTCGGCGTGAAGAAACAGAACTTATCGCGTCCCGCCAGGTAGTTGTCGAAAAGAAACGATGCGAGCGCAATCGCCGGATTGTCCACGGCATCTTCGCTGCAGGCGGCTTCGGCGTCTTTCGCATGGCCGAGAAAATCGGTCAAATCGATGCCGGCGAGCGCGGCGGGAACCAAGCCGAACACGGAAAGCGCGCTGAAGCGGCCGCCCACGGTGGGTTCGCCCGGGAAGCATGCGCGCCACTGTTCTTCGCGTGCGCGCGCTTCGAGGCCGCTGCCCGGATCGGTGATGGCCACGAGGTGTGCAGGGATGTTTTCGGCAGGCATGGATTCTGCGAAATAGTCGACCACGGCGTCGAGTACGCTGCGCATCTCGATCGTGCCGCCCGATTTGCTCGACACCAGCACGAGGGTCTTCTCCAGGTCGATGCCGGTGAGGATGGTGCGCACGCGCACGGGAGAAACCGAGTCGAGGACTTTGAAATCGACGGCGTTGCGGTCGATTTTGTTGTACTTGGTGATGGTCATCGGCGCCTGGGTGGATCCGCCTTGGCCGATCAGCAATACCGTTTCGATGCCTGCGGCGATGGCCTCGTCGGCGAAGGCTTGGATTTTTTCGCAAGGATACGGAGGGTTCGTCGCCAGGTCGGCCCAGCCCATGAAGTCTGCCGCACAATCGCAGGCACCCTCGTCGAACGCGTAGAGCGTATGGTCTTTGGCATGGATGCGGCTGGCAACCTTGTCGCGCACCAGGGTTTTCGAAGCGGGGTAGAGCTTCTCGGTTTCGCTGGCAAGCATGGGCGTCTCTTTCTCGAAAACGGCAGGCAATAAAATGGCGCACGAACAACGTGCGCCACCTGGATATTTTTCGCTTTGTTCGACGCATTGTAGCAAAACCGCCCTACCGTCTGCCACTTTGCCGTCTTTCGTGTGGAGAGACGGTGACGGCGCGCGGCGCGGTCGAGCGTGTCGGCGGTGCGGAAGGCGCATACCCCGCGTTTCGCTTTGCGGCCAGGACGTTTTGTTTGCGCCGCGTTCGGCGGGTTTCTCGATTTGCGGGAAATCCCGCGCGTTCGTCTCGGCGTTTTCGTACGCACGACAGCGTAAATCGGGGCATTCCGGACGGGCATTTCGCTTGAACATCGTTCGAAATATTATAGTCGGCCATGAATTGCGGCTTATGAGGGGGTATGCATGCTGGGGATTTTGCTGATGAATACGGGAACGCCGGATGCGCCGACGGTCGAGGCGATTCGCCCGTACTTGAAGGAGTTTCTCTCCGACCGCAATGTGGTCGATGCGCCTGGGTGGTTGTGGAAGCCCGTTTTGAATATGTTCATTTTGCCGAATCGCCCGAAAAGGACCGTTTCTCGCTACCGGGAATTCTGGACGGCCGAGGGCAGTCCGTTCATCCTTGATTCGCGCAAGCAATGCTCCGTCCTGGAAGAGCGGCTGAGCGTTTTGGCGGGCGAGCGCGTCGTCGTGCGTCCGGGCATGCGCTACGGCAATCCGTCGATCGGCGCGGGTCTGCGCGAGCTTGTTGCAGAAGGGGCCGATTCCATCGTGGGCCTGCCTTTGTACCCGCAGAACACGCGCGCGTGCACGGGAACGTGCCGTGAGGAGTTCGAGCGGTGCATGGCCCGCGTTGTTCCCGGCGTGCGCTCCGCGTTTGTCGAGGAGTACTGGCGCGAGCCTGACTATATCAAGGCGTTGGCCGCTTCGATTCGCCGTTCGTGGGTGCATGCGGAGGGCTCGAAGCTTCTCGTGTCGTTTCACTCGGTGCCGGTTTCATGGGCGAAACGCGGCGACACCTACGTGGAGGCGACGAGGGAAACGGCGCGTCTCTTGCGCGAGGAATTGGGGCTGCGTTCCGACGACGTGCTGACGACGTATCAATCGCGCTTCGACAACCGCAAATGGCAAGGCCCCCTGCTGGTGCCCGAGTTGGAGCGCCTGGCCGCTGCCGGCGTGCGTGATGTGGCGGTGGTGTGCCCCGTGTTCGCGACCGACTGCATCGAGACGTCGATCGAGGTGGGCGTCGACGCGGCCGAGGCATACCGCGCCGCCGCTCATGCCGCTGGCATCGACGACGCGCGGTTCACCTACATTCCCGCGCTCGGCGCCGATCCCGCTTACATGGACATGCTCGCCGACGTGGTGATGAACGCGACGGCATAGCGCGTCGAGTACCGCGCTCCGTTTGCTGCGGAGGACGGTTTTTGCGACAACGTTCCTATTGCAAAACCCTCCATTTCGTGGTGAATCGAGCATGTTCACACTTCCCATTTCGTGTAGAATCGTCGGTATCAATACTTCCCATTTCGTGTAAATACCTGGTCAGAATGGCACGGTGGTTTCCTTATCGCTCACGGTTACGACGATGCGGCGGGAAGGATGCGCGTTTCTCCGATCGAAGTGAAATCGTCCAAGCGTTATAGCGCTCGTTCATTGGAGAAATTCAAGGATAAGTTTGCGAGCAGGGTCGGAACGCGCTACGTCTTGCATCCGAAGCCCCTGTCGGCTGAAGGAGACCTGGTCAGGCTTCCTCTGTACATGTCGATGGTGCTATAGGGGCGAGCGCGTCGAGGGTGCGCATGGAGGAATCGTTCGACTTGTCGCGCCCTTGACCTTGAGTGCGCTCCATGTGGTTCAATGCGCCCGGTCGGATATTCGCAATGACGATTCGAGGGGCCTGTTATGAAAATCGCCGAAGTGAGCAAGCGTTACGGCATATCGGCCGACACGCTGCGTTATTACGAGCGCATCGGCCTGCTGCGCCATGTGCCGCGCACTGCGTCGGGTATTCGCGACTACAACGAGACGAACCGCAAAACGGTGGAGTTCCTCAAATGCATGCGCGGCGCCGGCGTGTCGATCGAAGCGTTGATCGAGTACATGGACCTGTTCGACGAAGGAGAGCATACGGCCGCCGCCCGCAAGGCCCTTTTGGAAAAGCAGCGCGATTCGGTGCGCGCCCGCATCGCCGATCTGCAGGCGGGCCTCGACCGGCTCGATTACAAGATCGCCCATTACGAACAGGTCATTCTTGAAGCGGAGAAAGGGATGCGCTCATGACCGATGCGGAAAACCCGACGTGGCGAGACGTCGCGGCGCAGCTCGATTCGACGGCGCGCTACGGCCTGGCGTTCTCGGGCGGATGCGATTCGGCGTTTCTTCTGGCGGCGCTTATGCGGGCGGGAATCGACGTGAAGGCCTATATGGTCTTGACGGCGTTTCAGGCCGATTTCGAGCTCGACGATGCCCGTCGCGTCGTCGAGGAGGCGGGCGCAGCGTTCGAACTGATTCGCGCCGACGTATTGGCGAACGATGCGATACGCGCGAATCCGTGGAATCGTTGCTACCATTGCAAGCGCTTCATCTTCGGTGAAATCATGGCAGCTATGGAGCGCGACGGCCGTGCGGTGCTGCTCGACGGCACCAATGCGACCGACGACCCTGTCCGCCGTCCGGGCTTTCGCGCTTTGGAGGAATGGGGCGTGGTTTCGCCCCTTCGTTTGGCAGGATTCACGAAAGAGCAGGTGAGGAGCGCATCGCGCGCCATCGGGCTTTCGACGGCCGACAAGCCGAGCTTCTCGTGCTTTGCGACGAAGGTGCCCGAGGGTGCGCCTATCACGCAGGAGGCGCTTGCTGAAGCGGCCCTTTCGCCGGAATGTCGCGAAGCCGCGCGATGGGCGTGGATGCGCGGGTAGCGGCCCCGCCCGTTGCCGCTCGGAGCTTTGCCGCATCGTCGGGCGGTTTCGGGCGTTCGGCCTTTTCTGTCGGCAGGACTATATTGTACGAGCGCGCATTCGAAGGCGTTTCGGTTCAAGGGCGAGAGGAAACTATGGAGAAAAAAGAGCTCGAATCCCTGTTCGCTGCGGTTGCGGCAGGCGAGGTGTCTCCGGAAGATGCCGTCGTTCGCGTGCAGACCGAACCATTTCGCGACTTGGGATACGCCAAGCCCGACATGCAGCGCGGCATTCGCCAGGGGGTTGCCGAGGTGATATACGGCGCGGGCAAGACGGCGGATCAGATTGCGGGCATCATCGCCGCTTTGCGCTCTTCCGGCCAGCAGCGTGTGATGGCGACGCGGGTCGATGTCGAGAAGGCACGCGTCCTTCGCGCGGCCCTTTCTTCCGACGACGCTGCTGATTTTTCTTACGACGAGTGCTCTCGCATGGTGATCGTGGGCGGCGCGCCCGAACCTGACGGCAACGGATACGTGGCGGTTGCCGCGGCGGGCACGAGCGATCTGCCCGTTGCCGAAGAGGCGGCGATTACGGCGGAGATGCTCGGCAGCCGCGTGGTGCGCCTTTACGACGTGGGCGTGGCGGGCTTGCATAGGCTGCTCGCCCATGCCGACGACATCGCGGGCGCTCAAGTCGTCGTGGCGGTCGCGGGCATGGAGGGCGCGCTTCCCAGCGTGATCGGCGGCTTGGCGTCGTGCCCGGTGATCGCGGTGCCGACAAGCGTCGGTTACGGCGCGTCGTTCGGCGGCGTCACGGCGCTGCTCGCCATGCTGAATTCGTGCGCAAGCGGCGTGTCGGTGGTCAATATCGATAACGGATTCGGCGCCGGCTACCAGGCGGCGTTGATCGACCACGCGCGGGCGAGAAGCGCTTTATAGCGTCTTGCTGTGGCGGCGCGGGGAAGGCGGGCGACGCCGTCGCACCGTCTGCTCTGAGGGAAGTGCGCTTCTGCGGGCCGCGTGTTGCAGGCATCGGCGCAAGAGGCACGAGGGAAGGAAGGTGTCGTGGGAAAGACGTTGTACTTGGAATGTGCGTCGGGCATCAGCGGCGATATGACGGTCGGCGCGCTGCTCGACCTTGGCGCGTGCGAGGAAAAGCTCGTGGCGACGCTGGATAGCCTGCCGATCGACGGGTTTCGCGTTTGCGTTTCGCGCGTGAAGAAGGCGGGTTTGGACGCGTGCGATTTCGCGGTGATTTTGGACGAGATTCACGAGAATCACGACCACGATATGGCATATCTGCATGGAGAATCGCAGGTCGTTCATCACTTCCATCATCACGATGCGTGCGCGGGCGATACTCTCCACGACCACGACCA
>JAUNDR010000030.1 GCA_030525985.1 Slackia sp. | reverse complement strand
GACCCCAAGCGCGTCGAATTCACGCCCTACAACGGCATTCCGCATCTGTACGTTCCGGTGGTCACCGAGAACAAAGAGGCGGCGAGCGCTTTGGCATGGGGCGTGGCGGAGATGGAGCGCAGGCTCAAGGTCATGTCGAAGGCGGGCGTGCGCAATATCGCGCAATACAACGCCAAGGTGGAGCAGGGCGCTTTCGACGATGCGGACGACCCGTCGGCCGAGCCCGTCAAGAAGATGCCCTATATCGTGATCATCATCGACGAGCTCGCCGACCTCATGATGAATGTCGGCAAGGAGGTCGAGCTTTCCATCAGCCGCATCGCGCAGCTGGCGCGTGCCGCGGGAATCCACATGATCGTCGCCACGCAGCGTCCCTCGACCAACGTGGTCACGGGTCTCATCAAGGCGAATATCACCAACCGCATCGCCTTCAACGTGGCATCGGGCATCGATTCGCGCGTCATTCTGGACACGCCCGGCGCCGAGAACCTGATCGGCCTGGGCGATATGCTGTTCAGCAAGCCCGAATACGCCAAACCGCAGCGTCTGCAGGGCTGCTTCGTTTCGGAGGAGGAGATCGAAGCCGTGGTCGAGCATCTCAAAGAGCAGGGCGAGCCCGAATACCATCAGGAAATCTTGCAGACCAACGTCATCGGCCTCGGCGCATCGATGCCCGATGGGTCGGGAGGGTCTTCTTCGTCTGACGATCCCCTTTTATGGGAGGCCGCCGATATCGTGGTGGCGAGCGGCCTGGGATCGACCTCGAACATCCAGCGCCGTTTGAGCGTGGGCTATTCGAGGGCCGGCCGTATAATGGACATGCTCGAAGAGAAGGGCATCGTCGGCCCCCCGAACGGCAGCAAGCCGCGCGAGGTGCTTGTCGATGCGATGGAACTTGAAACGCTCAAGGCATTCGAATCCCAGGATGCCGCCGAAGGATTCTAAGGAGGATCGGCGTGGACGAAATGAAGTTCGGCGATGTGTTGCGCCAGGCCCGCGAGCAAAGCGGGGAAGACCTCGTGTCGGTCGCGCGTCGCATCCGCATTCGCCCCGACATTCTCGAACGGATCGAAGAATCCGATATCGACTCCATGCCGCCCCATGGATACTCGCGCAATATGATCAATGCATATGCGCGTTATCTGGGGCTGAACACCACCGAAGTGGTGAAGATGTATCAAACCGCCCAGTACAGCAGCCAGGTGCAGCATGCGCGCGAGAATATGAAGCCCGCAGGTTTCGAGATGCCCGCCACACGCCGTTCCGCTGTGTTCGACCGCGCGCACGACCATGAGCGCCCGTCGGTTTCGCGCAATGGCGAGACGGCTTCTTCGGGCGCGTCCTCCCATCGGTCGTCGAACGGGTTCGATGAAGGGCTTTTCGACGATATCGATGCGGCGATCGCGCCTCCGAAGGATTCCGGCAACCGGATCGGCGCCGTCCATGTCGGCTCTTACAATGCCTACGGCCAGGGCCTCTCTCAGCGCAATGCCCGCCGTTCGAACGACGCCACGCGCCGTATCGAACCCGTGGAGAATACGCGTCGCCACGACGGGCGCAGCACGCATCGCGCTCGCCGTTCGAATATGCCGGGGGAACACTACACCAATCTTTACGCCGCGCCGAAAAACATCGGCGTGCGCACGTCGGGCATCGGCGACAAGCTGCCCTTCATCATCGCGGGCATCGTGATCCTGCTGCTCGTCGTGGTCTTCGCCGCATGGGCGAACGGCGTCGGCCGGGCTCAAGATCAAGAGCCGGCGGCGGCTCCTCTCAATATCACGGGGCTTCCGGGGTCGTCTTCGAGCGATGGCGATGCGTCGTCCGGCGAATCGGAAAGCGCAGATAGCACCGACGCCGCCGATGCCGCTGCCGAGGCGCATAAGGAGGACGAGGCCGCCAAGGCGGCCGCCCTCGCTCCTACCAAAACGGTCATGGCGTATGAGATTCCTTCGGGGGTCACGACGTATTTCGAGGTGTATCTCGACGGCAAGTACGTCGATGGCGGCGATGTGACCGGTCCCAAGTCGGGCTCTTTCGACGTCACCGGCACATTCGAATTCCGCGTGACGCCTCCCGACGGCGTGAAGCTGACGCAGGACGGCACCGAGGTCGCGCTTGAGCCCGGCAGCTCCGGCGTGACGATCGTCGATGTCGATTTCGCCGACGTGTTGGCGAAATGGAGCGAAGAAAACGCGGCTCCTGCGGCAGATGGCGCATCGGCGGGTGCGGCGGCGGCCTCCGCATGATCGAGCGCGGATGTTTCGCGCGGCGCATGACGGCGTGACCGATTGTTATTTCCGATAAGGGCGAGAAAGGTTTCGATATGGCAAAAGAATCAAGCTTCGACGTGGTGTCCACCGTCGATATCCAGGAAGTCGACAACGCATTCGGGCAGGCGAAGCGCGAGCTTTCGCAGCGTTACGATTTGAAGGATTCGGGCGCCGAGATTTCGCTTGACAAAGCGGGCCGCAAGATCGAGGTGTCCGCTCCGAGCGATTTCGTCGCCAAACAGGTCATCGACGTGCTCGGAAGCAAGCTGGTGCGCCGCGGCATCGACCTGCATGCGATGAAATGGGGAGACCCGGTGCCTGCGGCCGGTCAGAGCGTGCGCCAGACGGCGCAGATCGTCGAAGGCATCGACAAAGAGACCGCTTCGAAGATCAACAAAGACATCAAGGCGCAGAAGCTCAAGGTGAAGGTGACCATCGAGGGCGACAAGCTGCGCGTCTCCTCGCCTTCGCGCGATGCGCTTCAGGAAGTCATCGCGTTTTTGAAGGCGAATGATTACGGCCAACCCCTCCAATACGTCAACTATCGCTAATAAGGACGGTGTTTCGTGACCAATATCGACGTCACCGCGACGCACTGCGACGAACGTCGTGCGGCGCCTTCGGTTTGCTTCGTGACGCTCGGCTGCGCGAAAAACGAGGTGGATTCGGCGGAGATGACCAAGCGCGTCCTCGCCGCCGGCTTCGCTTTGACCGACGATGCTTCGGCTGCCGATGCCGTGGTGGTGAACACATGCTCGTTCATCCAGGCGGCGACGGAGGAAAGCCTCGAGACCATTTTCGACATCTGCGGTCTTGATAATTTCGAAAACGGCTCGGCGAAGCTCATCGTTGCGGGCTGCATGCCCGCGCGCTACGGCGCCGACCTCGAGGATGAGCTGCAAGAGGCCAAGGCATTCGTTCCCTGCAGCCGCGAGGACGATATCGTCGAGGTGCTTTGCTCCGTTTTGGGCGTCCGCCCCGACGGCGCGGCCGATTTCGCATCGCCATATGCATATAGCCCCGCTTCGTATGTGAAGATCAGCGACGGATGCGACCGTTTCTGCAGCTTTTGCGCCATACCCTTCATTCGCGGCCGCTATCGCAGCTTCCCGCTCGACGAGGTGCGCGCCGCCGTGGCGGAGCGCGTTGATGCGGGTGTGCGCGAAATCACGCTGATCGCCCAAGATACGGGCCGTTGGGGCGAAGATTTCGCCGAGCCCGACACGACTGCGCATCTGCTCGATACGCTTGCGGCGGAGTTTCCTGCGACGTGGTTCAGGCTGATGTATATCGAGCCGCAGGGCGTTACCGACGAGCTTCTCGACGTTATCGCGACGCGCGACAACGTATGCTCGTATCTCGATATGCCGTTGCAGCATGCGAGCCGGTCTGTCCTGCGCTCGATGAACCGTGCGGGCGACGGCGCATCGCATCGCCTTCTGCTCGAACGCATCCGCTCCCGCGTGCCGGGCATCACGCTGCGTACCACGCTGATCGCGGGATTTCCCGGCGAGACCGATGACGATTTCGAAGAGCTGTGCGATTTTCTCGAAGAGGTCGAATTCGACTATGTCGGCGTTTTCCCCTATTCGGCGGAAGAGGGCACGCGTGCGGCGACGCTCGACGGTCAGATCGATGAGGCGGTCAAGATCGAGCGCGCTCAGAAAATCCGCGATATAAGCGACGCCATCGGCGAAGGTCACGTGTCGGCGCGCATCGGCAGCGAAGTCGACGTGCTGGTGCTCGGTCGCGAGGAGGACGGGCAGCTTTACGGTCGCGCGATGTGCCAGGCGCCCGAGGTGGACGGCGTGGTGTATCTCGAGCAAGGCGATCCGGGCGATATCGTGCGCGTGCGCATCGTCGATACGCTCGTTTACGAGATGGAAGGCGAGCCGATCAATGCAGAATAGCGTTTCGAAGTCGACGGAAACGGTGATGACGCCTGCCAATATCATCACCATGGTGCGTATCTGCCTCGTGCCGGTGTTCGTGGCGGCGATTATCAGCCCCTGGCCCGAATGGATCGGTTTCGCCGACCTGGACGTTTGGAAGTCATGGATCGCCGCGGCCATCTTCGTCGTGATCTCGTGTACCGACTGGCTTGACGGCTATCTGGCGCGCAAACGCAACGAAGTGACCGACTTCGGGAAGTTCATGGATCCTTTGGCGGACAAGATCCTGGTTACCGCCGCTTTGCTCGTTTTGATCGAACTCGGTGCCATTCCCAGTTGGGTAGTGCTCGTCATCGTCGCGCGCGAATTCATCGTTTCGGGCGTGCGCATGGTGGCGGCAAGCAAAGGCGAGGTCATCGCGGCATCGTGGTACGGCAAGTTCAAGACGGTCTTTCAGATGGTGGCCATCGTCTTGTTCGTCGTGAAGGAAAGTCCGGTATGGGAGGGCGCCCCATTCGGCCTTTATGCGGGCCTTTATGTCTTGAGCTGGCTTGTCATGGGCGTGGCGCTGGTGCTGACCGTCGTTTCGATGGTCGACTACATATCGAAGGCGCGCCATTTGATCGGCTTCAAGCCGAAAGGCTCTCGTGACGGCGCATCCTCCGCAGAGCCCGCTCTTGCCGTGCGTGTCATCGATGCGGCGAAAGAGCGCGGGCTGCGCATCGCTGCGGCGGAAAGCTGCACGGGCGGCTTGGTTTCGGCGGCTCTGACCGATGTGCCAGGAGCTTCCGAGTCGGTATGGGGCGGCGTGGTGAGCTATGCCAACGATGTGAAGCATGCCGTCCTCGGCGTGTCCGAAGACCTTCTTTCCGATTGCGGCGCCGTAAGCGAGCAGGTTGCCTGCGCGATGGCGGACGGCGCCCGCGCGGCGCTCGGGGCGGACATCGCCGTTTCGGTTACCGGAATCGCGGGACCGGGCGGTGCGGTGCCCGGCAAGCCCGTCGGCACGGTGTGGGTCGGCGCATCCTCGGCGGCAGGAGCGCATGCCCGCCTGCATCATTTCGAGGGCGACCGCGAATCGGTGCGCCGTCAGAGCGTGGATGCTGCGCTTCAGGCGTTGCTCGACGAAATGGAGCGCACCGAATAGGATGCATTCGCCATCGGTGTTTTTTACAGTGAACGGCCTGCTCGGAGTTTTCCGGGCAGGCCGTTTTTCTGTCCGACGTCGGTGCGATTCCGAAGGAGCGCGCAGGGTTTTCCGGTCCGTTGCGGTTGGATTTTTCTAATCGCCCTATTTGTCGTAGCGGATCGCGCCTTGCGGCGATCGATGTTGAGTCACGCGTCCGCTTCGCTTGTGAAAGGATTCGTGGCTGGGCGGGGTTGTTTGGCCGATGAGTCGTGCGGGCGGGTCCGGCTTCGGCTGGAATCGCGCCGGAGTCCGATCGGATAACGGCGGGATTCGCTTCGGGTATCGGCGCGGTTTCTCATGAAAAGGCGCCAGGGCGACGTGGTTTTATGGAAGCGCGGATGCATGCGCGTCGGTATTTTAGGGGCGCGACGATTGACATGAGAACATCCGTTCGCAATAATGCTGCGGTACGCAATTCGCTACCGCACCGTCGACGTCAAGGAGCACGGATGAACCAGGGCAAAGAAGAAACGCTGAAACTCACAACCGACCAGATCGAACGCAAATTCGGCAAGGGCGCCATCATGAAGCTCGGCGAAGGCGGCGGCGATCTGGAGGTAGGCGTCATTCCCACGGGATCGCTTCCTCTCGATGCGGCGCTCGGCATCGGCGGCGTTCCGCGTGGTCGCATCGTCGAGGTGTACGGTCCCGAATCAAGCGGCAAGACCACGCTCGCTTTGCAGATTCTCGCCGAAGCGCAGGCGCTCGGCGGCGTGGTGGCGTTCATCGACGCCGAGCATGCCCTCGATCCCACCTATGCTGCCCGTCTCGGCGTCGATATCGATGAGGTTCTGATTTCCCAGCCCGATACCGGCGAGCAGGCGCTTGAAATCTGCGATATGCTCGTGCGCTCGAATGCCATCGACGCCATCGTGATCGACTCGGTCGCCGCGCTGGTTCCGCGGGCGGAAATCGAAGGCGAAATCGGCGATAGCAGCGTCGGCCTTCAGGCGCGCCTGATGTCTCAGGCATTGCGCAAGCTCGCCGGTTCGCTTTCGAAATCGAACACCACGTGTATTTTCATCAATCAGCTGCGCGAGAAGATCGGCGTGATGTTCGGAAATCCCGAAACCACCACGGGCGGCCGCGCTCTCAAATTCTTCTCAAGCGTTCGCATCGATATTCGTCGCATAGAAACGCTGAAGAACAAGAACAACGAGCCGATCGGAAATCGCGTGCGTGCGAAGGTGGTTAAAAACAAGGTCGCCCCGCCGTTTCGCCAGGCGGAATTCGACCTCATGTACGGCACGGGAATTTCTCGAGAGGGCTGCATCGTCGATATGGGCGTCGAGGCGGGCGTCGTGAAGAAGAGCGGCGCATGGTATACCTGCGGCGAGCAGCGCCTTGGCCAAGGCAGGGAGGCCGCAAAGGAAATGCTGAGAACCAACCCCGATTTGCGCGATGAGATCGAGGAGAAGGTCAGGGAGTTCTTCGGCATCCCGACCGCGCGTCCCATCGGCGGCGAATCCGAGTAACTTCCCAGCGCTTTGCCGGTCGGGCGAGCTCGAGATGCAGGCTCGCTCGACCGGCAAGCGCCCGTCGGTTGGAAGGGGCGTGTGCGCCGCTGTTCGTTATGGAGGGGGGGAAGGCATGCCCGTTATCGATGAAGCGTTTTTGTCGAGTTTGACGCTCGAGCCCGTTATCGAAGAGACGAGCGAGCAGCAAGATGAAGCGTTCAAGAAAATCGTCAAGCTGCTGTGCGTGCGCGATCGCTGCTCAAATGACCTTGTCGAGCGCCTCGTGCGTTCGGGCTTCGATCGTTGCGATGCGGAATCGGCGGTCGAGCGCGCTGCCGCCTGCGGCATGGTCGATGACGTTCGCTATGCGGATATCCTCATTCGCTCCCGCATAAGCCAAGGGAAGGGCAAGGCGGGCATCGAGGACGAATTGGCGAAAGCTCATATCGCTCCGGACGATATTCCGGGATGGCCCGAGGCGTACTTTCCCGATGACGGCCCCTCCGAAGAAGAGCGTGCCTTCGAGTTGCTGTGCCGCAAGCCTCCGCGCTCTAAAAACATCTATGCCGCGGCATGCCGCAAGCTCGCATCGCGGGGATTTTCATCCGATGCGGTGTTTTCGGCGGCCCGACGCTATGCCGAACGTTGTCGGTAGGGTTTTTTGACGAAATGCGGTCGGTTTCTCCGACGTCTCGGTGTATTATGAAAAAAGCTTGAGTGTATTCGCATCGAATGTCCGATGCTTTTCGATATAAACAATCGCATACGCATGTTTTGTCGTTCCATGCGCTTCGCTCATGCCAGGTGTTCATGCCCGGCATTTTTTATTTCCGGTACACCGATACATCGCTTGTGTTTGAATTCGAATGCAAGAAAGGGGAATACGATGCCCGAGTCGCTCTGGCTTATCGCCGTCATCGTGGTCGCCGTCGCCGGCGTCGCCGCCGGTTTCATCATCTCCCGTTATCTCGTCAACGCTTCCAGCAAGAAGGCCGCCGAAGAGGCGGAGCAGCTTGTCGAATCGGCCAAGCGCCAGGCGGAAACCCTGCGTCGCGAAGCCGTCGTGGAGGCGAAAGACGAAGTCTTCAAGATGAAGCAGGAGGCCCAGGCCGAAAACAAGGAGCGCATGCGCGAGGTGCGCAATGCCGAAAACCGTATCAACCAGCGCGAAGAGAGCCTCGACCGTCGCGTCGAGAGCCTCGATGCGCGCGAACACCAGCTTTCCTCCATGCAGGGTCAGGTCGAACGTCGCGAGCGCGACCTGAAAAGCGCCATGCAGGAGGTCAACGTGCGTCTCGAGCGCGTTGCCGGCATGACGCCCGAGGAGGCGAAAAAGGAGCTGCTCGACAGCCTGCGCGATGAGGTCACGCACGAAAGCGCCGCCATCATCCGCGAGGCCGAACAGCGCGCCAAGCTCGAAGCCGATAAGAAATCCCGCGAGATTCTCAGCCTCGCCATTCAGCGCGTCGCGGCCGATCATTCCGCCGAGACCACGGTGAAGACCATCCATATTCCCTCCGATGATCTGAAGGGCCGCATCATCGGACGCGAAGGTCGCAATATCCGTTCCTTCGAGCAGCTTACGGGCGTCAATCTGCTGATCGACGACACGCCCGAATGCGTGACGATTTCGTGCTTCGACCCGGTTCGCCGCGAGGTCGGTCGCGTCACCATGGAAAACCTCATCGCCGACGGCCGCATCCATCCCGCACGCATCGAAGAGATGTATGCGAAGGCCGAAAGGCAGGTCAACCAGCAGGTTCAGGATGCGGGCGAGCAGGCCACCTTCGATGTGGGCATCCATGATCTTCATCCTGAGCTGGTGCGTACGCTCGGCCGTTTGCGCTTCCGCACGTCTTTCGGTCAAAACGTGCTGAATCATTCGCTCGAAGTGGCGTACCTGTGCGGCGTCATGGCTGCCGAGCTCGGTCTCGACCCCGTTCCTGCCAAGCGTGCCGGCCTGCTGCATGACCTCGGCAAGGCCATCGACCATGAAATCGAAGGCCCCCATGCCGTCATCGGCGCCGACCTTGCCCGTCGTTTCGGCGAGAAGCCCGAAATCGTGCATGCGATCGAAGCCCATCATGCCGACGTGGAGCCGAACAGCGTTCTCGATGTTTTGGTGCAGGCCGCCGATGCGGTTTCCGCCGCTCGTCCCGGCGCACGCAAAGAGAGCCTCGAGAGCTATGTGAAGCGCCTGGAGAAGTTCGAGGAAATCGCCAACGCGCATAAGGGCGTCGAGCGTACGTATGCCATGCAGGCGGGTCGTGAAATTCGCGTCATGGTTGTTCCCGATCAGGTCGACGAGGCCGCCGCGGTCGTTTTGGCGCATGATATCGCCAAGCAGATCGAGGACGAGATGCAGTATCCTGGCCAGGTCAAAGTCGTCGTCATCCGCGAGAGCCGCGCGGTCGATTACGCGAAATAGATTATGCGGCACGCGCGCTTCCGGCTCGGAAGCGCGCTTTCGTCAGGCGGGCATGCGCGTATCTTGCGCATGCCCGCTTTTCGTTTCGATGCGAAAGGCGGAATCAGAGCGATGTCGGATCTGGGAGATTTCATCGAGAGGGTGGCGGGTCCCGGCGTCCTTCGCGTCGAGGACGATTTGGGAAACGGCTTCGTGCGCTTGCGCGTGTCCGAGGCGCAGCGTCGCCAGGCGAAGCAGGACATCCGCTGCGTCGAAGACGCGGCGATCGAAATGCTGCGCAATGCGCGCGACGCCTGCGCGCAGACGATTTTTCTTGCCGTCTCGCGTAGCGCGCATGTGCGGACGCTCGTCGTTATCGATGATGGCGCCGGCATTCCCCTTGATATGCATGACGCGGTATTCGAGCCGCGCGTCACTTCGAAACTCGATGCATTCGTCGAAGACGAATGGGGCGTTCACGGTCGCGGCATGGCGCTGTATTCCATCAAGGAAAACGCCGCCGAGGCTTTCGTGGCCGCTTCAAGGCCCGGGAAGGGAAGTGCTTTTCGCGTATCGTTTTCCCGCGCATCCGTGAAGGAGCGCAAAGACCAAAGCACGCTTCCTGCGCTTGAGAAAAACGAGGAGGGCGATTGGGCTTTGGGGCCGGGTCCGCGCAATATCGTTCGCACGGCCGCTGAATTCGCCTTGAAGGAGCGGCGTCGTTGCACGGTGTATTTCGGAAGCCCCGTGGAAGTGGCGGCTACTCTGCGCGCTTACGGCATGCGCGTCGTTCGCGACGTGAAGACCGGTTGCAAAAACTTCGACGACGTTCCGTATGCGGCGGACCTTTCGTTTTGTTCCGATGCCGTCGATTTCGCATTGCGCGCGAATCGGCTCGGACTTTCCGTTTCACAACGCAGCGCATACCGGATCATGCAGGGCGACGTGCCGCCCCTTAGGCCTCTTCTTGCCATGCTGCGCGATGATCAGGCACCCGAAAAGCCTTCCGGGGGAAAGACTGCCCTCGCCGCACACGATGGCGTGCGTGGATTGAAGATTTCACCTGAAGATGCGGAGGCGTTTTCCCGGGCGTTGAAAAAGGCATGGGCCCCTCTTGCGGAGGCGTATTATCTCGAGCCCGATATCGAGCCGTCGGTAAGGGTTTCCCGTGACGGGGTGCGGGTGGTGTTTCCCGCGTATAGGCAGCTGTAGTAAAATGCGCATTCATGAAATCACGATCGCGAGCGTTCGGTTCGGCGACGGTCCGAACGTTTCCGCATGAAGGGATCGCATGTCCCAAGCTGTCGATAAAAAGCCGTGCACGGTCCATCTGACGGTGTCGTCGAAATCATCGGCCGCCTCGGTTGCGGGCGCCATAGCAGACGCGATCAAGGACGGTTCTTACGTCGAGGTGCAGTCGGTAGGAGCTGGCGCAGTGAACCAGGCGGTCAAGGCCATCGCCATCTGCCGGGGTTTTCTTTCTTCCGTCGGCATCGAAATCGCATGCATTCCATCATTCGTCGATGTCGTCGTCGACGGGGAATACCGTACGGCGATCCGCTTCAGCGTGGAGACGCGCGATCGGGAAGCGCTCGGCGAGCCTTGCTCCAACGGTCGGATCCACGAATAGCAGGAAAAGGGCCGTCGGCCTTTTGAAAAGGAGTTTTGCATGTCCAATCTTTCTCAGAAGACATTTTGCCTCTATACATACGGATGCCAGATGAACGAGCATGACTCCGAGCGCATCGCCGGTATGCTCGAGTCGCATGGCGCGGTTCAAGTCGATTCCGTCGAGGACGCGGAAATCGCCGTTTTCGTGACGTGCTGCATTCGCGAGGCCGCCGATGTGCGGCTTATGGGCCAGGTGGCTTCGATCAAGAATATTCCGCTTCCCGAAGGGAGCGCGCTCGCGAAGCGCATGGTATGCATCGGCGGATGCATCGGTCAGCGCGACGGCGATGAGCTTCCCGCGAAGCTTCCGCATGTCGACGTGGTGTTCGGCACGCAGAACATCGAAAAGCTTCCCTTCCTGCTCGAGGCCGCCATGTCTCAGGGCGGCCACCACGTCGAGATTCTGGAGAAGTCCGATACGTTTTCGACCGATCTTCCTTCCAAGCGCGAGCATCCCTGGTCGGCCTGGCTTCCCATCACGGTGGGGTGCAATAATTTCTGCACGTATTGCATCGTACCTTACGTGCGCGGCCGCGAGCGCTCTCGCGCCATCGAGGACATCGCCGCCGAGGCGGCCGGTCTGGTGGCGGATGGCGTGAAGGAGATAACGCTGCTCGGCCAGAACGTGAACTCCTATGGCAGAGACCTCTATGGCGAGCCCCGCTTTGCCGATGTGCTGCGCGCCGTTTCGCAAACGGGCGTCGAGCGTCTTCGTTTCGCCACATCGCATCCGAAAGACCTCACCGACGAGGTTATCGGGCTTTATGCGGAATTGGACAATCTGATGCCGTCGCTGCATTTGCCCGTTCAGTCAGGAAGCGACCGCATTCTCAAGGCGATGAACCGCCGCTATACCGCCGCGCATTATCTCGATTTGATCGATGCCGTGCGCAAGGCGAATCCCGATGTCGCTCTTTCCACCGATATCATCGTCGGTTTCCCCGGCGAGACGGAAGAGGATTTCCAGGCGACTTACGATCTGGTGAAGCGCGTGGGGTATTCCCAGGTGTTCACGTTCATCTATTCTCCGCGCGAAGGCACGCCGGCGGCCTCCATGGTCGACGATACGCCGCGCGATGTCATCCAGAGGCGCTTCGATTCCCTGGTCGATTTGGTGCAGGAAAACGCTTATGCCCATAACCAACGCTTTGTCGGCCGCACGCTTCCCGTGCTGGTGGAGGGCTCTTCGAAGCGTGATGAGCGCGTGCTTGTCGGCCATAGCCCGCACAACGTCACGGTTCATGCGCCTATCCCCGATGGGATGGATGCGGCTTCTCTGGCGGGCACGACGGTCGCGGTGAAAATCGATACGGCGAAAGCGTGGTACCTGTCGGGGGCGATGGTTCGTGACTAAGGGCGACATTTCCGCTTCGGGCGCACCCGGTCTCGAGGCGCACTTCGATTCATCGGCCTCCTCCGACCTCGGGGTGAAGTCCTTTCCGTGCGGCACGCGCGACGGCGGCTCTTTTCCGATGAGCCTTCGCCATCCCGTGGTATGCATCGTCGGTCCGACGGCTTCGGGCAAGACCGATGTCGCCCAGGCGGTCGCGCTTCGCATCGGGGCTTCGGTCGTCTCCGCCGATTCCATGCAGATTTATCGCGGCATGGATATAGGCACGGGAAAGATAGCCGCAGCGGATCGCCGTGTCGAGCATTTCGGGCTGGACATCTGCGAGCCCGGGCAGCCTTATTCCGCGGCGCTTTTCCAGGATTACGCCCGCTCGTGCTTCGCATCTCTCGATGCGGAGGGCAATCGGAGCGTTCTTGCGGGCGGAACGGGGCTCTACGTCCGGGCTGCTATCGATGATTATCGTTTTCCGCGAGGGGAGCAGGTCGAAAACCCCGTGCGCTCTCACTATGCGCAGGTGCTCGAAGAGCAAGGCGCCCAGGCGCTTTGGCGTATTCTGGAGGCGCGAGACCCCGAGAGCGCGGCATTGATTCATCCGAACAATACGCGCCGCGTCATTCGTGCCTTCGAAATGATGGAGCTTGAGGGCACCACGTACGCTCGCCAGCACGAAGGCTTCTCGCATATGGCGCAGTTCGTTCCGGCGTGTTTTTTCGGGCTCGCAGTCGATCCCGACGTCTTGAACGATCGAATCGAACGGCGTGTCGAGCGCATGGTGTCCGACGGTCTGGTCGACGAGGTGGTCGCCTTGCGTGCCGCGGGATTCGAGGATGCGCTGACGGCGCGCGAGGCCATCGGCTATAAGGAAATCGTCTCCGCCTTGGAAGGCGAATGCTCGCTTGAAGAGGGGATAGAGCAGATAAAAACAGCGACACGCCGCTATGCGAAACGCCAGCGTACCTGGTGGCGCAAAGATTCCCGCGTCCGATGGATCGATGCGAACGACGGCGATGTCGAACGTATGGCGGATGAAATCCTGAGCCTGCTGGACGCGGAATCGCTTCAGCGGGGATGATTTTTCAATCGAGAACGGGAGGGCGGCATGTCGTTTGCCGATATGTCTCAAACGAGTTTCACCGAAGATGCCGAACGGGCGATACTCGTCGGCATCGAATATAAGGGAGCTTCGGCGGCGGATGCGCGCTCTTCTCTCGAGGAGCTTGCTCGCCTGACCGATACGGCGGGCGCGACCGTGGTGGCGACGGCGACGCAGAAGCTCGATGCGCCCAATCCGCGAACGTTCATCGGATCGGGAAAAGCGGAAGAGATAGCGTCGCTTTGCCGCAGCCTTGCTGCCGACGTTGTGATTTTCGACGAAGAGCTGTCGCCTTCCCAGCAAAGCAATCTGGAAAAGGCCATGCCCAAAGAAGTCAAGGTCATCGATCGCACGGCGTTGATTCTCGATATCTTCGCGCTGCATGCGACCACGAAAGAGGGACGTCTGCAGGTAAGGCTCGCGCAAAATCAGTATCTCCTTCCGCGACTGCGCGGCATGTGGGCGCATTTGGCGAGCAATCGCATGGGCGGCGGCGTGGGATCTCGATTCGGTGAGGGCGAAAGCCAGCTCGAGGTCGACCGTCGTATGGTGCGCAAAAGAGTCACTTCGATCCGCCGCGAACTCGAGCAGGTGTCGCGCATGCGCGACACGCAGCGCTGCGCCCGGTATGCTTCGGGCGTGTTCAAAGTGGCGGAGGCGGGCTATACCAATGCGGGAAAGTCGAGCCTTCTGAACAGACTCGCCGATGCCGAAGTGCTCAGCTACGATAAGCTGTTCGCCACGCTTGACTCCACGACGCGTAAGCTCGTGTTGCCCGAGGGCCGCGAGGTGACGCTTACCGACACGGTCGGCTTCATACAGAAGCTGCCGACGACCTTGATCGAGGCGTTCAAGAGCACGCTCGATGAAATCCGCGGCGCGGATTTGATTTTGCATGTAGTCGATGCGTCGTCGGATGAGTACGAATCTCAAATGCGTGCCGTCGAGGATGTCCTCGAGCAAATAGGCGCCCAGGAGATTCCTCGTATCGTTGTGTTCAACAAGGCCGACCTAATCGACGAAGACGCTCGACGCTCCCTTATGGCGCGCTTTCCCGGTGCTGCCATCGTGTCGGCGGAGACGGGCGAGGGGACAGACGGGCTGATTGCGTCTATCGCCCGCGCGGCGACAGCGCGCGAAAGCACTATGGAGGTCGTCATTCCGTTTTCCCGGGGCGATCTTGTCTCGCTTGCCCACAATAGATGCACGATCGTGAGCGAATCCTATGACGAGAAGGGGACGGTCATGGCCATTCGCGTTCCGCATGATTTGCAAGCATTTTTCGAACCTTACGTTTCGAAGGCGGAATAGCGCTTTCGAAACGTATCGGATACGGCGACGTCCTCGTCCCTCGCGGTCCGTTCCCTTGTGCGCTTCTTGGGCGCTGTAGGGCGGGCCGCGAGGGACTGCGCTTACAATCTGCGAAAAACGGCGACGACCTTTCCTGCGATCGAGACGTTATCACGCACGATGATGGGCTCCATCGTCGAGTTTTCGGGCTGCAGGCGTACATAGCCTTCTTCTTTGAAGAATCGTTTCACGGTTGCGCCGTCGTCGACGATCGCAACCACGATGTCGCCGTTGTTGGCGGCGGGGCCCTCTTCGACGACGACGAAATCGCCGTCGTTGATACCTATTTTGATCATGGAATCGCCGCGTACTTTGAGCAGGAACGAGCTTGCGTCGCCGACGATTTCCGTGGGAAGAGGAATCGTTTCGGTGATGTTCTGATCTGCGAGAATGGGCGTTCCCGCCGCGACGTTGCCGACGACGGGCAGCGACACGATGCGTGAGAAGTCGCCTGTGCCCAGCGAGCTTTCTCTGTCATTATGCGCGTCGGACGCCGCTTTGCGTTCGTGTCCGACCAGGGTGATGCAGCGGGATTTGAGCGGATCGCGATGGATAAGCCCTTTGTCTTCAAGCGTTTTGAGGTGAACGTGGACGGTCGACGGCGATGAGAGCCCGAGCCCTTCGCAGATATCGCGCACGGTGGGGGCGATGCCGGTCTCATCGATGGTTTTCGCAATGAAGTCGAGGACCGCTTTCTGCTTCTTGGTGATTTTCTTCGTGTTCTTGACTTCCGTATCGGTCATGGCCGTTCCCCTCTATCGAACAAACGTTTGAAAACGTTGACACGAACTTTTGTGCGATTTATTATATATCCGAACAAAGGTTCGTTGCAAGCGTTCGGAAGGCCGTCGCAAGCCGTGTCGTTTCGCCGACTGCCGGAGTCGTATCGCTTTTGCCGCAACCCATCGGAAGGAGATGGCATTTCGTTTCCGTCGCACGCCGGGCTTTTCGTTTTTTGCGTCCATCTGTCCGAAAGGCTCCTTTCGGCACTGTTTTTCCTTCCGTCCGTCGCTTCGGTTGTGCCTATCCGGCGAATCCGTGTACTATTTACCGGTTCAACAGAAGGGGATTATCCCGTGCAGGAAAGAGGGGAGTTAGAAATCATGACTGAAAGGCCCGCGCATTGCGAGGACGGAACGCAAGCCGCTCCGATGCCGCATAAGCCATGGTATAAGCGCCTGTCGCTTACGTCGTGGATTTTGATCGCACTGGTGCTCGGCGTGCTGTGCGGATTGGCGCTGCAATCCAATCCCGATATCGCCAATACGTACATCAAGCCCATCGGCACCATTTTTCTGAACCTGATCAAAATGATCGTCGTGCCTCTGGTCGTTTTCTCGATCATGACGGGCGTCATTTCTCTTCAGGATGTTAAAAAAGTCGGCGCGATCGGCGGAAAGACCGTTTTGTTCTATATGGTCACCACGGCGTTCGCCGTCGTTGTCGGTCTGCTGTTCGCCAATATGCTGCATGTCGGCGGCGGATACACGCTGCCTTCCACCGAGCTTTCGTACGAGGCGGCCGAAGCGCCGTCGTTTATCGATACGATCGTGAACATCTTCCCGTCGAACTTCTTCCAGCCCATGGCAGAGGCCACGATGCTTCAGGTCATCGTGATCGCCCTGCTCTTCGGCTTCGGCGTCATCGCCGCAGGAAAGAAGGCGGAGCCGGTGGCCCGCTTCGTCGAAGGCATGAACGAAGTATGCATCAAGGTCATGCACGGCATCATTTGCTTCGCGCCCCTCGGTGTGTTCGGTCTGATTGCTCCGGTCATCGCGTCGAACGGCCCCGATGTCTTGCTGCCGTTGCTGTGGCTCATCGTCGTCGCCTACCTCGCCATGATCGTGCATCTTGTGGTGGTGTATTCCGGCATGGTGCGCGTTCTCGCCAAAATCAACCCGCTGAGGTTCTTCCGCGGCATTGCGCCCGCATTCTTGTTCGCATTTTCCTCGGCAAGCTCCGTCGGCACGCTGCCGATGAATATGGAATGCACGCGCAAGATGGGTGCGAGCAAGGAGATGACCAGCTTCGTTCTGCCGCTCGGCGCCACGATCAACATGGACGGAACGGCGATCTACCAGGGAGTCTGCGCCATATTCATTGCCCAGGTCTTCGGTATCGATCTGACTATTCAGCAGCAATTCCTGGTGGTGATGACTACGGTTTTGGCCTCCATCGGCACGGCGGGCGTTCCCGGCTCCGGCATGATCATGCTTGCGATGGTTCTGACTTCGGTCGGCCTGCCTGTTGAAGGCATCGCTCTCGTTGCTGGCGTCGACCGCATTCTCGATATGATGCGCACCGCCTTGAATATCACGGGCGATTCGGCATGCTGCTTGTGCATCGACGCGATGGACAAGCGTCGCAAAGCGCGCACGGCATCCAAGGAAGCATAGGATTCGTCTTCGTTTCGGCGTTCGGTGCTGCGACATCGAACGCCGAAAGTCTTTATCGGCGCAATCGTTGCCGGCCGTATGATGCGTGTCGCCGTGTTCGCGGTTATGGCGGTTCTTCTTTTTCGTTTTCCGCACACGGCAATATTGGGGCGAGCGTGTATGATGGATGCCGCATAATCGATATGCCCCGAAAGGGGTTGAACGGAGGAACCGATGCGCTGTCCGTCTTGCGGCCATCCCGAATCGAAGGTCGTTGATTCCCGACCTTCCGATGAATTCAATTCCATTCGCCGCCGCCGCGAATGTTTGAAATGTGGCAATCGTTTTACGACGTATGAGCGCTTGGGCGACAATCCCATCATCGTCATAAAGTCGGATGGCACGAGCCAGGTGTTCGATCGGGAAAAGCTTTATCGCGGCATCAGCATTGCTTGTGCGAAGCGGCCGAATATTCCCAATGATAAGAAATCGGAAATCATCGACCAGATAGAAGCCGAGCTGCGTAATTCCGGTCGCAACGAAATCAAGTCGAAAGACCTCGGCGATATCGTTCTCGACCATTTGAAGGGCCTCGATGACGTCGCCTATATCCGCTTTGCAAGCGTCTATAAGGATTTTCAGACCATCGAGGAATTCCAGGAGGCCCTGAAGGGTCTCGAGCAGTAGATTTCATCGCCTATCGAGCGCCGTTTGCATGGCGGCGGGCGAGTTGATTTTCGCCCCTGGGTTTTCGGCGGCGTCATGCTGCATGGCGCATTATGTCTGATTGAAGCTCGGGAAGGCGATTTGCATTCGTTCGAATGCGATTAAAGGAGAGATTGCATGTCTGACAAACTGACCATTCCCCTGACGACGCTCGTCGACGGAGTGACCATTCCCGCCTATGCGTATCCGGGCGATGCCGGCATGGATTTGCGGGCCGTCGAGCACGTGGAACTCAAGCCCTTCGAAAGGGCATTGGTGGCAACGGGTCTTGCCATCGCCATCCCCGAAGGCTATGCGGGTTTCGTTCAGCCGCGAAGCGGCCTTGCTATCAAGCAGGGGGTCACGGTTCTCAATACGCCGGGCTTAATCGACAGCCACTATCGCGGGGAGCTGAAAGTCGCTCTCATCAACCTCGATCCACATGCCGTTTTCGAGGTGAATCCAGGCGACCGCATCGCGCAGCTCGTCATTCAGAAAGTCGAGAATGTCGCATGGAACGTGGTCGATTCTCTTGATGCCACCGAGCGCGGTGAAGGCGGCTTCGGGTCGAGCGGCGTCGCGTAGGTTTTTACACCGGGGCGCTCTTCGTGTTTGCAGGCAAATGCGAAGAGCGCCTTATTTTTCGGTCTTGCAGCGACATATGATCGATGTTTTCCGCACGTCTCCCCATTTTGGAGCAACCGGATAACGATCGGTCCGAATCATGCGATCGACCCGCGGCGATGCGGATCGGCCACAAGCTGCGGCGGGTTTTTTTATTTTTCGTTTCCGATGAAGAAAAGCGCAAGCGTTCCCGGTCCCGAATGCGCTCCGATGACGGGATCGACGTAGTTCACCACGAAATCGGTTACGCCGAGCCTTTCGGAAATCTCGGATTTCAGCGATTCGACGTCTTCGAGGCAATCGCCGTGCGTGATGAACACGGTTTGCGAGGCGGGGTCGATGGCCGTCTTTTCCATGCGATCGACGAGTGCTTTGATGGACTTCTTGCGCCCACGCACTTTTTCCATGGGAATGAGCGCTCCCTTGCTGTCGACATGCAAGACGGGTTTGATGTTGAGCATCGTTCCCGCCCAGGCGCTTGTGCGTCCGACGCGCCCGCCGCGGAAAAGAAACATCAGATCGTCCACGGTGAACCAATGGCAGATGCGATCGCGGGTTTGGACGACGAAATCGCCCACTTCGTCGAGCGTGGCCCCCGATGCGGCTTTTTTGCAGGCGAGATATACGAGCATGCCTTGTCCGCCCGATGCCGCGAAGGTTTCTTCCGCGCGCAGCGTTCGTTGAGGGTATTCGCTTGCCAGCTGCTTCATCAAGAGTTCGGTCGCCTCGTAGGTTCCCGAAAGCGCGCTTGAAAAGCCCAGGTACAAAACATCATCGCCATTGTCGAGAATGCCGCGCAAGGTCTGCTCGGTCTCTTGCATGTTGGGAAGCGAGGTGGTGATGGTCTTGCCTTCGCGCATCATGGTGTAGAACTGCTTGAGATCTGTTTTTTCACCTTTGAGATAGCTGCGATGCTCGACGCCGTCCACCATGAACGTCAGCGGCAGAACTTCCAGACCGAATTCGTCAATCATCTCTTCGCGGAGATTGCTGGCGGAGTCGGTCACGATGCGATACGCCATGAGAGCTCCTTTTATCGCTGGTCAAAATACATGCAATTATAAGCATTCCGTCGAAAAATCGCGTTGCGGCACGGTTACAGACGATACGGCGCGCGCGGCATGTCTCGCGTTGCGCAACAATACGCCGGCCATCTTGAGAAAAGCGTCGTTTGTTTCCGCGATATTCCCTATATAATAGACAAATTGCGCGTGATTTAGCGCGCTGTAGTGCCTCTGCAATTTGAACGAAAGGATCGGAGTACACGATGGGAAACGATTACAAGCACTCGATGAACCTGCCCAAGACGGATTTCGCCATGCGCGCGAATCTGCCCGAGAACGAGCCGAAGCGCTTGGAGAAGTGGGTCGAGCAGGACATCTATCACAAGGTTTTGGAGAAGAACAAAGACGGCGAGCCGTTCGTCTTGCATGACGGTCCTCCGTATGCGAACGGTCCCATCCATATCGGCCATGCCTTCAACAAGATCCTCAAGGATTTCGTCGTCAAATCGCACGCACAGCGCGGCTACTATACCCCCTATATTCCCGGTTGGGACTGCCATGGCCAGCCGATCGAGCACGAGGTCGAAAAGAAGCTCGGCACCGAGAAGATGAAAGAGCTTCCCCAGGCGAAGGTGCGCGAACTGTGCCGCGAATGGGCCGAGCGCTTCGTCGACGTGCAGCGCGACGGTTTCAAACGCCTCGGCGTGGGCGCCGATTGGGATCGTCCTTATCTGACGTTCCAGCCGAATTTCGAGTCTGCCAATGTCGAAGTCTTCAAGCAGATGTATCTCGATGGCGCGGTGTATCGCGGCCGCAAGCCGATCCACTGGTGCAAGCACTGCCATACCGCGCTCGCCGAAGCCGAAATCGAATATGCCGACGAGATGTCGCCGTCCATCTACGTGAATTTCAAGCTGAATAACGTGCCCGAGGTTTTCACTGCTGCCGGAGTCGATGCCGACAACGCTTACGTGTTGATCTGGACCACCACGCCGTGGACGCTTCCTGCGAATGCCGCCGTGTGCTTCGGACCCGAAATCGACTACTGCTTCGTCGAGGTCGACGGAAAGTTCATGCTGTTCGCGCATGAAATGGTCGAGGCCGTCGCCCAGGCGGCGGGCTGGGACGCGTATCGCGTGGTCGAATCCGACGGTGAGCCCGTGCTCATGAAGGGTGATGCCTTCGACGGCATCACCTACGTCTGCCCGATCGTTCAAAGCAACGTGGGCCGTATCATTTGGGGAGACCATGTCACCCTCGATGCCGGCACGGGCGCCGTCCATACCGCTCCCGGTCACGGCGTGGAAGACTACCTGGTCGGTCAGGAATTCGGCATCGAGACCATCATGCCGGTCGACGACGACGGTCGCTTCGCCGATTACGTGAAGGAATTCGCCGGGATGGACACCGACGAGGCCAATCCGAAAATCATCGCATGGCTG
>JAUNDR010000029.1 GCA_030525985.1 Slackia sp. | reverse complement strand
CCTCCTTCTCCACATCTCCTCCACAACTCGGCGGGGAGAGGGGGCGCGGGGCGGCCCGCCGGAGGGCGGCGGATCCCCTTTTATAACTGATATATGCGGAGGGGCAGGAGATGGACCTCGTTCGGCGACCCCCGCGCGAAGCGGAGAAGAACGCGGGCGAGCCCCGCCGTCCGAAAGCGTCGGGGTGCCCAGGCTGGCGCATCGCATTCCAGCGCCGAAAAGGTGCGGGTCGCGCCCGGCGGCGAAAGAGGTACCGAGCGCGATCTGGGAAGTCTCGGGACGGGAATGCCGCAAAGGTAATCGGCGGAGACGCCGGAGCAAATAAAACCCTGTATAAGTGAACCGCCTCCTATTTCTTAGACATGGAAAATAGGAGGCGGTTCATGAGTTGCGAAGCTTCTCGTTCAGCGCAGGAATCATCAGGGCCGTTCCTAGGCGACGAGCCCGCCTCCCACACCCAGCACGCATTCGCCGCCCAAACGCTCCCGACTTCGGCACGCCGCGCGCGGCAAACGGCCGCTCGACAGGCGGCCATGCCAGCCTTCCTCGCAAGAAGCGGAGAAAGCGCAAGCCGCGTCTATATGTTTATATATAAGCATTGGAAGCGACACCAGCGAGCGGGCGCATCGCATTCCGGCGCCGGAAGAGGTGCGGCTCGGAGCACTCGTCGCACCACTCGCCGCTGATGCGCATCACGCGCGGCCGATGCGCACCGTCGGCACTGCTCGCGAAAGCCCGAAACGCGCTCTCTCCCCGCATGCAGCCCTCGATTCCCAGCAATACGACTCGAACTCGAGCGCAACGGAATCCGGCAAGGATGCGAAATCGGTACGAAAACTCGCCGCTTACGAAAGCACCTCCGGATTCAGACAGTCAACCGGGCGCCTTCCCTCCAAGACATCGATTGCCGCCTGACACGCGCGCGTGCGCAATTCGACGCCGCTTTCCTCCGACCAATATGCAGCATGGGGCGTGAGCACGGTATGCGGCGCAGAAAGCAGCGGGTCGTCAGGCGAGGCCGGCTCGCTTTCGAACACGTCGATTCCCGCTCCCCATAAGCGGTCCTCGCGCAACGCCTGAGCCAAAGCCGCCGTGTCGACGACCGCGCCGCGCGACGTATTCACGAGAACGGCCTCGCGCTTCATCGAAGCCAACATGCGCGCATCGAACAGATGGAACGTTTCGGGCGTAAGCGCCGTATGCAGGCTGACGACATCGCTCGTTCTCGCAAGCTCGGCAAGCTCCAAAACCTTCCAACCCTCAGGCGTGCATGAGCCCGGACGCAACGAGCGAGACCAGCAGACGACCTCGAAACCAAGACCTGCGGCTTTGCGCGCGCACGCGCGTCCTATCGCGCCCATGCCGACGACTCCGAACCTCCGACCGCGCACCTGCCCCAAAGGGCGCGTCGCCGCATAATCCCATACGCCGCGGCGGATGGCGGCATCCTGCTCATTGACGCGACGAAGGCAAGAAAGCGCCAGCATGATGGCATGGTCGCTGACCACCTCGGTGCCGTAGCCCGGCACGTTGCACACCGCCACGTCATGCGCCGATGCAGCGGCGATGTCGATTTCGTCATAGCCCGTGCCCGTGCGGCTTACGACGCGCAACGTCGGCGCAAGAGCCGCGAACACCTCTTCCGTAAATACTCCGTACGACGAGATGATCGCATCCGCGCCGATAGCGTGCCGCGCGATGAACTCGGGGGACCGACCGTCTAGCATGCGTACCGTATGACCTGCGTTTTCGCACATTGCACATTCGATGTCCGCCTCAGGGAAATCGAAGCCGACGATAGCTACCGTTGCCATGCCTTTTCCTTTCCTTCGACGAAAGCCGACCACCCGCGATGTCCTCTGCGCGCGCCATCGTGCAGGTTTTTTCCGTTTTACTATCCATGCCTCTCCCGTGTTCGTCGCAAAAATCGGCAAAACACCAGGTCGCAATTATTCACCCGCTCCAGAGGAAGCGAAAAAGCAGATCCGAGAGCCCATTTTGAATAGGAAAACGGAAAAATCTTACCGAATCGCAGCCGATTCCGACAAATTGCATTTCGGCGTTCAGGTCCAAACGAAAACAAGAAGCGGCTGAACGACCACGCAAGCAAAAACGCGCTCGAATCGCTTTCGTTTTCCACGCGAGATGCGCTTCGAGCGCTTCTTATTACGGGCGCCCCTCGTTACGCGCCGAAAGCTCCGCAGCGAGCATCGCCCGATTCATCAGAAGGAAAGCACGCGGGGCACATAGGGCGGCATTGGGCCTGGATTCGGCTCGATGCCGCCCGCCGGCCAACGATTCTTCGACCTGCAACACGTTGTTTGACGGAAAGCAACCGCGCGCCATCCAACGACCCTTCGGCCTGCGGCACGCCGCTCAACGAAAACGCGCCCGCTTACGCGAAAACGCCGCGCAAGGCATACCAGCCGTCGTGCGACTCGACGTGCAACGGAGCCTCGAACAAATCGGACATGACGCCGTCGGCCAGCAGCTCTTCTTTGGCCCCATCGGCATATACCAGCGCATCCTTCATCAGCACCAGACGGTCGATCGCAGGAATAATGTCTTCCGGATAGTGCGTGACCAAGACGATTCCGCATCCTTCGTCGGCCAGCTCGCACATGGTTTTTCGCATGTGATACATGCCTTGTGGATCAAGACCCGTACACGGTTCGTCGAAAATCAGAACTTGCGGGTCGTGCACCAGCTCGCGCGCAACGAGGACGCGCCGCACCTGGCCCGTCGAGAGCGTCAGCACATCGCGATCCGCAAGGTCGAATATGCCGAGGCGGTCGAGCGCATCGCGCGCCGTATCGCGCATGGCCGCGCTCGCCTGCACCCCGCGCGGGAGGCCGAGCGTGCCGAAAAATCCGCCGCATACGATGTCGATAACGGGAAGATGCACGCTGATCTGGTCGTGCATCGAAGAGCTCACCACGCCGAAGCACGCTTTGATATCGGCAAGCGTCGGGCGAGCGTTGCCGCGAAACACCACCGGCGCCTCATCGCGATGCAAGGGCATAACCTCGCGGGTCAGCAATTTGATGAACGTCGATTTGCCCGCGCCGTTCGGGCCCAGCACGGCGATTTTCTCACCCTCGGCAAGGCGGAAATCGTCGATATGCAGGATGGTTTTTCCTGCACGCACCACCGAGGCGTCGCTGATGTGGAAAAGAGGAGGGCGAGACGCGTCGAACGGACGTCCACCGCACTTCACGCCGGCTCGATCCGGCGCATTCGCGACAGCGCGGTTCGACATGTTCGCGACGGTACGGCCCGACGCATTCGCCGAATCGCACGCGCCCGAAAAAGACGATGTCGCCGCATGCATGCCGGCAGCGCCGTTCGCACAAGGTTCGAAGCATATGCCTTGTTCCATATAAGACCTCCCTTGGTTCACGGCGGAAGCGGCGCCACCGACGTCCGGCATTCACCTTTCGGCCGACAACGCCGCGGGGCGATTCCGCAAGCCGAATCGCGCAAGCGCGCATATCGAGCGGAAGCGGCGCCCCAACGAAAACCCCGGCCGGCGAATCCGTGCAGACGCGGCGAGGCTCCGAATGCCGGACGCCGCACCCCTCGTCCGGAAAATCCAGAAACCGCCCCACCCGCTCGCGCGCAAAGAGCGTCCAGACAGCGCGCCCGAGCTTTCCGGCTAATCTCCGATGACGGCGATGACCTCGACCTCTACGAGCGCGCCCTTCGGCAGCTTTTCGACCGCCACGGCGGAACGCGCGGGAAGATGCCCCGAAAACGAGCGGGCATACACCTCATTGAATGCGGCGAAATCATCCATGTCATCGAGGAAGCACGTCGTTTTGACCACATGATCGAAATCGGTGCCCGCAGCCTCGAGCAGCGCGCCGACGTTTTTCATCACCTGGGCGGCTTGCTCTTCCACGGTTGCACCCACGAGCTCGCCCGTTTCGGGATCGAGGGGAATCTGGCCCGATGCGAACAACAGATTGCCGACGATGTTTCCCTGCACGTAGGGGCCGATAGCCGCCGGAGCGTTTTTCGTTGCGATGGTTTGCATGGCGATTTCCTTCCCGCGCCTTCATGCGGACGCATATTCCCTTTGTTTCGATCATCGAAAGTTTTCGAACAAGCGCTTCGATTCCGCGCCGATTTTCCACGCAAATCGCTATACTACTTTACTACGCTAAATCGTTAAAGCACCGAAGAGGACGAAAATATGCTCACGTTGGACACATTCGAAGAAGCCTCCGAAAAGGTACGCGAAGTCACGCTGAAAACCGAGCTGATCGAAAGCCCCCATTTCAGCGCCCAGACGGGCAACAAGGTGTTCTTCAAGCCGGAGAACATGCAGCGCACGGGCGCTTATAAGGTGCGCGGAGCATATTACAAGATCAGCACGCTGACCGACGAGGAGCGCGAGCGCGGCCTGATCACCGCGTCGGCGGGCAACCACGCGCAAGGCGTCGCCTTCGCGGCATCGCGCTGCGGCGTGAAAGCCGTGGTGGTCATGCCCACCACCACCCCGCTCATCAAGGTTGAACGCACCAAGCATTACGGCGCTGAAGTGGTGCTTTACGGCGACGTATACGACGAAGCCTGCGAAAAGGCGCTCGAACTGGCCGAAGAGAACGGCTACACCTTCATCCACCCCTTCAACGACCCCGCCGTGGCCACGGGCCAAGGCACGATCACGATGGAAATCGTGCAGGAACTGCCGCTGGTCGACACCATCCTGGTGCCCGTCGGAGGAGGCGGGCTGGCGACGGGCGTTTCCACCCTGGCGAAGCTTTTGAACCCCCATATCAAGGTCATCGGCGTCGAGCCGGCGAACGCCGCCTGCATGAAGGCATCCATCGCCGCAGGCCACGTGGTGAAACTCCCCCATGTCAGCACCATCGCCGACGGCACGGCGGTCCAGCAGCCGGGAGACAAGATCTTCCCCTATATCCAGGAAAACCTCGACGACATCATCACCATCGATGACGACGAACTGATCGTGGCATTCCTCGATATGGTGGAAAACCACAAGATGGTCGTGGAGAATTCGGGCCTGTTGACCGTTGCCGCGCTGAAGCATCTGCCCGCCGACAACAAAAAGGTCGTCGCCATCCTGTCGGGCGGCAACATGGACGTCATCACCATGTCCTCGGTTATCCAGCACGGTCTGATCATGCGCGACCGCGTGTTCACCGTGTCGGTGCTTCTGCCCGACCGTCCGGGCGAGCTGGTGCGCGTGGCCTCCATCATCGCCGAAAACGACGGCAACGTGATCAGGCTCGACCACAATCAGTTCGTCAGCACGAACCGCAACGCCGCCGTCGAGCTGCGCGTCACCATCGAAGCGTTCGGCACCGATCACAAGCATCAGATCGTAGGCGCCCTTGAATCGGGGGGCTTCAAGCCGAAGCTTATCCAGGCGCACCTTTAGGAGTCGCCTTCGCGGCACCGACGGGTCTGCGCCTTATAAATCCATCGTCTCATCTCGCTGCGGATGCACATCCGCCATCCGCATGGCTCCTCGCGCGGAAGACGACCGGATTATCGCGAGGCAGCCTTCTTGACGCTTCGTCCGCTTCGGCGGAACGCAATGAGAAGGAAGGTGCTCCTCATGACCGTAGGAATGGCCAATCATACGAAATACACGCCCGGCTACTACATGCCGCCCGAACCGTGCTTCGACTGGGTGCGCAAAGACCGCATCGAAACGGCGCCGAAATGGTGCAGCGTCGATTTGCGCGACGGCAACCAGGCCCTGATCATCCCCATGAGCCTGGAGGAAAAGCTCGAATTCTTCAAGAAGCTCGTCGCCATGGGCTTCAAGGAAATCGAAATCGGCTTCCCCGCGGCAAGCGAGACGGAATTCGAACTGGCGCGCACCCTGATCGAAAACGACATGATCCCCGAAGACGTGACCATCCAGGTGCTCACCCAGGCGCGCGAGCACATCATCAAAAAGACGTTCGCCGCCTTGGAGGGCTGCAAGACGCCCGTCGTGGTGCATGTGTATAACTCCACAAGCGTGGCGCAGCGCGAGCAGGTGTTCAAGAAAGACAAAGACCAGGTCAAGCAGATTGCGATCGAGGGCGCGAAGCTGCTCAAAGAACTGACCGATTCGGCGGGCCACAACAATTATCGCTTCGAATACAGCCCGGAAAGCTTCACGGGCACCGAGCCGGAATACGCTCTGGAGGTATGCAATGCGGTGCTCGACATCTGGCAGCCCACGCCCGAGCGCAAAGCCATCATCAACCTGCCCGCCACGGTGGAGATGAGCTCGCCCCACGTCTACGCGAGCCAGGTCGAATACATGAGCAAGAACCTGCACTATCGCGACGCCGTGGAAGTGAGCCTGCATCCGCACAACGACCGCGGGACGGGCGTCGCCTGCGCCGAACTGGGCGTTTTGGCGGGCGCCGACCGCGTTGAGGGAACGCTTTTCGGCAACGGCGAGCGCACGGGCAACGTGGACCTGGTCACATTGGCGGGCAATCTGTTCTCGCACGGCGTGGATCCCCTGCTCGATTTCAGCGACATGCCCGCCATCGTGGAAATGTACGAGCGCGTCACGCGCATGGAGGTGAACCCGCGCTCCCCCTACGCCGGCAAGCTGGTGTTCGCCGCGTTCTCGGGAAGCCACCAGGACGCCATCGCCAAGGGCCTGGCATGGCGCGAAGAGCACGACCCCGAGCGCTGGACCTGCCCGTATCTGCCGATCGACCCGTCGGATGTAGGACGACGCTACGAAACCGACGTCATCCGCATCAACAGCCAGAGCGGCAAGGGCGGAATCGGCTACATCCTGGAAAAGAATTACGGCTACGTGCTGCCGCCGAAGATGCGCGAAGAGCTGAGCTATGCCTCCAAAGACGTTTCCGACCATGCGCATAAGGAACTCGCGCCCGAAGAGGTCAACGAGGTGTTCCACCGCACCTTCGTCAATCGCGGCGGACGCTTGGAACTGCTCGATTTCCACTTCACGCGCGCCAGCAACAACAAGGCGTTCAAGGCATTCGTCACGGTGAACATCGACGGCATCGAGCAAGACGCGGTGGGCAACGGTAACGGACGCCTCGATTCGGTTTGCGATGCGCTGGCGAAGCTGGGCGTGAAGGCGCATATCGCCACCTATAGCGAGCATGCGCTGGACAAAGGATCGGAC
Source organism: Slackia sp. (assembly GCA_030525985.1). Classification (GTDB taxonomy): domain Bacteria; phylum Actinomycetota; class Coriobacteriia; order Coriobacteriales; family Eggerthellaceae; genus Slackia. Next base: position 13,797 of record JAUNDR010000029.1, on the reverse strand, counting down.
AGCCGCGCCGCCGCCTACGTGGGAATCGATGGCGCCGACGGCAGCATCGTATGGGGCGCGGGCGAACACCACGACATCATCACCGCATCCATCCTGGGCTTGATTTCGGCCGTCAACAGGGCGGAGGCGTAAGCGATAAAGGCACGGGCGCGGTCGAGGCGGCTTGCAGGCGGCCGCGCCCCTCGATAGAACGGCGGAATGCACATGAGCATGACTATGACGCAGAAAATCCTGGCGGCGCACGCGCGGTTGGATTCCGTGGTGGCAGGACAGCTGATCGAGGCGGATATCGACCTGGCGCTCGCCAACGACATCACCGGCCCCGTCGCCATCCGCGAGCTGGCGAAGGCGGGCATGGACAAAGTGTTCGACCGCGACAAAGTGGCCCTGGTCATGGACCACTTCACGCCGAACAAGGACATCAAAAGCGCCGAGCAATGCAAGGAATGCCGCGAGTTTGCGAAAAAGCACGACCTGACGAATTTCTTCGACGTGGGCAACATGGGCATCGAGCACGCGCTTCTGCCCGAGCAGGGAATCGTGGCGGCGGGCGACCTGATCATCGGTGCCGACAGCCATACCTGCACCTACGGCGCGCTCGGCGCGTTTTCCACCGGCGTGGGATCGACCGACGCGGCGGCGGGCATCGCCACCGGCAAGGCATGGTTCCGCGTGCCTTCCGCCATCAAGTTCAACCTGACGGGTGCGCTCGCCCCGTGGGTTTCGGGCAAAGATGTGATTCTGCACATCATCGGCATGATCGGCGTGGACGGCGCGCTGTATCGGAGCATGGAATTCGCAGGCCCGGGCGTGGCAAGCCTTTCGATGGACGACCGCTTCGCCATCTGCAACATGGCGATCGAAGCGGGCGCGAAAAACGGCATCTTCCCCGTAGACGACGCCACGCGCGCCTACATGGACGGCCGCGTGCGGCATGAGCCCGTGGAATTCGCCGCCGATGACGATGCCGTTTACGAGCGCGTGATCGACATCGACCTAAGCGCCATCGAACCCACGGTGGCGGCGCCCCATCTGCCCGAGAACACCAGGCCGGTCGGCGAGCTGGCGGGCATCCCCGTGCAGCAAAGCGTGATCGGCAGCTGCACGAACGGCCGCATCGAAGATATGCGCGTGGCCGCCGAAATCATGCGCGGGCGCCACGCGGCGGACGGCGTACGCGCGATCGTGATTCCCGCTACGCAGGAAGTCTATCTGCAATGCATCCGCGAAGGGCTGGCGGAGATTTTTATCCAGGCAGGCGCCATCATGTCCACGCCGACCTGCGGACCGTGCCTGGGCGGCCATATGGGAATCCTTGCCGCGGGCGAACGCGCCATCGCCACGACGAACCGCAACTTCGTCGGACGCATGGGACACGTGGATTCCGAAGTATATCTGGCAAGTCCCGCCGTTGCCGCGGCAAGCGCCGTGACGGGCGTCATAACCGACCCGGCAACGCTGTAACGACCCGAAAGGATTCCTCCCATGAATATGCAAGCGCAAGGAACCGCCTTCAAATACGGCGACAACGTGGATACCGACGTCATCATCCCCGCCCGCTATCTCAACATCGCCGATGCGCAGGAGCTGGCAAGCCATGCCATGGAAGATATCGATGCCGACTTCGTGAAGAACGTGAAGCCGGGCGACATCATGGTGGCGGAAAAGAACTTCGGATGTGGGTCGTCGCGCGAACACGCGCCGCGCGTCATCAAGGACAACGGCGTGGCGTGCGTGATCGCCGCAAGCTTCGCGCGCATCTTCTACCGCAACGCCATCAACATCGGCCTGCCGATTCTGGAATGCGCCGATGCCGCCGAGGCCATCGAGGCGGGCGACGAGGTGGCGATCGATTTCGGCACGGGCGAGATCCGCGACATCACGACGGGCAAGACGTTTCAGGCGCTGCCCTTCCCCGAGTTCATCCAGGGCATCATCGACAACGAAGGGTTGCTGAATAGCCTTAAGGTGCGCGGGGTTTAGGTCGACCGGGGAGAGGGGCTGCGGGCATGCCATGCTCAGACAGTCCTGAGCTCGCTCGAACGCCCCGCAGGGGCGTTCGGCTCGTGCGGAACTGCGCGTGGCACGCCCGCAGCCCCCTTTTCTAGAAAGGTCGACCGAAATCCCGCGATCCGTCCGGCCAAGGGCGGGACGCACGCCGGCCTGGCGGATGATGCGGGGGAGGCGGCATCGCTGCGCTCGCCGCGAGGACCTGAAAGACCCCCGACCGATTCGCCCATGCCTTTCGGCATGGGCGCGAATGAATAGAAGGAGACAGTCATGAAATTCAACATCGCCGTGATGAAGGGCGACGGCATCGGGCCGGAAATCGTCGACGAAGCGCTGAAATGCCTCGACAAAGTGGGCGAGAAGTTCGGGCATGAGTTCGCCTATAACGAAGTGCTCATCGGCGGCGCGGCCATCGATGCGGCCGGCACTCCGCTGCCCCAAGAGACGATCGACGCATGCCTGGCTTCCGACAGCGTGATTCTGGGCGCAGTGGGCGGCCCGAAGTGGGACGGCCTGCCTTCCGCGAACCGTCCCGAAAAAGGGCTGCTCGGCATTCGCAAGGCGTTGGGCCTGTTCGCGAACCTGCGCCCCGCGAAGCTCTACGCGCCTTTGGCCAATGCCTGCCCCCTCAAGCCCGAGCGCATCGCCGACGGGCTCGACCTTATGGTGTGCCGCGAGCTCACGGGCGACGTGTACTTCGGCGCCAAACATCGCGACGAAGACGGCACGGGCCACGACGACATGAACTACTCCATCGCCGAGGTGGAACGCATCGCGCGGCGCGCTTTCCAGATGGCGCGCCAACGTCGCAGCCATGTGACCAGCGTCGATAAGGCCAACGTACTCGAAACGAGCCGCGTATGGCGCGAGGCCGTGGAGCGCATCGCCGCCGAATACCCCGACGTGACCGTCGACTATATGTATGTAGATAACGCCGCCATGCAGCTGGTCACCAATCCCGGGCAGTTCGACGTGATGCTGACGGGCAACCTGTTCGGCGACATCCTCTCCGACGAGGCGAGCTGCATCACCGGATCGATCGGCATGCTGCCCTCCGCCTCCATCGGCGAGACGAACCTGGGCATGTACGAGCCCATCCACGGCAGCGCTCCCGACATCGCAGGTCAGAACATCGCAAACCCAATCGCCACCATCCTTTCCGTCGCCATGATGCTGCGTTACAGCTTCGATTTGGCCGCCGAAGCCGACGCTATCGAAGCGGCCGTGAACAGCGTGCTCGAGGCAGGGCATCGCACGGGCGATATCGCCAAGGCCGGCGAGAAAAAGCTCACCTGCTCCGAGATGGGCGATTTGATCGCCGCTGCGATTTAGACAGACGAAGCAAAGGCGAACATGCCAGCGATTCCATGCAAGAGAAAACCGCTCCGGCTCGTTTGATCGCGACCACGGTATGAGAGCCGTTTTCTTTCAGGAACGGGAGCGCCCATCGCCTAGAGTCTTGCATCGTCGAAGCGGGATGAAGGATGCAATAGCAAGTTCGGAGCATGGGCGCCCGTTCCGCCCGAGACGTCCAGGTTCGAAAATGGATAGCCGGCATCCCTGACAAAAAAATCGATCGCAAATCGCGATAAACCGTACAAAGCGCCGCTGCAGTTCATCTGATTGCAGCGGCGCTTTTATGATTGCCAGGAAACGCTTCCCGACGAGCGCATCGTCATGAGGCTTCGAATGCGCTGCGCGCGAACCGGCCTGACCGACGCCGAAGATCCTGCCGTTTCTTCGACGGATTTTCGTCCGGCTATCTGCTTCCGCCAGAGCGCGACCCCGTCGTGGGGCGCCGACGGTCCTTCCGTGCGCCATATTCCCCTACGCCCGTTCCTCGGACGCGCTCAGTCACTTTCCAAACGTACTAAAGTGGAATTTTTCGTCCCGTAAATACAGAAAACTCCTTTTTAGTACGTTTCGGCATCGGCGCATTTCGCGAAACGTCGCTTCACACCCACAAAACCCCAGGTCGGCTCATGCGTCTACAGAACGCCGCAAGCGAACGACGTACTAAAGAAGCGTTTTTGGGATTCGCGGCGCAGAAAATGCCTCTTTAGCACGTCTACGCCTGGCGGGGCGTTCAAGACGGGCAAGGCGTGGTGCTGCGCCCGACAAAGCGCTCGATGCCAACATGGAAGCTGCGCCTGATGGAATACTCGAAATCGATGAGAGGGCTTCATCTGACGAGGTGCTCAAGGTTGACGAGAAGATTGCGCCTAATGAAGCCCTCCATACCGACACGAAGTTGCGTCCAGCACCATTCCGCCCCGTATACGGCTTTTGGCTTACTGCGAGCAAAAACCCAATTAATCTGCGCCAACATCATTCCACCTTGCATGCGGCGCCCGGCTTCCCGTAAGGAAGATCCCGATCAAACCGCGTCAACGCCATAGCGTCTTACACGCAGCCCTCTGACATCACGCCGGCGGACCGAACCATCCGTCGAAGCTGAAAAGCATCACGAAAAGGCCCGTTTTTGCAAGCGCGAAGACGCTCAAAGCAAGACCGACAACGGCGACGACGAAAGCGCCGTTCGCCATGAAGCGCGCCGCCTCGTGGTCGGCGGAGCGCCTGCATGACCGCGCAAGAACGCAGGCAATCGAACCGAGAACCAGCCCATACGTCGCCCCGAAGAAGCCGAAAAATGCCCCGGGAACGGATGCCGCACCCATCACGAGCGCCGCCAAGGCCGTCTTGCGAGCAGCGTCACCCTTTTTCGCCAAGCAATACAAAACGACGCCTACAACCATCGCCGCAATAGGAAAAAGCGAGAGAGAAGGAATCGGCCGACCCGGCGCTTTCCGCTTTCGTCATTCCCCGCCTCAAGTACATGTCCCGCCCATACGAAACACGTCCCCGATAGCAACGATGGCGCCGTGAATCCTATCGATATAAGGATATCACGTATGAAATATACCTTTTTATGCATAAAGAATACGAATAGCAGCTTTTTGACCATGACGCTGACATCCAGATGTTTTCGCAGGTAAAATGCCTTATTTACCAAGATTGCGTGAACTTGCGTCCGATGCGTGGTATGCTTGGATGCATTCGTAGAAAAACCTGTTCAGAGTACTTTTTTCGTTTCATTCGAGGAGTTGCCATGTTCCACAAGAACGATAAAGTGGTCTATGCAAACTACGGCGCATGCACCGTATCGGAAACCGATGTATCCATGACGATGGGCGGCATGGAGCGGAGCTACTACGTGCTGCTCCCCCTGCGCAAGCGCGGCGGCACCGTGTACGTTCCCGCCGATCATGAAGAGCTGATGCGGCCCGTGATGAAGCGCGACGAGGCGATCGCGCTCGTCGAACATTACGACGAAATAGCAATGGACGACTTCGTCGACAACAACTCCCGCACGGTGGAGGAGCATTTCAAAAAGATGCTGCGGCGATGCGATTGCGCAACGGCGATCTGCGTGGTGAAGACCATGCAAATGCGCATCGCCGAGCAGGAAAGCAGGCGCCATCTCCCCTCTTCGATGTATACGCGCCTTCTTGACCAGGCGGAACACCAAGCGGCAAGCGAGCTTTCCGCCGCGCTTGAAATAGCCGAGGCCGACGTGCCCGCCTTTATCGAAACGCACAAGCTCTCATTGGCATAAATCCGCCGAGGCGGCGCGCGGGATGCCGAAACCAAACCCGCAAGACCGGACTTTCGTCACGAACGAAGCCGCCATGCAGCAACGCAGCCGCATGGCCCGAGGGCAGAAATGCGATGGCATGAAACGCCGCATGCCATCGCGATGACGCACGCACCGGCGGCCCCTTTCGCACCGGCCGCGCATCGGCAACCTTTTTCGAGACAGCACCCGCATCGACGGCGGCCTCTTTCGAGGCAGCTCCCGCGTCGACGGCTGCGCCCTCCATCAAGAGCGCCACCCTCAATGACAATATTTCTCGCATACAAAAAACGAGCGGCACGACGGCCGCTCGTTTTACGATGCGAATGTCTTTCCGACCTACATGGGCGGGAAGCGCAGGACCAGGTATACGCCCGCGATCGCCACGGTAAGCAGCATAATCGGGAAGCCCACCTTGAGGTACTGGATGAAGCTGATCGTATAGCCGTTCTTCGCCGAAATGTCGGAGAGCACCACGTTGGCGGACGCGCCGATAAGCGTACCGTTGCCGCCGAGGCATGCGCCGAGCGAGACCGCCCACCACAGAGGCGTGACGTCCATGCCCGAAGCCTCCATGGCCAGAAGAATGGGAATCATGGTGGCCACGAACGGGATGTTGTCGAGGAACGACGACACCACGGCGGAAGCCACCAGCAGCACGATCATGGTGAGGAACACGTTGCCGTCCGTGACGTCGATCAGGCCCTGGGCGATCGCATCGATCGTGCCCGTTTCGGCCAAGCCGCCCACGATGATGAACAGGCCGGCGAAGAATGCAAGCGTGGTCCATTCCACATGGACGAGCGCCTTGGTGATGTCGCGGCCGGAAATAAGCAGCAGGATGGCCGCGGCGGAAATGGCGATGACGCTGGATTCCACACCGATGGCGCCGTGCATCATGAAGCCCACAACCACGAGGGCGAGCACCACGATAGACTGCTTCATCAGGCGCTTGTCGTGAATCTGCTCATGCTCGACCAGATTCATCACGCGCTCGCGATCTTCGTCGGAAACCTTCATCTTGCGGCCGTACATGAAATAGAACACGCCGATAATGACCGCCAGAATGACGATGACGACCGGGGTGTCATACATAATGAAGTCGGCGAAGGTGAAGCCGGCTGCCGAACCGATCATGATGTTGGGCGGATCGCCGATCAGCGTTGCCGTACCGCCGATGTTGGACGCCATGATCTCCACCATGAAAAACGGAATCGGGTTGATCTTGAGCAGCTTGCAGATGGTCATCGTCATGGGGCCGATCAGAAGCACCGTGGTCACGTTGTCGAGCACGGCGGAAAGCACCGCGGTCAACAGCACGAACAGAACCATGATCTTCCACGGATCGCCCTTCGCGATCTTCGCCGTTTTCACCGCGAGGAACTCGAACAAGCCCGACTCGCGCACCACCGCCACGAAAAGCATCATGCCGAACAGCACGCCGAGCGTGTTGAAGTCGATATGCGAGATAGCCGTATCGAACGACAGCACGTGGGCGAGCAGCAAGATCACCGTGCCGGCGATGGCCACCAACGTACGGTGGATCTTCTCCGACATAATGGTGACGATCGCCACGATGAAGACGGCTATGGCGAATATCTGATTGAAATCCATTCCTTCCATATCACACCATTCACTACAGACGACAAACGCCCGCATAAGCGGGCTCCGACACAAAACTCCCTTATCATACGCGATATTCCACCACGCTAAAGCGGAAATGGGCTTTTTACCGTTCCGTAACCCTCGAATGCGACGGCACGCGAAGAACGGCCCCGGACAAGCGGCGCGAGCAATGCGGCGAAAGGCGAGAACGAGGTGAAAGACAGAGACGCCACACACGCCGGACGACGCGCCCCGAAGCTCATCGATGATGCGCACCGCCCGCAGCTTCATGGACGCCGCGGGCGGCGGATAACGCAACCTATGGCAGAGAAGCGAAGGCGACGCCCGAAACGGCGAAGACGAAAAAGCGGGAAAGCGAACTACGCCCGCGCCCCATCGGCGCACGGGCCGACGCGACCCTCGCGCACCCATGCCCGGCACACACGATGCACACACCCGAGCGGGCTTTTTGCAGGTCATGTGTTAAATGGTCGTTAACAGGGGCATCCTGGAAAAATAAATCTTCCCCTCACGACTCGTGGCGTTAAACTGCACAGGTACGAATTACCCGTACGCTGCAGAATCGCATAGGAAGGACCCTTCATGGCAAACGAACTCGTGTACTCCGGCAAGACCAAGGACGTCTTCGCTCTCGAAAACGGCAACTACCTGCTGAAATTCAAGGACGACTGCACGGGCAAAGACGGCGTTTTCGATCCGGGCGAGAACTCTGTCGGCTTGACCATCGAGGGCGTGGGCGACGTGAACCTGCGCATGTCCATCTATTTCTTCGAGAAGATCAACGCCGCCGGCATCAAGACCCACTACGTGGACGCCGACCTTGAGAACACCACCATGGAGGTTCTGCCCGCCAAGGTGTTCGGCGAGGGCCTCGAGGTCATCTGCCGCCACAAGGCCGTCGGTTCGTTCTACCGTCGCTACAAGCAGTACGTCGAAGAAGGCGCCGACCTGCCCGCTTACGTGGAGACCACCTTCAAGAACGACGAACTGGGCGACCCGCTGGTCACCAAAGACGGCCTGATGGTTCTGGGCGTCATGACCGCCGAGCAGTACGACCAGCTCAAGGACATGACCCAGAAGATCACCCAGATCGTCGCCGACGACCTGAAGGAGAAGGGCCTCGTGCTCTACGACATCAAGTTCGAGTTCGGCTACGACGCCAACGGCGACGTCATCCTGATCGACGAAATCGCCTCCGGCAACATGCGCGTCTACAAAGACGGCGAGTACATCGACCCGATGACGCTCTCCGAGCTGTTCTTCGCCTAGGCTTTTCGCGCACCATAGCGCACGAAACGAAACGCCCGCTCCCCTTCGGAAGCGGGCGTTTTTTCATCTCGTCAGCATTGCCGCAAGAGCCCGGCACGGCGCTGCAGCATCGAGGCGCTTATGCGCGCAGCGTGACGCCTTCGGGAAGCTCGATGGCGGACAAGTCGAAAGCGTCGTCGTCTTCCTCGGACACCTCTTCGATGACGGGCGTCTCTTGCACGACGGGACGCGCGAACGCGGCATCGAAAGCGGCCGCATGCGCGCGCGGGACGGCGAACACCACGCGTCCGATCGCGCCCGAATGCGCATCGAACCACGCCTTGAACACATCGACGACCTGCGACGCCTCATAGCCCAGGCGACCGCAAGCGAAAGCGCCGCAAATCAGGGTTTCGCATCCCTGCGCCGCCGCGATGCGTAAGACGGTCTCGATGCGGTCGACCAGCGCGGTGTCGCACTCGCGCTCGGAGCGATGATTCTCGATCGCGCGGGCGCGCAGGGGCTCCGCCACCACGATCACATCGGCGGTGTGCATGGCGCCGCCCTGCGGAAACACCACGCCGGGCACATACGCCGCACGGTCGGTGAACAGCTGGCCGCGGCGATAGTCGCGGTTCTTGTCGTGGTATTCCTCTTTCAGGCCGCACAGGATCTGATACAGGTTGCTCTGCGAGCAAATGACCTGTTCGGGGCCGAATGCGCCGTCGAGATACGCACCGCCCGGGCGCGTGAACGCCGCGGGGTCGACCAAGACGGTTTTGCCCGAAGCGAACCGATACATCGCCTCGGGGATGAACGCCGTGGTCACCATGGTTTCGGTAGCGTCGAACGGTGCATCGGGAATATCCAACGCGCGACCCCGACCCTCCTCGTAGATGACGGTCGCCTCGATCGACGCCTGCGTTTCCTTGCCCAAAGCGCCCCTCATGAGCGCGCTGTGCTTTTCCGCCTCGAGCTTGCGCTCTTCTTTATCGGCCACGATGCCCTCCTCGTTTTCAACGGTTGCCTTCTTCATCCATCATAGCAACGTTGCGCGATGCGCGAATGCAAAAGCGGCTTACGTCCCGCGAGCAGCCCACAACCGCGACGTCAGAGCGCAAGACGCCGCTGGCCCCTCAAGCGAACGCACAGGCGCGGCGACCTCGACCCGCCTTCGCCCCGCCCATCGAAACCGCATGCGCGCCCGGCGAAAAACGCGCGGCCGCAGAAGAAAGGCCCCGCGCAACATGCGGCGGCCGCAAAACGCAGGCTCGTATAGATTCCCCGTTCATAGCAAGAAATGCGGCGCGATGGCGGGCGAAGGCTTTATCATGGATAGATACGTGTTTTTGCCGCCGCACGACGGCTTCGCTCGAGAAAGCGGGCTTCGGCGCGGCAAACGCATTCGACCGACTTCTATCCAGCTACCGGGAAGGCAGGAAACCAATGGTTTCTCGTATCTACGTTGAGAAGAAGCCCGGCTTCGATGTGGAAGCCAAGCAGCTTTTGCACGAGCTGCAAAGCATCCTGGGCATCGAGGCCCTCACGGGCATCCGTCTCATCAACCGCTACGACGTCGAGGGCGCAAGCGACGAGTTGTTCGCGCAATGCGTGCCCACTGTGTTCAGCGAGCCGCAATCGGACGATGCGTTCACCGAGCTGCCCGCGACGCAGGACGTCATGTTCGCCGTCGAGCCGCTGCCCGGCCAGTTCGACCAGCGTGCAGCGTCGGCAAGCGAATGCATCCAGCTGATCAGCCAGGGCGAGCGCCCCGAGGTGCTCAGCGCCAAGGTGTACATCCTGGAAGGCGCGCTGACCGATGCCGATATCGACGCCATCAAGCGCTACGTCATCAATCCGATCGAAGCGCGCGAGGCATCGCTTGAGATGCGCGACACGCTGAAGATGGAGCAGCCCACGCCCGGCGCCGTCGAAATCATCGAGGGCTTCCGCGAGCTCGACGAGGCCGGCCTTGCCGCCTTCATCGCCGAGCGCGGCCTTGCCATGGACGAGGCGGACATCGCCTTCTGCCAGCAGTATTTCGCCGAAGACGAGCAGCGCGACCCCACCATCACCGAAATCAAGATGATCGACACGTATTGGTCGGACCACTGCCGCCACACCACGTTCGGTACCGTGCTCGAAAACGTGCAGATCGACGACGAAGCCGTGAAGGCCGCCTTCGAGCAGTATCTCGCCATGCGCCACGAGCTCGGCCGCGACGAAAAGCCCGTCTGCCTCATGGACATGGGCACCATCGGCGCGAAGTGGCTCAAGGCCAAGGGCATCCTGAAAAACCTCGACGAATCCGAGGAAATCAACGCCTGCACCGTGAAGATCAAGTGCGACGTGAACGGCGAGGAGCAGGACTGGCTCTATCTGTTCAAGAACGAAACCCACAACCACCCCACCGAAATCGAGCCGTTCGGCGGCGCGGCCACCTGCGTGGGCGGCGCGATCCGCGACCCCTTGTCGGGCCGCAGCTACGTCTATCAGGCCATGCGCCTGACGGGCGCCGCCGACCCCACGGTCGCCGTGTCCGACACGCTTGAGGGCAAACTGCCCCAGCGCAAGCTCGTCACCACCGCCGCCGCGGGCTATTCTTCCTACGGCAACCAGATCGGTCTTGCAACCGGCCAGGTCAACGAGCTGTATCACCCGGGTTACGCCGCCAAGCGCATGGAAATCGGCGCCGTGGTGGGCGCCACTCCGGCCGACCACGTGCGCCGCGAGACGCCTGCTCCGGGCGATGTGGTGGTGCTTTTGGGCGGACGCACCGGCCGCGACGGCATCGGCGGCGCGACCGGCTCCTCGAAGGCCCACAACCTGGACAGCATCGAGACCTGCGGCGCCGAGGTGCAGAAGGGCAACGCGCCTGTCGAGCGCAAGATCCAGCGCCTGTTCCGCCGCAAGGACGCCTGCGAGATGATCAAGCGCTGCAACGACTTCGGCGCAGGCGGCGTGAGCGTCGCCGTGGGCGAGCTCGCCGACGGCCTGTCCATCGACCTGAACAGCGTTCCCAAGAAATATGACGGCCTCGACGGCACCGAGCTCGCCATCTCCGAAAGCCAGGAGCGCATGGCCGTGGCCTTGGCTCCCGAAGACGTGGAGAAATTCATCGCGCTCGCCCATGAAGAGAACCTCGAAGCCACCCCGATCGCCGAGGTGACCGAAGAGGCGCGCGTGCGCATGAGCTGGAACGGCGACGACATCGTGAACGTCAGCCGCGCGTTTTTGGCATCCAACGGCGCGCCGAAGCACCAGGACGTCCATGTGGTCGAGGGCGGCCATTACACTCCGGAATGGAAGGGCGACACGCTGGCCGAGCGCATGCGCGGCCTGGTCACCGACCTGAACGTCTGCTCGAACAAGGGCCTTTCCGAGCGCTTCGACTCCACCATCGGCGCGGCGACCGTGCTCATGCCCTTCGGCGGCAAGAATCAGCTGACGCCCGCCATGGCCATGGCCGCCAAGCTGCCCGTCGACGGCGAAACCACCACGTGCTCCGGCATGGCATGGGGCTTCAACCCCTACCTGTCCGCCGCCAACCAGTTCGAAGGCGCCTACGTCGCAGTCGTCGAAAGCGTGGCCAAGCTCGTGGCCGCAGGCTTCGAGCGCGAGAAGGCGTATCTCACGTTCCAAGAGTACTTCGAGCGTCTGCGCGACGAGGCCGATCGCTGGGGCAAGCCGGCCGCAGCCGTGCTGGGCGCACTGAAGGCCCAGGTGGAACTCGGCGTCGGCGCCATCGGCGGCAAAGACTCCATGTCGGGCAGCTTCGAGAGCCTCGACGTGCCGCCCACCCTGGTCAGCTTCGCCACCGCCGTAGGCCATGTCGACCGCGTGACCTCGCCCGAGTTCAAAAAGGCAGGCAGCCGCGTCGTGCTGATCGAGCCGGCGTATCGCAAGGGCACCGCCATGCCCGAGGCCGAGGGCTTCCTCGATGCCGTCGACGTGGTGGAAGGCCTTGTCGACGAAGGCAAAGCGCTCGCCATTTCCACGCCTGGCTTCGGCGGCCTTGCCGAGGCGCTCTTCAAGATGTGCGTGGGCAACGGCATCGGCGTGAAGCTTGACGAAAGCCTCGCCGCCGACGCGCTGTTCGAGCTGAATTACGGCGCGTTCGTGGTCGAGCTCGCCGAAGGTGCCGAGCTGCCCGAAGACGGCGAGATGCTGACCGTCACCGAAATCGGCACGACCACCGAGGCCTACGAGTTCGTCGCCGCGGGCGAAGTGCTCGATATGGCGGAGCTGCAGGAAGCCTGGGAGGCGGGCATCGAGGGCGTGTTCCCCTACCGCAGCACCGAAGCCGAACGCGCCGCGGCTCCGAAGGTCGAAGCCGTGAGCTTCGCCGATGCGCTGCCGCTCACGTACTGCGGCGCCATCGCCAAGCCGCGCGTGATCATTCCCGTGTTCCCCGGCACGAACTGCGAATTCGACACCGCGCACGCCTTCGAGCGCGCCGGCGCCGTGGCGCAGACCCTGGTAATCAACAACCTGACGCCCGCCGCGGTTGCCGAAAGCACCAAGGCGCTGGTGGAAGCCATCCGCAACAGCCAGATCGTCATGCTGCCGGGCGGTTTCTCCGGCGGCGACGAGCCTGACGGATCCGCGAAGTTCATCACCGCGTTCTTCCGCGCGCCCGAGGTTACCGAGGCCGTGCGCGACCTGCTGCAGAAACGCGACGGCTTGATGCTGGGCATCTGCAACGGCTTCCAGGCGCTCGTGAAGCTGGGCCTGGTTCCTTACGGCGATATCCGCCCGATGGATGCCGATTGCCCCACGCTCACGTTCAACGAGATCGGCCGTCATCAGAGCCGCCTCGTGCGCACCCGCGTGGCATCGAACCTCTCGCCTTGGTTCAACAAGTGCGAAGTGGGCGACGTGCACACCGTGGCCATCAGCCACGGCGAGGGCCGCTTCGTCGCAAGCCCCGAGCTGGTTGCCGAGCTTGCCGCCAACGGCCAGATCGCCACGCAGTACGTGGACGAAGCCGGCATGCCGTCCATGGATCTGAGTGTGAACCCCAACGGCTCGGTCATGGCGATCGAGGGCATCACCAGCCCCGACGGTCGCGTGCTGGGCAAGATGGGCCACACCGAACGCAACGGCTACGGTCTGTACAAGAACGTGCCGGGCGATACGTTCCAGCCGCTCATCGAAGGCGGCGTGAGCTACTTCACCGAGTAGCCCGCACGAAATAACGCCTGGAATTCGGCTAACGCAAAGGGGTCCGCAACGCATCGTTGCGGACCCCTTTTCATGACGCCGCGCCTGCAGCGGAT
>JAUNDR010000028.1 GCA_030525985.1 Slackia sp. | reverse complement strand
GTTCATGACCAGCATCATGGCGGGCATCATGAACGTCATCGTCCGATTGGTGAACAGCTGGGTACGCATCAGCGCGGTATTGGCACCATCGAAACGCCGCTCTTCATGGCCCTGGCGACCGAACGCGCGAATCGTCGGCAGGCCGGTCAGCATTTCGCGCGAAATCGAATTCACACGATCGATAAGCGTCTGCATGATTTTGAATTTCGGCATGGCGAGCGCCATAAGCACCGCAATGACCGCGAAGATGGCGGCGACCGCCACGACGATGATCCAACTCATGGACGCATTCGTGCGCGACACCATGACGATGCCGCCCGTGGCGAGGATCGGCGCGTAAAGCACCATGCGCAGCAAGACCGCCACGACTATCTGCACCTGCTGGATATCGTTGGTCGCACGCGTGATCAGCGACGCCGCCGAGAACTTGTGGATATCGGCATCGGAAAAAGCGAGCACCTTCGAAAAGAGGCGCTCTCGAAGGCCCCTGGCGATCTTTGCAGCCGTACGCGAGGCCAGATAACCTACGGCGATCGCGGCGGCCGTCATCAACGCCGCGACGCCGAGCATACGCAGGCCGACGCCGACCAGATAGCGCATCTGCAGGGCGCCCATATCGTAGCCGAGGTGCTCGTATTCGGATTTCGCCGCCATGATCGCCTGTTGTTCGACGAGCGAATCGCCGGCATCTGAAATCTTCGAACGCAACGCCTCCACCATCGAAAGCACGTCGCTTTTCGAAACCAGCCCTGCGGCGTAGGCATCATACAGCGCCTCGATATCGAAGGACGCTGCGTCCGCGTCCGACATCGCGTTAGAAACCGCATCGTCGTGACGCGCCCGTTCGGCGAAATACGCGATCGAAAACGGCAGGGCGACGGCCTCATCGAGCGCCGTTCGCTCCTGGACCCCCTGAGCATTCAGACGATACGTCCCGTCTTCCGACTCATCGTAGGACGCCGCGATAAGCGCTTCGTCTTCTTCGGAGGACAGCATGAGCACCTTTGAGAACATATCGGCGCGAAATGCCTCAGGAGCGGCGTTTTCGATGCCGCCCTGTTGGATCCCCACATCCACCAGATCCGAGGTATAGCGCGGCAAAGAGAGATCTGCGAACGCCTGCACGACGAGCAGCGCCGCGATAAGCGCCACCGTCGCCTTGGACTCTCTGAGATAGCGGATTATGCGCACGTGTCGTTCCCTTCTTCGCGGCCGTCGCAACGTTTGATTGCGGGGTTTCGCTCGCAGAATTCGAGGATGCGTTCGAGCGTGGCGATGAGCTGCCCCATGGATTCGGTGCCGACGTAGTCGAACAGCTCCGCCATGAACGCCTCGTGCACACGACGCCCCTCTTGCGCGAGGGCGTCACCTTTTTCGGTAAGGACCAACGCGACCGAACGGCTGTCCTCATCGCTTCTGATGCGCTCGACGTAGCCTTGCGCCTGCAGCTTTTTCACGCACTGCGATATCGCCGAGGGCGTCACGCCGAACCGACGCGCCATATCGGAAGGCCGCAACGGCTCGCCCTCTTTTTCGGCTATCGCAACGCAGCGGATGACCTGCATCTCGCCATGCGTCATGCCGCACAGCATTTCGGCGGGAACATAACGCTCTCGGCGAAAACGACCCATCAGGTCGTAAAGCTTCGAGCGCAGCTCTTCGGACGTTTCCTCCTGCATAGCCGCCTGCCTTTCGTTATCGAATGCTTGCTTCTTTCTCTTGAACGTGCGAATTGTAGCATCTACATAATAAAGATGATTAACGTCATGCATCCGTTCCCCATTCGTCACGCGGAACACAGGAAACGAGATGCGATTCTCCCGCTCCGGAAGTCATCGAAATATTTCGTTGAAAAAATTTTCAAAAAGTACTTGCGCACCGCCCTGTTTCCGGATAATATATCCAAGCTGTCTGACGCAAGAGCGAAAGACAACACGGGGTGTTAGCTCAGTTGGTTAGAGCGCCGGCCTGTCACGTCGGAGGTCGCGAGTTCGAGTCTCGTACATCCCGCCATCTGAAACTGAAAGAGTCGCTTCGGCGGCTCTTTTTCTTTGCCCGATGCCGATGATGCGCGCCGCCCGCCGGCAATCGGCGGCAGAAATCCGTTGAAAAATCTATCCGGGCACAAACGCCCGCAATGGCGGAAGACGCCCCGATGTCCCGACGCCCTTTCGATGGACGCCGAGGCCGCGTCGCGAATAAAAGAGCGAGGGCGCGGCCGATACAGCCGCACCCTCGCAAGATGGATGCGCATTTCGAAATCGCACGCCCGAGGGCGTCGCCCCTTCGACGGACCTTGCGGCGCCGGCTATCATGCACGCCTTGCCGACGACCCCGATGTCGAAAAGAGCCGCACGCGCAACCCGGGCCGCAGTTCGAAGAATCAAAGGCGTTCGGCCTGACGGATACGCATCACCGAAACGATGCGCAGTCCCGTGCCTTCGAGCATCGCATCAAGCAAAACATCGGGTCGAAGGCTGCCGGTCTTTTTCGCTTCGAGCGTGAAGGTCAGCGAATCGGCATCGCGCGCCATGTCCCCCGCAAGGAATTCCGACACGACAAGCGTTTTCTCTTTCTTTTTACGCACTACCGTGATTTCCTCGGGCACGCCGCACGCCGCAACCGCCGCAGCAAGGGCCGCGGCATCCTGCTCCGCGCCATCGAGAGCGAGCACGGCACGATAGGTGGAAAACGGATATGCCACGCTTGCCGCCGCCGTATCCTTCGTGATATAGCGCGCATCATAGGGCATCAAATCGGCAGAGCTTGCCGCCCGCAACCGTGCGAGCGCGCGATCGGGCGCCACGTATTCGTCGAGCTGGACGTCGAATATCTCCTCGTCGCCGCCGACGCCGACGGGCAGCGCGGCGCCGAACGCCATTTTCATATGGGGCGAAAAGCCCTGGCTGATCGCATAGGGCAAATCGGCGCGGCGCACGATACGCTCAAGGGCGCGAGCGACCTCGAGATGCGAAAGCATCACCAAGCGGCCCGACATGCGGTACGTGACGCGCAAACGGAAATCAGCCATGGCGCACCTCCTGGGTTTGAATGGCGGTATCGAGCCCCATGCACACGCCGCAGGCGGAGCAATGGTCGAACGTGCAATCGGGGGTCGTCTTCTCTTGCTGGGCAAGCTTGCGTTCACGCTGCAGGAACTTCACGAACAGACCCGCCGACAAATGCGACCAGGGCGGGATATAGTCGGTATCGTAGGTCGCCTGAGCGATGCCCTCCATGCTCACGCCGCATGCCTCGCATGCCTCACGCCAACGTTCGAGCGAGAAGTGCTCGGTCCAGGCGTCGAAGCGCGCACCCGAACGCCATGCAGCTTCCACCACATCCGCCACTTCCCTGCCGCCGCGGCTCATCATGGCCTCGACGAGCGAGACGTCGGGCTCGTGCCAGTGCACGTCGACGGCACGGTATTTCACCGAACGGCGCAGCAAATCGATGCGGCGCTGCGCTTCTTCGGGCGCGATCTGCCCATCCCACTGAAACGGCGTTTGCGCTTTGGGAACGAACAAGGCGCACGAAATGCTCACGCGCACGTTGCCGCGCTGATTTTCGGGAACCGCCTTTTTGGCGCGGTCGTAAGCGCGCTGCGCAAGGCTGGCGATGCCTTTGATATCGTCGTCGGTTTCGGTGGGAAGACCGATCATGAAATAGAGCTTGCAGCGACGCCATCCGGCGGAAAACGCCGCGTCGATCGCGCCGAACAGATCGTCTTCGGTCACGCCCTTGTTGATGACGTCGCGCAGACGCTGCGTGCCCGCCTCGGGCGCGAACGTCAAGCCGCCGCGCTTGCCGCCCGCGACAAGCTCCGCCATCTCAACGCCGAACGAATCGAGGCGCTGGCTCGGAATGGAAACCGAGATGCCCTTGCCTTCGAGCACGCGATTGAGCCTGCGCAGAATCTGCTCGATCTGGCTGTGGTCAGTCGAGGAAAGCGAGGTCAGGCTCACTTCGTCATAACCCGTCTCGGCAAGGCCGCGGCAGACCGCAGAAACGATATTGTCGGCCGAGCGCTCGCGCACGGGGCGATACATCATGCCCGCCTGGCAGAAACGGCATCCTCGCGTGCAGCCGCGCAAGACTTCCACGTTGAAACGGTCATGGATGACTTCGGTGTACGGCACCACCATGGGCTCGTACGCATCCGATTCGGCGAAGCCGTCCCACAGGCGTTTTTCGATGAGGCTCGGCACATCGTCGAAACGGGGCACTGTCCATCCTCCGCGGCGCTGCGCCTCCTGCTCGTCCAGCACGTCGTAAAGCGACGGAACATAGACGCCGCGCATCTTCGCCATCTCATGCAGCATGTCGGCGCGCGATACGCCCTTGCTTTTCATATCGCGATGCAACTCGAGCAGCTCGGGCAGCATCTCCTCGCCCTCGCCGAGCATGATGGCGTCGAAAAACGGCGCGTACGGCTCGGCATTGAAGGCGCACGGGCCGCCCGCGAAAATCATCGGATCGTCTTCGCCGCGATCGCACGCGCGCACGGCGATGCCCGCCAGGTCGAGAAACTCGAGCACGTTGGTCGCCGCCAGCTCGTGGGGAAGCGTGATGCCCACTGCGTCGAACTCGGAAATCGGCGCGCAGCTCTCCAGCGAGAATGCGGGAACGCCTTCTTTCCTCATCAGGTCGCACATATCGGCGGCGGGAAGAAACGCCCGCTCGGCGGCCATTCCGTCCACGGCGTTCACGCAATTGCACAAGATGCGCACCGCCTGGTTCGCCTGGCCGAGCTCGTAGGTATCGGGATAGGTCATGCAAAAACGATAGCCCGCTTCGGGCTTGTAGGTGCAACCCCACTCATGGTTCAGATATCGCGCAGGCCGCTCGATGGAACGGCCCGCCTGACGAATAAGCCCCTCGATACGAGGCCAAAGATCTGTCATCGGAATTCCTGTCTGTCTTCGTTGCTGTTGCGTTTACCGCATTCCGTCGACGCGCACGTTCGCTTGCTTGACGGCATGCACCGTCGTGCGAGCGAGAGAGCGCGCTTTGGAAAACGCCTTGCCGGGCGCTTCGCGCGCCGCCTCTTTCACGTGGACGGCTGCGGCATGGCGCGCCTGCCTGCCCATCTCGACGGCCGCCTCTTTCGCCACGCGTCCGGCGCGGGTGGATCCCGCGGCCTCGACCGCCGTGCGACGTGCGCTTTCGACCACGCCCGCCAATCCTGCGACGGTGCCCCCATGCTCGAAATACTCCACGGCGGCATGCCCCATCGCCGAAGTGCCGGCGTATCCGATGCCCGCCTTGATGGCCCATCCGAGAGCGGGAACGACGCCTACGGCCTGACGGGCGACGGCGCGGCATGCGAAACCGCCGCCGATGACCGCCGCAAGCTCTTTGACGCGATCGAACGTCAGCGGCTGTCCGTAAGCCGCAGCGATCTGCAAGACCATCTTCGCCTGATTGAGCGTCATGATGGGCAGATCCGCACCGGGAATGAAGGCGACGAATCCCACGCCTGCATTCTGGATGGACGTCGCGCGAACCGATTCGAGGGAAAGCGGACGGCGGACGAAGTCGAACGCCTGGGCGAACGCGAGCCGCTTCGACTTGAATACGGCGACCACCCACTCGCCCATCTTGCGGGAAAGCTCCGCCGGAAACGCGCCCGTCAGCGGAATGGGCTCGAAGGAAAACGGGTCCGCAGGATCGAAGGGCGGAAAAGCCGGCGCGTCGGCGGAATCTTTCGTGATATCGATCGATTCGGGAAGCATCACCACGCTTCCATCCTCGATTTCAGGAGCGATCAGGTCTCCTTCGGGAATGGCGAACCCCTTTTCGCGCGCCGTTTCGGCAACCAGCTCGGGCAATGTGGTGACCACCATCGCGGGAATGCCCGCATCGCGGATCTTCGCGGCAATCGACCCCACATCGGGCGTCAGACCCGCCGCGATGACCGCCATGTCGCTGCGCGGATCGAACGCCGCATCGGCGTCGGAGAAATAGTTCACCGACACGCGCGCCTGCGGCGAGGCGCTGGCGAACGAAGAGCGCACGAACGCCGTCAAATCGGCGGGCGCGCCATCATCGAGCAGCACCGAAACGCACAGCGGAACCGAACGAGCCGCCTCGGCGTTCGTCGCCTCCTGAAAAACAGCCATCACATCGATCGGCATATTCATTCGATCCTCCTCGAAGGTCGCTTTCGCCGTCCTCGCAAAGCGACGGCATTCGATTCACCATACCACGACGGCGCCGCGACGATACGAGGCGCCGACGAGAAAACCTCTTCTCCGGAATCACCGATGGGCATACACCGAACCCGCCAAACCGAGAAGAGCGAAGTTGACCAGCATGAACGACGAGCCGTAACTCATGAACGGCAACGGAATGCCCGTAACCGGCATCAATCCGATGTTCATGCCGATGTTCTCGAGAATCTGGAACAGCCACATACCGATGATGCCCATGACGATCAGCGTGCCGAACAAATCGCCCGCATTGCGCGCGACGCGGATGCACGCCATGATCAGCGCCAGATACAGACCCAGAAGAAGCATGGCGCCGACGAAGCCGAACTGTTCGGCGAGCACGCAGAAGATGAAGTCGGTCGGCGCCTCAGGCACGAATCCGAGACTCGACTGCGAAGCGTTCAGCAGCCCCTTTCCGAAAAGCCCTCCCGATCCGATGGCGATCATGGCCTGGTTCAGGTTGTAGCCCGCGCCCGACGTGTCGGCATCGGGATCCAAGAACACAAGCAGGCGATTTCGCTGGTATTGCTTGAGAAGCTTGTATTCGCCCGTCGCGTTCCTGATCGCCTCGTCGATGGCGAACACCGCCGCCACCGCCGCCACAAGCACGCCGAGCGTGATAAGCAGATATTTCAAACGCGATCCGCCCATCACCAGCACCACGCCGCCGATGAACAGATACACCAGGCCCGTTCCCAGGTCGGGCTGCGTCATGATGCAGGCGAAAGGAACAAGGATATAGCCGAGGGCCTTGAGATATTCGCGCGGATCGTCGAGGTTGCCGCCATAGCGCGCAAGCACGCCGGCGTCGAGCAATATGACCGTTATCTTGGCGAATTCGCCCGGCTGCAACTGCATGCCCACGTTGATCCAGCTTTGGGCGCCTTTCGCTTCGACGCCGATGATAGGCAGATGGGGCGACAAGATCAAGACGACATTCACCACGAGCAGCAACGTGGTATAGCCTGCAAGCTGGCGATAATCGACCGTGTAGAAGAAAATCATCGCCACGATGCCCGCACCCACGCCGAGCACCTGACGGGAGAACGAATAATCCTCGTTGCCCTGCACGGCTGACCAAACGACCAGCAATCCATACGCCACCAAGCAAATCGCAACCACGAGCAGCGATTTGGGAATGGCGTCCATCAAGCCGCGCTTGCGCCTGGTCGTTCCATCGGGAGAACCCGAGCCCACGACGCCGCCCTCAGGCATGCGCACGCGATCTATCTCGTTGAATCCTGCCATGCTAGTCGACCCTTCCTGCGCCGGTGCCGTGATAGGGAATGGACTGGGTTATCTCCTCGGTCGGGGTGATTTCCTTATCGAGCGCGCCTTGCCCCAGCTTGATGCAGCCGTCCATGACTTTGGCGGCGATCGGCGCCGCAACGGCCGCGCCTGCGCCGCCCTCGGTGATGACGCATGTCACAACGTATTTCGGCTTGTCATAAGGGGCATACATGGCGAACCATGCATAGCCGTCATGCTCCGCCCATTCGCCCGTACCCGTTTTGCACGCGCATTCGTAATCGTATTGGGACAAAAGCGTCGGAATCGAGGCGTCTTCTTCGGCGACGCCGCGCAAGGCATCGCGCACCACATCGAGCTCCGCCTCGCGCACATCGGGCTCGCCCGTGAATTCAGGCGTGCGACCGACCACTTTCTCGCCGCTGGAATTGCGCACTTCCTTGAGGAGATTGGGCTTGGGAAGCTTTCCGGTCGCCACGCCGGCATAGCCGACCGCCATCTGCAGCGGCGTCACGATGACGTTGCCCTGCCCGATCACCATGTTGGACATGTCGCCCGGCTGCCATTGCCCCTGTTCGGGGGCATTCTCCCAATTCTTCGCCTTCCATTCGGGCGTCGGAACCACGCCTTCGCCTTCGCCCGTAAGTTCGATTCCGGTCTTTCTGCCGAAGCCGAACTCCTTGACGTAATTCGCCATGGCGTCCATACCGATCGACGGAGCGGAGTCGTAGAAGTTCTTCGCGATTTCGTAGAACACCGTATCGCACGAAACGACCATGGCCTGGCGAAATGAAATGGGCCCATGGCCGTCGAGCTTCCAGCATTTCTGCGCATACGACTCGCCGAAGCCGGTCCAAGAACCCGTGCAGGTCCACGAACGGCCCGCATCGGCGAATCCGTAATGCAGGCCGGCCATGCCTGTGAACGCCTTGAACGTCGATGCGGCAGGATACTGGCCCGCGATGCAGCGATTGAGCAGCGGAGAACCGGAGGAATCCTTGTCGTTATAGCGATTCCAGTCGTCCTGCGACACGCCGCCGACGAAATGCGTGGGGTCGAACGGAGGGAAGCTCGCCATGGCGATCACGTCGCCGGTATCGACCTCCATCGCAACCACCGCGCCCGATGTGCCGGTGCCTCCGCCGATCACGCCATGCGGGGCGATCAGCGATTCGAGCTCTTCTTCGGCGATTTTCTGCACCTTCGCCGATATGGTCAGATACAGGTCGCTGCCTTGCGCGGGCGGCGTCTCGCTGCGAACCTCGTGCACCGTTCCGTCGACGTCGGACACCACCACCTTGGCGCCGTGCGAGCCGAAAAGATAGCCGTCGTAGGTCAATTCGACGCCCGACTGCCCCACCTCGTCGCCGCTTTGGTAGTCGCGGCCGGCGGGGATGGATGCAAGCTGCTCGTCGGTCACCGTTCCCGTGTAGCCGAGCACCTGGCCCGCAAGGCCTTTATAGGGATAGACGCGCTTCGAGCGCTGCTGCACGCTCACGCCGGGAAACGCCTCGGGATGCTCCGCGATGAACGCCACGTCGCGCGGCTTGGCATCGGAAGACACCTCGCGCTGAGCCTGCGCGCCGCCGGTCGCATCCTGAATGCGCTGCCTCACCACGGCATACGGCACGCCCGTCAAAGCGGAAAGGCGCATGAGGACGCTGCGGTCTTGAGCCACCTCGGCATCGGCCACGATCGTCGGCGTCACCTTGTTGTCAACGAGCACGATGCCTTCGGTGTCGTAGATGCGCCCGCGCGCGGCGGGCGTTTTGATGGTGGTGAGCTGGTTCTCATCCGATTTCGTGCGGTATTCCTCGGACGACATCACCTGCATGCTCCACAGCTTCACGCTCAGGCTTCCGAAAATGCCCGCCATCAGCACGCCAAGCGCCGTATAACGAGGGCGCAAACGATCTTTCAGGGGGCTGTTCGAGCTTTGATGGGCGCCGGCGGAAGCCGCCATCGATTCCCCCTTGCGCGTGCGCAAAGGCTCGGAGGAGCCGATGGAGGAAACCGTTTTGGCAACCGTCGAACCGGGTTTGACCGAACGGGACCGGTAATAGAGAAAGAGCGCCACGCCCGATATCGCCAAAATGACGATGGCGGTGATAATGGCCGTTACCATAGCGCCTCCTTAGCGCAATCGTATCGTGGAAGACTCGGGAGGAATGCGTACCGAAGCGCCGCGCGCGAACGCCGCCGCAAGAAGCGGCAAAACGATCAAGCAGACCGCGCAGTCATAAAGCGCGCACGGAAGAGCGCGCACCAGCAAAGCGTCGAGCAAAGAGACCTCGGTCATCGTCACGAAGAACAGCGCGTAGCAGACCTCCACCAGAAGCGACGCGGCCATCGTAATCAAGAGCGATACGGAAAGCGTGTCGTTGCCAAGACGCATGGATGCGCGGCTTGCGCAAAACGCGACAAGCGAGAGAAGCGCCGCCATCACGCCCGGCGTGCCGCTCGAAACGAGGTCGTACGCCATGCCGACGCCGAAGCCGACGACCATCATGGAATCCGACGGGCGAAACATCGCCGCAACGCCGACGAACACCAGCACGAAATTGGGCATGGCGCCGAGAATCTCGATGCATGGCGCAATCGCCAGCTGCAGCACGATGCTTGCCGTCGCGGCAAGGAACAAGAGCACCGAATCGCGCATCGGCTACTCCTTCGTCGCCGCATCGGCAGAAGCGTCCTCGCCCTGCGAAGAGGGGTCCTGTTCGGCCGCAACGCTCGCCGCAGTGACCACCGTGACCTCTTCGAGCGGGTCGGCGACGGCAAGCGGGGAAACCACGATGGTGCGATCGGACGTTCCCGCCGAAGAGCGCACCGCCGAGACCGTTCCCAGCTCCATACCGCGGAAGTAACTGCCGCCGAGGCCGGATGTCACGACGACATCGCCCACCTTCACTTCGACGGAAGAATCGACGTTTTCCAGATACAGCAGCCCTTCAACCGAGCCCTTCACGATGCCTTCGGCGCGGCTGCTCTGGATATAAACCGATACGCCGCTTCGCGGATCGTCTATCAGGCGGACTTTGCAGGTCAAAGGACTCACCTCGATGACCTGGCCCAAAAGACCGCTCGACCCCATGACGGGAAGCCCGAGCTCGATGCCGTCATTCGATCCCGCACTCACCGTGATGACGCGATCCCACGAGTCGGAGGCAAGGCCCATCACGCGCGCCGTGACGCCTTCGAGGCCGTACTGATCGGAAAGCCCGAGCAGCCCCTGAAGACGCTGCGCTTCCTGGCGATATTCCTCAAGCTGGATAATCTGCGATTTGAGCTGGGCATTCTCTTCTTTCAGCGCCACGTAGCTCTGGTCGCTCGCCGTAGCGTTTTCCACGGCGTCTCCCGCAGATTCCTCGGCGAAGGCAATACCCGCCCCGAGAAACTGCACGGGCGCTGCGGCCATGCCGGCAACCGATTGCACGTTATGGAGAAAACCGTCGTCGCTTTCGCGGTTGTAAACCGAAGCGCACACCGTCGAAACGAACAGCAGCGTAACAAGCAGCGCCACGCCGGCAGGCGCCATCGATTTCTTCTGAACGGTAGGCTGTTTGAATGCCATGCGGTATGAACACCTCCGTGAAACGAGAGCGCCGGACATCGTGTCCGGCGCGAAACAGGCGGCAAATCCTTATTTGGAGCGCATGAGCGTCTGTTTGAGGGCAGACGGCGTTTCCAGGACCTTCAAGCATCCCATTGCCACATTGGTCAGAGCCGTTTCGCTGGTCCAGACGGGAATCTCCAAGCGCTGGGTCAGGAAGCGGTCGAGACCCGAAAGCAAACCGCCGCCGCCCGTGAGCAGAATGCCGTTGGAAATGATGTCGCTGGCCAGATCGGGATTGGTCTTTTTGAAAGTCTCTTTGATATGGACGACCATCTCTTCGATCGGCGGCTGCAATGCGGCGCGCACGTCCTCGGATTGGATGGTGACTTCGCGCGGCTGCTCGGTCACCACGTCCTGGCCGGAAATGATCATGTCCTTCTCGCGACCGTCCTCGAAAGGAAGGATGGAGCCGATTTTAATCTTGATGATCTCCGCCGTGCGCTCGCCCACTTTGATTCCGAGCAAATCGCGCAGATGCATGGCGATGGCCTCGTCCATCTTGTTGCCGGCCAAACGCAAGCTCGAGCTGGTCACGATGCCGCCGAGCGAAATAACGGCGACCTCGGTGGTGCCGCCGCCGATATCGACGACCATCGAACCGGTCGGCTCGGTCACAGGCAGATCGGCACCCATCGCAGCGGCCATAGGCTCTTCGATGAGATACGCCTGGCGGGCGCCCGACTGAATGGCCGCTTCGAACACGGCGCGCTTTTCGACCGAAGTCGCGCCGCACGGAATGCAGATGACGATACGCGGCTTCGCCTGCCAAGGATAGCGGCGCTCGATGGCTTTATTGATGAAGGCGGAAAGCATCGCCTCGGTGACATCGTAATCGGCGATGACGCCGTCGCGCAGCGGATGCTCCGCGGAAAACGCGTCGGGCGTATGGTTGATCATCTGCTTTGCTTCATGGCCGACGGCAAGCACGCGATGGGTGCTTCGCTCGATGGCGACAACGCTCGGTTCGTTCAAAACCACGCCCTGCCCCGTTACGGCGACAAGCGTGTTCGCAGTGCCCAAGTCGATAGCAAGGTCGAACGAGGACGATCCCCCGAATCTACCGAAGCCACCGGTCAGGTTGCTTATGAAATCCATGAACGACATAGAGAGTGTCCTTTTCCGTTTCGTTTTCTCTATTTCCCCAGCATGAACAATGCGTAATCATTATGCACGGCCGATTATTTTACCAATTAATACCGTGCAACTCCATCGCGTTGCCTACCTGCGACTTTAAATCCGATAATTACCATAAGTCCACGAAAACGCCCGCTTCGCGTCGACATGGGATATTCCCGGGATATTTTCGCGCGCTTTTGGGACATGCCGAAGCCCCCCTACGGGCATGGGAAAAGAAGCCGCCCGACGATAGATAGGTCCCCCGCGAAGCCCGCTTCGCCGTGTCGACAACGGGTCTCCCGCTCATGCCGGCGCATAGCGAGCGCAGGTCCTTGGCGATAGAATATGGAAGAGACAGTCATCACGGTCGAATCCGCGATGGTCGGATCGATCGCCAATAATCGCGTTCGCCGTCGGGCTCGTCACAACCCTGGCAATAGATACGGTGAAACGCCGCAACAGGAAGAACGGAGGAAAGAGCCATGGCTACCGAAGCCCAGCGCCGCGCGCTGAACGCCTACCGCAAGAAGACGAAGTCCGTCGTCGTACGCTTTTACCCCAACGAATCCGACGAGGCGATGCACGCGTGGCTCAAGTCGCGCGAGAACACGACCGAGTACATTAAATCGCTGGTACGCGCCGACATGGAGCGAAACGGCCTCTGATGAAAGCCGAAGAAACGACACGTCAGTGCGGCTCGCAGGATCGTCCGAGAAGACGGCCTTGCGCTTTTCGCAGGAAAATACGAGACCGATAAGGGAAAATACAGCGTGCCCAATTGCTCTTATATACGGTATGCTGTATAATACCAGACAGCGATGGAGCCCGAGGGATTACGAAAGAAGGCGAGCACGAACATCACGATCAGGGTTTGGAGATTCGCCGTCACTGTAACCCTCAAGCTCAAGCTGCCGAACAAGTAGCAAGAGCAAAGCCCAAAGGGGCGGGACGGGGCCGCAAGGCCCCTCCTTCCCCCGACAGCGCGATGCCGTGCCCGCAGGAAGGAGTATACATCATAGTCACCGAAGCCCAGAAAAAAGCAGCCGCCAAGTACAACCGCGAGAAGATGGTGCAGCGCGTCGTGAGGTTCAGCCCGAACGAGCGCGACCTGCTCGCCCACCTCGACGCCCAGCCGAACAAGGCGGGCTACCTCAAGGCGCTCATACGCGCCGACATGGAGAAGAACAACCTCTAGCCCGGATCAGAGCATGAAAAAAGCGAAGGCGCACGCCGAACCGAACCCCCGATGCGCGAAGGACCCCGTTTTCTGAACGGCGAAAGAATACGGCCCCGTTTCTTTAAGTCCACGAAAGAGCGAAACGCCTTCATTCGAACCACCGCCGAAGCGCGGCAACTGACCCCTTCGAAGCAAACGCCGATGCGCAAACAGAAGCCCGCCGATTGCACAGAAAAGGCTCTTCGCCGACGCGTATGCCCCGATACGCAGGCGAAAGGCCTTGTCGAATGCATTTTCTCGTCAAGCTACAGGCGGATATTCCATGCGCGCGTGGCGCCGATGGCGTCAGATACGCGCGCGATCACCTCGGGCGCGGCCTCGCTTTCGACATTGAGGAACACGAGCACTTCGTGGCAGTCGGCGCGCTTGCCGATCGCCATGGTGGAGATGTTGATTCCCTCTTCGCCCAGAATAGTGCCGATGCGACCTATCTGGCCGGGCTCGTCGGCATAGAGGAACACCAGCGCATGATCGGTCGGAACCACGTCGAGACGATAGCGAAGAATAGAAACGATGTGCGCTTCGTGCAAAGACCCCGGCACCGTGACCGATATTTCAAGCCCGTCGGCCTCCATGGACACGATGGAATCGTAGCCGCGCGAATCCGCCGAAGCGCACGATTCCATCTTCACGCCATGCCGACGCGCCGACGCCTCGGCGTTTTCCGAAGAAACCGAAGCCTGCCCGTAGCGGGAAAGCACGCCGCCGAGCGCCGACGCCGAAAGCACCTGCAGGTCATTGGCGCACGGGCCCGCCGCCATGATGGAAAGCGTCTTGGGGATATCGCCGCCGAGCTGAGCGAGCATGCTGCCGCACATCTGGCAAGCGGGAATGTATTTCGCCACGGAATCGGCCAGATCGTCGGCGACCATATTGATCACCGTGGGAACCACCAGTCCTTCGAGCCCGTTGGCGACATAGCGTGCGATATTGACGCCCGCGCGCATCTGCGCTTCCTCGGTATTGGCGCCGAGATGGGGCGTGAGAACGGCGCGGTCGAATTCCGCCAGGGGGGTCTGCGCCGCAGGTTCGGCTTCGAGCATATCGATGCCGCACGCGAACACGCGTCCCGCCGCCATGAAATCCGCCAGGGCCGCCTCGTCGACGATTCCGCCGCGGGCGGTGTTCACCAGCACGACACCGTCTTTCATCGCGGCGAACTGCTCGGCGGCGAACATATGGTGCGTCTCTTCGGTGCGCGGCACATGCACGGTGATGAAATCGGCGACGGCGAGCACCTCATTCATGTCGTCGCACAACGTCACGCCCAGCTGGCTCGCGCGCGTCGGCGAGCAATACGGGTCGTATCCCACGATGCGCATTCCGAATGCGCGCGCACGCTCGGCCACCAGGCCGCCGATGCGTCCCAAGCCGAAAATCGCAAGCGTCTTCTCGAACAGCTCGTGGCCCATGAACGAATCGCGACGCCATACGCCGCGATGCACCGACGAATCGGCCGCGGGAATCTCGCGGGCGGCGGCGAGCATCAGCGCCATAGTGTGCTCGGCGGCGGAAACGATGTTGCTCGTAGGGACGTTGCAAACGGGGATGCCGCACGCCGTAGCGGCATCGACATCGATATTGTCGCAGGTCACACCCGCACGACCGATGATTTTGCACTTTTTGGCGGCCGCGATGACCTCCGCATTCATCTGCGTGGCGCTGCGTACGATGAAGGCATCGTAATCGGGCGCGATGGCGAGCAGCTCCTCGGGCGTCAGATCGTAGCGGGCGTCGACCGTATGCCCCTTCCCTTCGAGAATGGCGATTCCCTCGTCGACGATTCTATCGGTAATCAAAACCTTCACGGCATACTCCTTGCACGCACGGATGCTGAAAACGAAGCCCGATTCTTCCCAATAGGCTGCGACGCCGCATTATACCCGCACGATCTCCGCGCACGATAACGCCGCCGGAGAAGCGGCGCGAAGTTCTTCGTCAGCGTCTCCGCCGCGCCGAGACGCTATCCCCGGCGGCGGCCGGTCAGAATGCGCGGACGCCCGGCAAGGTCGTCGACGACCCTCACGTCGGCATAGCCCGCCGCGCACGCAAGATCGCGCGCCGCATCCAAACACTCCTCATGCAACTCGAAAGCGAACGCCGCCCCAGGCTTGAGCAGAATCCTCGCCTGGTCGAGCAGCCTGCGAAACACGTCCAGCCCGTCGGCGCCGCCCGCCAGCGCCAAGCGCGGCTCATGGGCCGACACCTCTTCGGGAAGCTCATCCATCACGCTATCGGGAATATAGGGCGGATTCGACACCAGCAGGTCGAAAGCCGACGGTTTGCAAACGACCAGATCGCCCGCAAGGTCGCATTCCATGACGTCGACGCGCTCGGCAAGACCCAGCGCCGAAACGTTCTCGCGCGCAAGGCTTACGGCTTCGGGCGATATATCGGTGGCGATCACCTGCGCGCAAGGATACTCATGGGCGATCGAGCATGCGATGCACCCCGAACCCGTACAGATATCGGCGACAAGAACGCGCCCTTCTTCCTGTTCGCATGTCGCGGGAACCGAAGCGGCGGCTCCGTCGGAATCGCCGGCGTTTCGCGCAGATGCGAGCGCCGCCTGCTCCTCATACGACAGCGAGTCGGTCGCGCAACGGCGCGGGCGGGCGGGGAGCATGCCGAGCGCCTCGCTGACCAAGACCTCCGTTTCGGGACGCGGGATGAGCACGCCCGGACGGACCTTCACCGCGATATGGCGAAACGCCACCTCGCCGGTGATGTACTGCAGCGGCTCGCCCGCTGCGCGACGCGCCACGTAATTGCGAAAAACCGCCCTCTCGTCCGTCGAAAGCGGCCGGTCGAAGTTCACATACAGATCGACGCGGCGCATCGACGTCGCCTCGGCAAGAAGCCATTCCGCGGACAGGCGCGGGTTCTCGTCGTCTTTACGCTCCAGATATCCCACGGTCCAATCAAGAGCCGCTTTGATGGTCCATATATCCGAGGAATTCGCCATAAGACGCCCTTTCTTCCCCGCCGCGCACGACGGTTCTCCGGCAACGATAAAGCGCCCGGACAAGCCGGGCGCTTCGAATCGAAAGACTTCAAGAAGCGATTCGCTAGACCGCCTGCTCGAGCTTGCGAGCGCGATCGGCCGCCTGCAATGCAGTGATCACATCGCCCAGGCCGTCGCCCAGAAGAACGCCGTTATACGTGGAGTTGAATCCGATGCGATGATCGGTCACGCGGTCCTGAGGTCCGTTGTAGGTACGGATCTTCTCGGATCGGTCGCCCGAACCGATCTGGGCAAGACGCTCGGCGCCTTCGGCGGCCTGCTGCTCGGCAAGCATCTTCTCGTACAGGCGGGCACGCAAAACCGCCATGGCCGCGATCTTGTTCTGCAGCTGGGACTTCTGGTCTTGCGACTGCACCACGAGACCGCTCGGAAGATGCGTGATGCGCACGGCCGAGTCGGTGGTGTTGACGCACTGGCCGCCGGGGCCGCCCGCGCGATACACGTCGATGCGTAGGTCGTTCTCGTTGATTTCGATATCGATCTCGTCCGCCTCGGGAAGCACGGCCACCGTGGCGGTGGAAGTGTGGATACGGCCCTGGCTCTCGGTCTTCGGAACACGCTGGACGCGATGGACGCCCGATTCGAACTTCATGACCGAATAGACCTTATCGCCTTTCACCTTGAACTGGATTTCCTTGTATCCGCCCGCCTCGGAAGCGGAAACGTCCATGGTTTCGACCTTCCAGCGATGATGCTCGCAGAAACGCATGTACATCTTGTACAGGTCGCCCGCGAAAATGGCGGCCTCATCGCCGCCCGCCGCCGCGCGGATCTCGACGATGATGTCCTTCTCGTCGGCGGGGTCGGACGGAATGAGCATGAACTTGATGTCGTCTTCGAGCGCAGGAAGCTTCGCTTCGGCAGCGGAAATCGTTTCCTGGGCGAATTCTTTCATGTCGGGGTCGTCGAGCATTTCCTTGGCGTCGGCGATGTCGTCGCACGCCTGGACGTATTCGCGCGCCTTGGCGACCAGCGGACCCTGCCCCGCATACTCTTTCGAGAGGCGGGTGTATTCCTTCTGGTCGGCCAAAACCGCGGGATCGCCGAGCTTTTCCTGCAGGTCTTCGTAGCCTTTGATGATCTTTTCGAGCTTATCGCGCATGATGCATTCCTTATTCGAGCGGCAGAGCCGCATTCCGTAATGTCTGTGATTTGCCAGTCGTATATATTACCACGTCGAAAGCCTCGCCATCGGCTTTCCATACCGACAAGCCGCACGCTCTTCGCGCCCGACCATGCCCGAGGGAGAGTCGTCGGACATCGACGGCAGGCGGGCTTCGCGCGCGGATCGACGGCGCGCCGCCAGAAGCCCGTCGGAACAGACGCCGGCGCTAGGATGCAGCAAGCGTTCCTTCGTTCGCATCGTAAGTCATCGCCTGGGCGATATAGCCTTTCTCAAACATCCAATCGAGCACGGGCTGCACCATTTCTTCGGTGGGCATCTCCGCCTGAGGATACGTGCTGACAGGATAGGTATCGGCCACGGGAGCCGGAAGGTTCGCCTTTTCGACCAGCAAAGCGCGATACGCTTCGGGATCGGCGCCGATGGCGGAAGCGGCGTCGTTCCATGCGGAACGCACCGCATCGAAAGCGGAGGCGCCGCCATCCTGCAGCCACGCATCGCGCACGACGAGAACGGACTGGCTGATATTTTCGCCTTGGGTGTCATCGGCCAGAAGGACCATGCCCGACGCCTCGCCGAGGGCAAGCAGGCTCGCGGGCAAGGCCGCCGCTGCGACCTGGTTGTTCGCCATGGACTCGTAACGCACGGGCATCTTCTTGATTTCCTCGACCACCACCTGGTCGGCGGAAACGCCCGCCGCCTCCATCAGTTTGTCCATCACGTATTCGGGAACGGTGTTCGATCCGACCCCGATGCCCACGCCCGCGAGCTCGCTCAGGCTTTCGATGCCCGACTCGGGAGACGTCATGATGCCGAAACGGCCCTGCGAGGCATCGGCGCCCAGCGTCACCCAGCCCAAACGCACATCGGTTCCCGAAAGCTGCAGCGCCGCAGCCTGCTGCACGTCGGTCATCGCCGCATCGATCTCGCCGGCGGCGAACGCCGTCAACAGCTCTTGGGCGCTTTGGAACGTGACGATTTCAACCTGGGCATCGCCATAGGACCCGTTTTGCTCGGCCACCCAGAACGGCAGCGAATCCTCGGTCTGCATCGTGCCGATGCGCATCGCCATCGGTCGCGACTGCGCGCCGTCGTCCTGGGAAGCCTGGCCGGGCTCGGTATTCGAGCAACCCGCGAAAACGAACAGGCCGCATGCCAGCATCGCCGCGCATACGAGCGACGCAAGTGCTTTCTTCATCTTCATAATGTCGAATTTCCTCCCTCTCATGAAACGATGCAGCGACCGCCTGAGTCGCGAATGGCGGACGCATACGTGAAGCGGGCCGCATTCCTGCGACCCGCCGCAAAAATATTGCATTATAAAGCTATCGAAGCGAAAGGTATTCGAAAGCCGCATGAGCGGCGTTGGCACCGTCGCCGACGGCCGTCGAAACCTGGCGCAACGCCTTCGTGCGCACATCTCCCGCCACGAAAACTCCGGGAATGTCCGTCTTGCCCGTTTCGTCGGCAACGACATATCCCGCCGCATCCATCGCCAGGCCCGAATCGGCGAACAAGTCGTTTTTCGGCATGGTGCCCACCGCGACGAACACCCCTTCGACGTCGATGGAATCTTGTCGGCCCGTCTTCGTATTGCGCAAGGCGACGCCCGACACCCTGCCTTCGCTTTCGTGAAGGCTTTCGACCACGCATTCCATGTGCAACATCACATTCGGCAGATCTGCAAGCGGACGCGTGTAAATGGCATCGGCGCGGAACGCGTCGCGACGGTGGATGATATGCACCTCGGAGCAAATGCGCGCGAGATACAGGGCATCTTCGACGGCGGTGTTGCCTCCGCCGATAACGGCGACGCGTTTATCGCGGAAAAACCCCCCGTCGCATGTGGCGCAATACGAAACGCCGCGCCCGGCAAGCTCCTTCTCGCCCTCGATTCCCAACGGCCGCGGCACCGCGCCCGTAGCCAGAATAACCGCATCGGCCTCGTACACCGAACCCGATGCCGTCGCAATCCGCTTGGGATTCGCATGCAAATCGAGCTCGACAACCTCTTCGTTGACGGTGCGCGCGCCGAAACGAGCCGCCTGCCCGCTCATGGCGAAAGCAAGCTCGAAAGCCGCGATGCCTTCGGTAAAGCCGGGGTAATTGTCGAGCTGTTCGGTATCGGTCATTTGACCGCCTGCGCCCATGCGCTCGAAAGACGCGGTGGAAAGGCCGGAGCGGGCGGCATACAAAGCGGCGGTCATGCCTGCGGGGCCTTGTCCGATCACCGCCACATCGAAACGATCGACGATATCCGTCATCGCGAAAACCTCCTTGGTAACGAACCGCCGCCTTCTCGCGCGACGGCGCGGGCGGCTAAGAAAAACCCGGCTTCGAAAGCCGGGTTGCAAATCGGAATTCTCTAATCGAGCAGCGCCAAAAGGCCCTGTTTCGGCTGAGCGCCCAGAGAGGTTTTCTTGACCTGGCCGTTTTCGAACACGATCATCGTCGGAACGCTCATCACGCTGTAGCGCTGCGCCAAATCGGGCGACTGGTCGACATCGACCTTGTAGACGAGTGCCTTGCCCGCAACCTCCTCGGCGACCTCGTCAAGAATGGGAGCGACCATTTTGCACGGACCGCACCACGTTGCGAAGAAATCGACGAGAACGGGGACGTCGGAATCGAGTACCTTGGACTGGAATTCGGAAGAGCCGATAACCTGAGCCATGACAAAATCCTTTCATGAGGTCGGTCATGCGAGACGGGCTTGACGCCAGGCCGCACATGCCGATACGATATTTGATACTCATATAATAACATATAATCGAATCGACGCAAGCGAACGCAGCAAACGGCACAGATTGCGCGCTGAGAAGCATTGCGCCCCGCCCCTTTGCGAAGGTTCCGGGATCGCAGAAAGACAGGGCGCGCCTCGAAGTCCGATCGAAACGGAATACGCACGACCGGCAAGATAACCGATTCGCAACCGCATTGAAGAAAGACGCGTCGCCCTGCGCGACCTGCGCTATATTTCGCCTGAAGACACCAAGGAAAAGGAGGGAACCGCAATGGAGCAACCGCTTGCTTCCCGCACCGCCCGAAACGACCGCAGTCCCGCATATGCAGGAGCCGCTTTGACCGATGCGAATCTCATATTGGAAGGCGGCGCGATGCGCGGCCAATTCACCGCAGGCGTTCTCGACTTCTTGATGGATAACGGCATTTGGTGCAAAAACGTCTATGGAACAAGCGCCGGCGCCTTGAACGGATACAGCTACATCGCAGGAGAGATAGGACGCACCTGCTATCTCAATACGAAATACTGCGGGGATTCCCGCTATCTCTCCATGCGCAATTTCGCCCTCACCGGCAGCGCCATTCGCAAAGACTTCATGTTCGACGCCATTCCCAATACGCTCGAGCCATTCGATTTCGAGGCTTTTCGGGATTCCCCCATGAGGCTGACCACCGTGGCAAGCAATCTTGAGACAGGCGAAGCCGATTACCACATCATGAAAGAAGCGCAGAGCGAACGCGAGCTATCCTATCTGCAGGCTTCCGCAAGCATGCCGCTCGTTTCGAAGATCATCGAAGTCGATGGAAAGAAGCTGCTCGATGGAGGCCCGTGCGACAGCGTGCCGCTGCTTCATGCCATTCTCTCAGGAACATCCGACAAGCATATCGTCGTGCTCACTCAGGATGCAAGCTATGTGAAAAGCCCCAACAAGACCATGCCGCTCGTGCGACGCGTTTACGCCGACTATCCCCTTTTCATCGAGCGCATGGAGCATCGCCATTTCGAATACAACCGCACCTATCGGTGGATCAGGCGACTGCATGATGCGGGGGAAGTCTACATGATCCAGCCGAGCACGCCCGTGACGATCTCCAATATGGAAAAAGACCCCGAAAAGCTGTTCGCCCTTTATGAACAGGGATACGAGGAGGCGGCGAAACGCCGCGACGAGCTGATCGCCTATCTCGAAAAGTAGCCTGACAGCGCCATGCCCGCATGCCTCTCAGTGAAGGCAACGTCGCCCTGGGGCATGCGGGCGCCATATTGCCGAAAACCAACAAGCGTGCACCTCGACGAATACCCTCTTTTCAAGCACACGGCCCGAATTATCTTCAAGCCCCATACCGAACCGTGCAGAGATACATAGTCGGAACTTTTATTCGAGCGAAGACAGAAAGAGCGCGCTGAGGCGAGGTTTTCCAGGGGATGGATTGCCCCGTGAGGCAATAAAAAAGCCCCGCACATGCAGGGCTGTGAATTCTGGAGCGGACAACGGGGCTCGAACCCGCGACCCCAACCTTGGCAAGGTTG